>DASYGK010000018.1:0-73352 GCA_035999905.1 Gaiellaceae bacterium | reverse complement strand
CGCGAAACGCCTCTCTGATGGGCGTGACAGCCACCCTTTCGTTGCTCGCCGACGCGATCGACCAGGCGAAGACGTTCGTGAACGTCTTCATCACGGTCTACACGCTCGTGATCCTGGCGTACATCATCACGAGCTGGCTGCGGCTGCCGTACTCGCCCTGGTTGAACAGGATCCAGCGCTTTCTCTACGACGTCTCCGAGCCGTACCTCCGGCTCTTCCGCAGGCTGCTCCCGCCGATGGGCGCACTCGACCTCTCACCGATGGTCGGGATCGTCGTGCTCATCATCCTGCGCGTCGTCCTGTTCCGGATCCTGGACTTGTTCCACTAGCAGAGAGGGGAGGAGCGATGGCACTCACTCCGGTCGAGATCAGGCACATGACTCCGGGAACGGGGCTGTTCGGCTACAAGCGCGCAGCGATGGACACGCTGCTCGACGAGATCGCCGCGAGCTTCGAGGACGTCTGGCGCGAGCGCGCCGACCTTGCGGACAAGATCGAGCAGCTCGAGACGGACCTCGTGCGCTTCCGCGAGCTCGAGTCGCTGCTGCGGACGACGCTCGTCTCCGCCGAGCGGTCCGCGGCGGAGATGAAGGAACAGGCGCGCCGTGAGGCGGACCTCATCCTTGGTGAGGCGCACGCGGAGGCGCGGGCGGTGCACCGGGAGGCACGTGCGGAGAACGAGCGGCTCGTCAACGAGTCGCGTCGGATCAAGGCGCAGCTGCGTGCGGCGCTCGAAGGCATCGAGGAGGTCGAGGACGCCTGGCCGACGGCGGCTGCTCCCGCTGCGGAGGCCGAAGCCGCGTAGGGCCGCGAGTACACTTGGACGCATGACGGCTGCGTCCACCCGTTTGCGGTTGCGCGTCAGCCCGGGAGCAGGCCGCGCGCAGATCGTCGGTCGGCACGGCGACGCGTGGAAGATCCGCGTCACCGCCGCGCCCGAGCAGGGTCGCGCGAACGAAGCGGTGCTGCGTCTCCTCGCGGACGCGCTCGCCGTGCCGCGCGACGCCGTCGTGCTCGTTTCGGGCCACGGTGGGCGGGACAAGATCGTGGAGCTGACAGGGCTCGGGCCGGCGCTCGCCGAGCGCCGCCTCACCTCCGCATCCGCACCGGGTCTGGACCGCGGACGAAAGGACAGGCGATCATGACCATCGACACCGAACAGTTCCGTACGACGCTGCTCGAGGAGCGGGAGCGCGTCGAGCGCGCGATCCAGAACCTCCGCGACGACCATCCCGGCTCGCTCGACGACGAGGTCGAGGAGACGTCGGGCTCGAGCGACGATCTCGGCGACACCGCGACGGCGACACTCGACCGTGAGATCGACTACACGCTCGGGGAGAACTCGGGCCAGGTGCTGGCCGAGATCGACGAGGCGCTGAAGAGGATCGACGACGGCACGTACGGCATCTGCACGAAGTGCGGCCGCGAGATCGCGCGGGAGCGGCTCGAAGCCCATCCCTGGGCGTCGCTCTGCATCGACGACGCACGCGAGGCCGAGCGACGGTGACCGAGCCGGCGCGCCCGCTCGACGTACGGGTCGGCTCGGCGCCGGACGGCAGCGTGCCCGTGCTCGGCGCCGAACGGTCGCTCGGCGCAGGCTCCCTCCAGTGGATCGGGCTCGTCGCGATCGCGCTCGCGGCCGTGGCCGCGGACCAGCTGACGAAGCGCATCGTCACGAGCAACCTCGCGCTCGACCAGGCGACGCACGTCGTCGGGCCGTTCTGGATCCATCATGTGCAGAACTCGGGGATCGCGTTCGGGCTGTTCTCGAGCCGGACCGCAGCGGTGATCGTGCTCACCGCGGTCGCAGTGGTGTGGATGCTCGTCTTCTTCGCGCGCTCGGGCGCGCGGCATCCCGTGCTGCCCGTTGCGCTCGGGCTGGTGATCGGCGGGAGCCTCTCGAATCTCCTCGATCGCGTGCGGCTCGGCTACGTCACCGACTTTCTCGACCTGCGCTACTGGCCCGCGTTCAACCTCGCCGACAGCTTCATCGTGATCGGCGTCGGGATCCTGCTCGCAGCGCTCGTTGCGGCGGAGCGGGAGCCGCGCCGCGCGCGGCACGTGCGTGACGCAGCTGCGCGTCCCTGACGACGCCGCCGGCCGGCGGCTCGACGCGTTTCTCGCGGGGCTGCCCGAGATCGGCTCTCGGGCCGTCGCCGAGCGGCTCGTCGGCTCGGGCGGCGTGCTCGTCGACGGTCGCACGCGACCGAAGAGCCACAAGCTCGAGGGCGGGGAGGAGCTGCAGTTCGACGCGCCGGCCGCTCCCACGAGCACGCTCGAGCCGCAGGCGATGGACCTCGACGTCCCCTACGAGGACGAGCACCTGCTTGTCGTCGACAAGCCCGCGGGCCTCGTCGTCCATCCCGCGCCCGGCCATGCGCAGGGGACGCTCGTCCACGGCCTGCTCGCGTACGACGTCGAGGGAGGCGACGAGCCGGAGCGGCCCGGGATCGTGCACCGGCTCGACCGCGATACGTCGGGGCTGCTCGTGGTCGCCCGGTCGCCGGAGGCGCACCGCCGGCTGCAGGCGCTCGTGCAGTCGCGTGCGCTGACGCGCGAGTACCTCGCGCTCGTGGTCGGACGTCCGCGCTCGCGCCGCGGCACGATCGACGCTCCGATCGGCCGTGACCGCCAGGACGCGCTGCGCCATTCGCTCGACTCCGACACGCTGCGCGAGGCCGTGACGCACTTCGAGGTCGAGGAGCTCCTCCGCCGCCACGCGCTGCTCCGGGTCGCGCTCGAGACGGGGCGGACCCACCAGATCCGGGTCCACCTGGCGGCGATCGACCTGCCCGTGGCCGGCGACCCGCTCTACGGCCGGCCCGGCGAGCTCGGCCTCCGGCGGCAGTTCCTCCATGCCGCCCGGCTCGCCTTCGAGCACCCGTTCACCGGCGAGCCGGTGGACGTCAGGTCGACCCTCCCGGCCGACCTCGAAACCGCCCTCGCGGCGGCCCGCAGCTAGACTTTCCGCTCCAGTCCCTTCTCCCCGGCGGATCACTGCCGGGGCGCGGTGCCGGCCCCTGAGGCCGGTGCGCCCCGAGCCCCGACCGGCAGCACGGCCCAAACCAACCGAAAGGAAGACCAATGGCAGTCGTCTCCATGCGCGAGCTGCTGGAGGCCGGAGTCCATTTCGGCCACCAGACACGCCGCTGGAACCCGAAGATGCGCCGCTTCATCTTCACCGAGCGGTCCGGCATCTACATCATCGACCTGACGCAGACGTCCGAGCGCCTCGAGGAGGCCGCCCAGTTCGTCCGCAACCTCGCCGAGCGGAACGGCACCGTGCTGTTCGTCGGCACGAAGAAGCAGTCGCAGGACGCCGTCGAGAGCGAGGCGAAGCGCGTCGGCATGCCGTATGTGAACCATCGCTGGCTCGGCGGCCTGCTCACGAACTGGCGGACGATGTCCGACCGGATCGAGCGGCTCCACGAGATGCGCCGGCTGCGGGACGAGGGCCAGATGGACCTCCTGCCTGCGAAGGAGCGCATCGCGATGTCGGGCGAGCTCGAGAAGCTCGAGGCGAACCTCGGCGGGGTGGCGGACATGCGCCGCCAGCCGGATGCCGTGTTCATCATCGACCTGAAGAAGGAAGCCCTCGCCGTGCGCGAGGCGCGGCGCCTCGGCCTGCCGGTCGTGGCGCTCGTCGACACGAACTGCGACCCGGACGAGTCCGACTATGTCATCCCCGGGAACGACGACGCCATCCGCTCGTGCGCGCTGATCACGCGCGTGATCGCCGACGCGGTCGCCGCGGGCAAGCAGAAGGTGACGGCGAAGGAGATGGCCGCGGGCGCGCAGGAGAACGGCGCGAGCGCCGCTGCGGAGCCCGAGGCCGCGGCGGCGGAGCCGGAGGCAGCAGCCGCCGAGCCCGAGGCCGAGCCGGCGGAGACCGAGACGACCGAGGTGGAGCAGTAATGGCGGAGATCTCGGCCGCGCTCGTCAAGGAGCTTCGCGAGCGGACGGGCGTCGGCATGATGGACTGCAAGCGCGCCCTGACAGAGACGAACGGCGACATGGAGGCGGCGATCGTCCTCCTGCGCGAGAAGGGCATGGCGGGCGTCGCGAAGCGCGCGGGCCGCGAGACGACCGAAGGGCTCGTGGGCTACCGGCTCGACGACAAGAGCGCGAAGGGGACGATGGTCGCCGTCGGCTGCGAGACCGAGCCGGTCTCGAAGAACGACGAGTTCCAGGCGTTCGCGAAGAAGGTGCTCGACGTCGTCGACAAGGGCGGCGTCGGTGCCGAGTCCGAGCTCGAGACGGAGCGCGCGGAGCTCGTCGCGAAGCTCGGCGAGAACATCGCGATCGTCGGTGCTGCGCGCTTCGAGGCGGTCGACGGCGGAGTCGTCGCCGCGTACGCGCATCCGCCGGCGAACAAGCTCGGCGTGCTGCTGCAGCTGCGAGGCGGAGACGCAGAGCTCGGGCGCAAGCTCGCGATGCACATCGCGGCGTCGAATCCGCAGTGGATCGGCCGCGAGGACGTTCCCGCGGAAGCGGTCGCGGCGGAGCGCGAGATCTACGCGAACACGGACGAGGTGCTGTCGAAGCCCGAGCAGGCGCGAGACAAGATCGTCGACGGGATGCTCGGCAAGCGCTTCTACGGCGCGAACGTGCTGGCGGACCAGGACTGGATCCACGACGGCGGCAAGACCGTCGGCAAGGTGCTCGAGGAGGCCGGCGCCGAAGTGCTCGAGTTCCAGCGCTTCGCGCTCGCGACCTGACGCCGATGAGCGTTCGACCGGAGGAGAAGCTCGACGTGACGGAAGCCGGCGGCCCCGGCTTCCGGCGCGTTCTCCTGAAGCTCTCCGGCGAGGCGCTGATGGGCGAGCGCGACTACGGCATCGACGTCGGCGTCGTGAAGAGCCTCGCCGCCGAGATCGCCGCGGTGCGCGCATCGGGCGTCGACGTCGCGATCGTCGTCGGCGCCGGCAACTTCTATCGTGGGCTCGCGGCCGCCGCGGAGGGCATGGAGCGGGCGACGGCGGATTACGCCGGGATGCTTGCGACGCTCCTCAATGCGCTCGCGCTCCAGGACGCGCTCGAGAACGAGCACGCCGACACGCGCGTCCAGTCGGCGATCGCCGTCTCGGAGGTCGCGGAGCCGTACATCCGCCGCCGGGCGATCCGCCACCTCGAGAAGGGCCGGATCGTGATCTTCGCGGCAGGCACGGGCAACCCGTTCTTCACGACCGACACCGCCGCCGCGCTGCGCGCGCTCGAGATCGGCGCGGACGCGATCCTCATGGCGAAGAACGGCGTCGCGGGCGTCTACGACGGCGATCCGCGGCTCGATCCCAGCGCGAAGTTCCTTCCGCACCTCACGCACCTCGAGGCGATCGAGCGTGGGCTGAAGGTGATGGACACGACCGCGCTCTCGCTCTGCATGGACAACAAGCTCACGATCCACGTCTTCGAGCTCGCCGACGGCAACATCGGTCGCGTCGTCGCCGGCGACGAAGTCGGCACCGTCATCGAGACCCCGTAGGAGGGCAACGAGCAATGGCCACCGTCGACGAGCTGATCACTGATGCGCAGACGCGGATGAGCAAGTCCGTCGAGCACTCGCGCACCGAGTTCAACACCGTGCGCACCGGGCGTGCGTCGGCGGGGCTGCTCGACCGCATCGACGTCGACTACTACGGCCAGAAGACGCCGCTGAAGCAGCTCTCGACGATCGGCGTCCCCGAGCCGCGCATGCTCACGATCCAGCCGTTCGATCCCGGCTCGATCCGCGCGATCGAGAAAGCGATCCAGGAGTCCGACCTCGGCCTCACGCCGTCGAACGACGGGAAGCTGATCCGCCTCCCGATCCCGCAACTCACGGAGGAGCGCCGCAAGGACCTCGTCAAGGTCGTGCGCGGGCTCGCGGAGGAGCACCGCGTCGCGGTGCGCGAGATCCGCCGCGACGCGATGAAGCATCTGAAGGAGCTCGTCGACGCGGGCGACGTCGGCGCCGACGAGGAGCGCCGCGCAGAGGAGCGCGTGCAGAAGCTCACCGACGAGCACACGAAGCAGATCGACGACCTCCTGAAGCACAAGGAAGCCGAGGTCATGGAGGTCTAGTGAGCCTCCTGCCGCGAACCGACGCCGACACGGCCGCGGAGCACGGCCTGCCCGAGGCCGCGCGGGCGGTGGCGATCATCATGGACGGCAACGGCCGCTGGGCGAGCGCCCACGGCGTCGGCGTCGCCGACGGGCACCGTGCCGGCTCGCGCGCGTTGCGGCCCGTCGTCGAGACCGCGATCGACGTCGGCGTCGAGTCGCTCGTCGTCTATGCGTTCTCGACCGAGAACTGGTCGCGCTCGGCCGAAGAGGTCGAGGCGCTGATGGAGATCTTCGGCGAGACGATCGACCGCGAGCTCGTCGACCTGGCGAAGGAGGGGGTTCGCACGCGCTTCGTCGGACGCCGCGACCGCGCACCGGACTGGCTGCGCGCGAAGCTCTCCGACCTCGAGGCAGCGACGGCCGCCGAGTCGAGGCTGAACCTCTGGATCGCGTTCGACTACGGCGGACGCGCCGAGCTCGTCGAGGCGGCGCGTCGCATCGTCGAGAGCGGCGTCGACGCCGACGATGTGGACGAAGCCGCGTTCGCGCAGCATCTCTACGCGCCGGAGATGCCCGACCCCGATCTCGTGATCCGCACCTCCGGTGAGCTGCGGCTGTCGAACTTCCTGCTGTGGCAGTCGGCGTACGCGGAGTTCGTCTTCGTCGACACGCTCTGGCCGGACTTCGGGCCGAGCGAGTTTCGTGCCGCGATCGAGGAGTATGCGAGCCGCCGCCGTAGATTCGGCGGACGATGAGCTCCTTGATCTCGCGGCTCGTGGTGAGCGCGATCGGCCTGCCGCTCGTGCTCGGCCTCCTCTGGCTCGGCAAGTGGTGGCTGTTCGGCCTGGTCGTGTTCGCGACGCTCGTCGCCGTGCACGAGTTCGTGACGATGGCGCGCCCGCTGCGTCCGCTCGCGCCCGCGATCTACATCGGCGTCGTGCTCGCGCTGCTGGGGGCGCGCACCGAAGGCGTCGGCTGGATGTTCGGCGGCCTGCTGGCGACGTTCGTGCTCTCGTTCGCGCTCAACGCGTTCTCGAGGACGAGCGCGCCGTCGACCGTCGCGATCGGGGCGACGGTGCTGGGCGCGGCGTGGATCGGCTCCGGGCTCGGCGCCGTCGTGCTGCTCCGGCAGGAGCACCACCAGGCGCGGCTGCTCGCGTTCACCGTCCTCCTCACCGTGTGGGCCGCGGACACGTTCGCGTACTTCGCCGGCCGTCTCTTCGGGCGCCACAGGCTCGCGCCGAAGCTCTCGCCCGGCAAGACGTGGGAGGGCTTCGTCGTCGGCTCGGCCGCCGGCGTCTTCGTCTCGTTCGTCGCGCTCTACGACACCAGGCACACGTACCTCTCGAGCTGGCAGGCGGTCGTGCTCGGTCTCGTCGTCGTGCTTGCCTCGGCCGCCGGCGACCTCTTCGAGTCGATGCTGAAACGCGACATGGAGGTGAAGGACACGGGGCGGCTGCTCGGCGGCCACGGCGGGATGCTCGACCGTGTCGACGCGCTCCTCTTCGCGGCGCCGGCGGCGTTCTTCCTCGTCATGGCCTTCGGCTACTCGTAGGACGGCTACCCTGACGCCGTGAAGCGGGTCGCCCTCCTCGGCGCCACCGGGTCGATCGGGCGCCAGGCGATCGAGATCGTCGAGGCGCATCCGGGGCTCGAGCTGTGCGCGGCCGCCTCGGGATCGTCTCCGCTCGACGACGTCGACGCTCCGCTCAAGCAGGTCGGCGGCGACCTCACCGAGCTGCTCGAACGCGCGCAGCCGGACGTCGTCCTCAACGCGGTCGTCGGCTTCGCCGGCGTCCACGCGACGCTCTGGGCGCTCGAACGCGGCGTCGACCTCGCGCTCGCGAACAAGGAGAGCCTCGTCGCGGCCGGCGAGCTCGCACTCCGTGCGCAGGAGCGGGGCAACGGCCGCATCCTCCCGGTCGACTCGGAGCACTCGGCGTTGTCCCAGTGCCTGGCGGACACGTCCCCCGACCAGGTCGAGAGCCTTGTCCTTACGGGCTCCGGCGGGCCGTTCCGCGGGCGGACGCGCGACGAGCTCGGCAGCGTGACGGTGGAGCAGGCGCTCGCTCACCCGACCTGGCGCATGGGGCCGAAGATCACCGTCGACTCCGCGACGCTCGCGAACAAGGGGCTCGAGCTGATCGAGGCGCACTTCCTCTTCTCCGTCCCGTACGAGCGCATCGAGGTCGTGCTGCAGCCGACGTCGATCGTGCACTCCCTCGTCCGGCTGCGCGACGGTGCGACGCTCGCGCACCTCGGCTACCCCGACATGCGTGTCCCGATCTCCTACGCGCTCACGTACCCCGAGCGCGCCGCGACGCCGCTCGCGCCGCTCGACTTCGCCGGGCTCACGCTCACGTTCGAGGCTCCCGACGTCGCGACGTTCCCGCTGCTCGCGCTCGCGCGCGAAGCGGGGGAGAAGGGCGGCACGTATCCCGCCGTCTTCAACGCCGCGAACGAAGTCGCGGTGGCTGCGTTCCTCGCGGGGCGGCTGCCGTTCCTCGGCATCGCCGACGCGGTCGCCGACGCGCTCGCGCGCGCGGACGGCGCACCCGCACGCGACGTCGACGAGCTGCTGGAGGCCGACTCGGCGGCGCGGCGTCTCGTCGAGCAGGGCCAGGCCGTCGCGTGACCTGGGTCGTCGTCATCGCGGGGCTTCTGCTGCTCGTCTTCCTGCACGAGCTCGGGCACTTCTCGGTTGCGCTCGCAGTCGGTGTGCGCCCGCGCACGTTCTACGTCGGCTTCCCGCCGGCGCTCGTCAAGTTCAAGCGCAAGGGCATCGAGTACGGGCTCGGCGCGATCCCGCTCGGCGGGATGGTGCGCATCCCTGGGATGAACCGGCCGGCAGGGCGCGACGTCGAGCTCTTGATGGTCGGCGCGCTCCGCGAGGACCCGGACATCACGCCGCTCGTCCAGCGCACGCGCCGCGCACTCGACGCGGAGAACTTCGCCGGCGCACGCGACGTGCTTCCCGAATTGCGAGCGAACGTCGCCGCCGCGCAGCTGTCGGCCGGCGCACGCCGCTCCGCCGACCGCGCGCTGCGTGAGCTCGACGAGGGGACGGGGCTCGATGCGTACTGGCGCCAGCCGACCTGGAAGCGCATCGCGGTCATCGCAGCCGGGCCGCTGATGAACGTCCTCGTCGCGTTCCTCCTCTTCTGGGGCGTCTACGCGACGGGCGCACCGACCGGGAATCCCACCGCGACCGTCGCGCAGGTCTCCGGCGGGACGCCGGCCGCGGCAGCCGGGCTGCAGCGCGGCGACCGGATCGTCGCCGTCGGCGGACAGGCGGTGGCGACCTTCGACGCGATGTCGAAGCGCATCCGCGCGAGTCACGGCCGCGCGATCACGCTCACCGTCGTGCGCAACGGCAGGCAGCTCGTCCTCGGCCCGCGCAAGACGATCCTCTCGCACGGCAAGTACATCTGGGGCTTCTCGCCGGGGCTCGCGTCGGCGTCGCACCCGTTCGGCGCGAGCGCGGGGCTCGCCGCGCGCGACTGCTGGCGCGTCCTCACGGGAACCGTCAGCGCGTTCGCGGGCCTCTTCCACGCGAAGGACCGCGCGCAGGTCTCGGGGCCGGTCGGGATCGTCCGCACGTCCGCCGTCGCGCTGCGGCTCGGGATCAACTGGTACCTGCAGATCCTCGGGCTGATCAGCATGTCGCTCGCGATCCTCAACCTCCTGCCGCTGCTGCCGCTCGACGGAGGTCACATCCTGTTCTCGCTGATCGAGGCCGTCCGGCGGCGCGCGCTCGCACGCGAGGTCTACGAGCGCGTCTCGATCGCCGGGATCGCGCTCATCCTGCTGATCTCCTACATCGCGCTCCACAACGACCTCTCCGGCACCGGTCCACACTAGGAGGGCGAGGCTCAGCGTCCCTTGAGCCTGGTGAGCCCGGAAACCCGCGGGCTAGACTGAGCCCGTGGCGAGCAAGCGCCAGATCACGGTTGGCGGCGTTCCGATCGGCGGCGGGGCCGACGTCGTCGTGCAGTCGATGACGCTGACGAAGACGCACGACGTCGAGGCGACGACGGCGCAGATCGCGGCGCTCGCGTCGGCCGGCTGCGAGATCGTGCGCGTCGCGGTGCCGAAGCTCGAGGACGCGGAGGCGCTGCCTCGGATCGTCCGCCTGTCGCCGCTGCCGGTGATCGCCGACATCCACTTCAACGCCTCGCTCGCGCTGAAGGCGATCGAGGGTGGCGTCGCAGCCGTGCGTATCAACCCCGGCAACATCGGCGGGCCCGACAAGGTCGCACTCGTCGTCGGGGCTGCGAAGAAGGCGGGGATCCCGATGCGGATCGGCGCGAACTCCGGCTCGCTGCCAAAGCACCTCGCCGACCTCGCGCAGCACGACCAGGCGGAAGCGCTCGTCGAGGCAGCGCTCGAAGAGGTGCGTCTGCTCGAGAGCCTCGACTTCCACGACTTCAAGATCTCCGTCAAGTCGAGCCACGTGCCGACGATGATCCGCGCGTACCGGCTCCTCGCCGAGAAGGTCCCGTACCCGCTGCACCTCGGCGTCACCGAGGCCGGCACGCCCTTCTCCGGCTCGATCAAGTCGGCGGTCGGCATGGGCGCGCTGCTCGTCGACGGCATCGGCGACACGCTGCGCGTCTCGCTCACGGCTGACCCGGTCGAGGAGATCAAGACGGCGTTCGAGATCCTCAAGGCGCTCGGCCTGCGCGAGCGCGGCCCGATCATGATCGCCTGCCCGAGCTGCGGCCGCGACAATGTCGGCGTCCAGACGCTCGCCGAGAAGGTGGAGGAGCGGCTGCGCACGTATCCGCAGCACTTCGAGGTCGCGGTGCTCGGCTGCGCGGTCAATGGACCGGGGGAGGCGGGCGACGCCGACTTCGGCATCGCGGGCGGCCGCGACGTCGGCTTCGTCTACGCGCACGGGCGCGTGCTGAAGAAGGTGTCGTCGGACATCCTCATCGACGAGCTCTTCTTCGAGATCGACCGGTGGATCGAGCAGGGCATGCAGCGGCCGAAACGACTGAAGATGGCGAAGCCGGCCGCGCTTGCGATGGCCGAAGCTTCGCTGATCGGCTTCGAGTAGCCTCAGCGGACAACGCCGATGATCGCCCGGGCATCACAGCTCTTCATTCCGACGCTGCGCGACGACCCCGCCGACGCGGAGTCGATCTCGCACAAGCTGCTCGTGCGCGGCGGCTTCATCCGCCAGGTGAGCGCGGGCCTCTGGACGTACCTGCCGCTCGGCTGGCGCGTGCACCGCAAGGTCGAGCAGATCATCCGCGAGGAGATGGACGCGATCGGCTCGCAGGAGCTGCTCGCGCCGGTGCTGACGCCCGCCGAGCTCTGGCAGAAGACGGGCCGTGACGGCATCCCCGAGCTCTTCAAGCTCAAGGATCGGAGCGGCCGCGATTTCGTCCTGCCGCTCACGCACGAGGAGACGTTCGCGTTCCACGCACGCGAGATCCAGTCGTACAAGGAGCTGCCGCAGCTCTGGTACCACTTCCAGACGAAGGACCGCGACGAGCCGCGGCCGAGCGGCGGGCTGATCCGCGTCCGCGAGTTCATCATGAAGGACTCGTACTCGCTCGACCGCGACGATGCGGGCCTCGACGTCAGCTTCCAGAAGAATCGAGTCGCGTACGAGAAGATCTGGGAGCGGTGCGGCATCGTCGCGCACGGCGTGGAGGCCGAGCCCGGGATGATGGGCGGCAGCGAGTCCTTCGACTACCTGGCGCCGTCCGGGTCCGGCCAGAACACCCTCGTCACGTGCGAGAACGCCGACTACGCGGCCGACCTCGAGATCGCGCGCGGCATCCCGCGCGCGCCGGAGTTCCCTGCGCGCCTCGCCGCGCCGGAGGAGATCGAGACGCCGGGCGCGACGACGATCGAGTCGCTCGCAGCGCAGCTCGGCGTCGACTCCGCCGCGACGTCGAAGGCGATGCCGTACACGAAGGCGGCGGACGGCACCGTCGTGCTCGCGCTCGTGCGCGGCGACGACCGGCTCGAGGAGGCGAAGCTCCTCGCGGTGCTCCGCGAGGACGCGCGGCCCTCGACCGAGGAGGAGATCCGCGCCGCATTCGGCGCCGACCCGGGCTCGCTCGGGCCGGTCGGGTTCACGGGGCCGATCGTCGTCGACGAGACGCTGCGGGAGGGCCAGTTCGTCGCCGGCGCGAATCGCACCGGTTGGCACCTGAAGGGCGTCGAGCTCGGCCGCGACTTCAAGGGGACGGTCGCCGACATCCGCGTCCCGCGCGAGGGCGACGTCTGCCCGCACTGCGGCGGCAAGCTCGGTTTCGAGACGGCGATCGAGGTCGGGCACGTGTTCAAGCTCGGCACCCGCTACTCCGCGCCGCTCGACGCGACGTTCGTCGACGAGGACGGCACCGAGAAGCCAATCGTGATGGGCAGCTACGGCATCGGCCCGGGCCGCGTGATGGCGGCCGCGGTGGAGCAGTCCCACGACGAGAACGGAATCGTGTGGCCCGCGTCGATCGCGCCGTACGACGTGCACGTGGTCGTGCTCAAGGGCGCGGAGGAGGTCGGTGAGCAGGCGGCTGCGGCGCTCGACGCCGCCGGCTTCGAGGTGCTGCTCGACGACCGCGACCTTCGCCCGGGCGAGAAGTTCGCGGACGCGGACCTCCTCGGGTGTCCCGTGCGCGTCACCGCCGGGAAGAAGAGCCTCGACGACGGGATGGTCGACGTCCGCAACCGCGCGACCGGCGAGGAGTCGAGGTTAGACCTCGCGTCACTCGGCAAGAAGGCTCGGGATGGCGCGGCGTAGACGCTTCAGCGAGGACCCGTTCGGGCCGACGATCGAGACGCTGATGGCGGAGGCCGGCGTCACGTATCGCGAGCTCGCGACCCGGACCGGCCTGTCGGCCGGGTACCTCAACCACCTCGTGCACGGCAACCGGCCGGTGCCCTCGACCGACGTCGTCGAGACGCTGGCGAAGGCGCTCGGCGTCGAGGCCGAGCACTTCCGCGAGTTCCGGCTGCGTTCGATCACCGAGCGGCTCGAGGCGATGCCCGAGCTGATCGACCGGCTCTATCGCCGGCTCGGCGACTAGAGGTTGCACCGCGGCTCCCGGTCGATCTAGGGTCCGCCGATGGTCGATGTGACGGTCCTGCGGCCGCGCCGGGTGACGAGACTCGCGGTCGTCGTGATCGCGGTCGCGCTCGTCTGCTGGGTCGTCGCGGCCGACCGCATGCGCGGCATGGACATGGGGCCCGGCACGGGTCTCGGGTCGCTGCCGTTCTTCCTCGGCATCTGGGTGACGATGATGGCCGCGATGATGCTGCCGTCGGCGCTGCCGATGGTGCAGCTCTTCGACCGCATCGGGCGCGATCGCCGCGGCGAGGGCCGCGCCGCGCCGCGGACGGCAGTGTTCGTGGCGTCGTACCTCGCCGTGTGGGCGGCGTACGGCCTCGTCGCGTTCGCCGTGTACCGCGGCATCGCGGCGGCGCACTGGCGCTTCATCGCCTGGGACCGCCACGGGCCGCTCGTCGCGGGCGCCGCGGTCGCCGGGGCCGGGCTCTACGAGCTGACGCGGCTCAAGCGCGCGTGCCTGCGGCACTGTCGCGGGCCGATGCACTTCATCCTCGGCGGCTGGCGTCCCGGAAACGGCGGCGCGTTTCTCATGGGCGTCGAGCACGGCGGCTACTGCGTCGGCTGCTGCTTCGGGCTGATGCTGATCCTGTTCGCGCTCGGCGCGATGAGCCTCACGTGGATGGCGGTGGTGACGATCGTGATCTTCGCGCAGAAGGTGCTCCCGCGCGCTGCCGGGCTGCACGTGCCGCTCGCCGTCGCGCTCGTCGGCCTCGGGATCTGGATTGCGGTCGCTCCGGACACGGTGCCGGGGCTCACCGTGCCGATGGCGACGATGGGCTGACCGCGGAGGCTCAGGGCTGGTTCGAGCCGCAGTCGCGCAGGCCGACCGCGTCGAACGATGCGTTGAGCGGCACCTGGAGCTTGCCGAGCCGCAGCGTCTCGACGGCGACACCGGCCTCGTCTCCGTCGAGCGCGCGCTGGACGACGCGCGCGAGCTGCGCGTCGATGGTCTGCAGCTGGCGCAGAGGCCGCACCATGCGCGCAGCGGCGTCGGCCGGCACGGGCGTCTTCTCGACCTGAAGGCCTTCGCGGAGGGCGAGGCCCATGAGCACGCCGAGGTCGTAGCCGAAGCGGTGCACGTCTCCGGCAGCGCGCGCGGCGGTCATGGTCGTCTCGACGCGCTTCATGCGCGGCGTGTACGAGCGGCAGAGCGCGTTGACCTGGCTGCGGTACGCGGCGGCGTCCATCGGCCGCGCGTGCGCGCCCGTCGCGGTGGAGGCCGCAGCCACGATGCCGCAGGCACCTGCGGCGGCGATGCGCGAGCGGAGCGGGTTGCCTCCCATGGAGATGAAGATGCGTGGAAGGCGCCGTTTCTTTCTCGGGCCGCGCGAGGATCCCTCGAAAGACGGGACGGGCACCCCCGGCGGAGGGGCGGCCTGCATGTTGGTATCGTGGGCCGCGTCGCGGGGCGTGGCGCAGCCTGGTTAGCGCGCTAGTCTGGGGGACTAGAGGTCCCGAGTTCGAATCTCGGCGCCCCGACTGAGAAGCCCCGCCGAGACGGGGCTTTTTCGTTGCGGCGCATGATTCCCCCGTCCGGGGGGCGCGCGCGATGGGTCGGAGTCCGATACTGAGCCATCAACGGGTCGGCCTACGTTGGATGGCTTGGCAACGACCCCTGCGTGCGCCCTTTGCCTACGGGGAACGGCCCGGCACTGCCGGGCCGTTGGCGTTCAGGGACGGCGTTTCCCACCGGGGCGGAAACGGGCGATACTGCGCCGGTGCCCGATGCGTTCACCGTGCGGCTGCTCGATCTCCTCTCGGCGACCGCGAGCGACCTCGTCGACCGGCTCGACGCGGATGCCTGCGCGATCAGCCGGGTGATCGGCGACGTGCTGATCCTCGTGGCGGAATCCGCTCCGCCCGGGCACACGCTGCAGCTCGGGCAGGGATACCTCGTGCCCGACTACCCGGTGACGCAGAAGGTGCTCTCGACGCGTGAGGCCTGCGCGATCACGCTCGCGCAGGACGAGGTCGATCCGGCCGAGGCGGCCGTGCTGCACGAGCTCGGGTTCGAATCCCTCTTGATGCTCCCGCTCGACATCGGTGGAGCCGCGTGGGGCCTCGTCGAGATCTATCGCGCCGCGCCGCGCCCCTTCGATGCCGACGAGATCCGCCTCGCGACGGCGATCGTCGCCGAGACGTCGCTCCAGGCCGCTTAGACGACGACGTCGGCCGAGCAGCCGGCGACGAGTGCGCGCAGCGGCTCGTCGACACCGCGAAGCTGCGGGTGGCCTGCGTCGATCGCGATCTCCGGCCACGCCTCCAGACCAAGTGATCCGGCGCCTTCATCGGCTCCGATCGAGAGCAGCGCGTCGACCGAGAAGACGTCACGCCGCCCGGACTGACGGCGTGCGATCCCGTCGAGCTCGCGCAGCTCCTCCAGCGGATCGATGCGCACGTTCGAGTCCGAGCCGATGCAGATGCCGATGCCGCGATGGAGGAGCCGTTCGACCGGAAGGAACCCGTCGCCGAGGTTCGCTTCCGTCGTCGGGCAGGCGCACACGCGCGCGCCGGCCTGCCCGAGGAGGTCGAGCTCCTTCCCGTCGGCATGCGTCGCGTGCACGACCGTCACGTGCGGCCCGAGGCACCCGGCGTCGGCGAGCAGCTCGATCGGCCTGACGCCGTGCTCGGCGAGGCACTCCTCGATCTCGCGCGGCTGCTCGTCGGCGTGCACGTGGAGCGGCAGCCCCTCGGCGGCCGCGTAGCGCCCGAGCTCCTCGAGCCAGTCGCGCGGGCAGGCCCGCACGGAATGGGGGGCCAGGCCCACGCGAGCGCCGGTCGCGCGCAGCTCCTCGAGGCCGCGGAGGTAGTCGGCGACGGACGCCTGCCGGAACCGCTCGAGCCCACCGCGTGCGTAGGCGACGTAGAGCAGAACGAGCTCGACACCGGCCTCCGCGGCGGCTTCGACGGCGGCGTGCGCCTCCGCGAGCCCGAGATAGTGGAACTCGCCGACAGCGGTGTAGCCGGCGGCGCGCATCTCGCCGTACACGGCCCCGTACTCGCTTCGGACCTGTCCCGGGGCCTGACCCCCTGCGAGCGCGAGCATGGTCTCGCGCCACGCCCAGAAGTCCGCGCCCTCCGTCCGGCCGCGTAGCGCGCGCTGGAACGCGTGGCTGTGCGCGTTGACGAAGCCGGGGATCTTGAACACATCCGCCATCCGAGGGAGGATACGCGGGTGCTGCGGCGCCTCCTGGTCGTGGGGCTTGCATGGGCTTGCTTCGGCGTGCCTGCTGCGCGTGCGGGCACGGTCGCGATCTTCTACTACCCGTGGTACGGCACCCCGGCGCGCGACGGCGCGTGGCAGCACTGGAACCAGAACGCCCACCGGCCGCCGGACGACCTCTACTCGCGCTTCTACCCGGCGCGCGGGCCGTACTCGAGCCGCGACCCGGCCGTCGTCGACCAGCAGATGGCCGAGATCGCCGCCGCCGGCGTCGACGAGGTCGTGGTCTCCTGGTGGGGCCGCGGCTCGGCGGAGGATGCGCGCCTCCCGCTCGTCCTCGCAGCCGCGCGGCGCCACCATCTCCAGCCGGCGATCCACCTCGAGCCGTACGGCGGGCGCACCGCAGCGAGCGTCGTCACCGACCTCCAGTACCTCGCACCGCTCGGGATCCGCGACGTGTTCGTGTACCACCCGCGTGACATCGCCGCCGCCGACTGGGCCGCCGCGCGAGCGCAGGTGCCGGCTTCGATGCGGCTCTTCGCCGGGACGGAGCTCGTCGGCTTCGCCGCCGCTGCACGCTTCGACGGGTTCTACACGTACGACTTCATCAACTACGGCGGCGGGAAGTTCATCCGCCTCTGCCAGCAGGCGCACGCCGTGCACCTGCTCTGCGCGCCGAGCGTCGGTCCCGGGTACGACGGAATCCGTGCCGGCGAGGCGCCCGTGCTCAGCGGCCGCCGCGACGGCGTGACCTACGACAACCTCTGGGCGGCGGCGCTCGCCGCGACGCCCGACCTCGTGACGATCACGAGCTACAACGAGTGGGGGGAAGGGACCCAGATCGAGCCGGCTGCCGCGCACCGCGGCTACCGCGCCTACGACGGCGCGTGGGGGCTCACCGGCGTCGCCGCACAGTCGGCGTATCTCCTACGCACCGCGTACTGGGCGGGGCGCTTCCATTCCGGTCCCTGAGGCGCCCGTACAATCGTCCGGGATGGCGACCCGTGCCGTTCCCGCTCCGCTCGCCCAGTTGCCGAACGCGCTGACCGTCGGCCGCCTCGCGCTCATCCCGCTGTTCGTCGTCTTCATGGTGCAGGCGGGCGATGCGCACACGTGGCCTGCAGGGATCGTCTGGCTCGTGGCCGGCGTCACGGACCAGATCGACGGCTTCCTCGCACGACGCTGGCAGGTCGAGTCGCGCTTCGGGAAGATCGCCGACCCCGTCGCGGACCGGCTGATGATCGACGCGGGCGTGATCCTCCTCGTCGCGTACGGCCGCCTGCCGTGGGCGGCGCTCGCGATCATCGCCGCGCGCGACCTCCTCCTGTTCGCCGGCTGGCGGGTGCTCGCGCCGCGCGGGATCGACCTCGACGTGAACGTGATCGGCAAGGCGGCGACGTGGCTGCTCTACCTCGGCCTCGGCTGCCGGATGGTCACGCACGACCACACGGCGTGGCCGCTCTGGATCTTCTGGACGGGACTTGCGCTCGCGATCGCCGCCGCGATGTTCTACGTCCGCGATGCGTGGAAGGAGCTCAGGCGATGAAAGCCGTCGTCATGGCCGGCGGCGAAGGCACGCGCCTTCGCCCGCTCACGTCGAATCAGCCGAAGCCGATGGTGCCGATCGTCGGCAAGCCGTGCATGGAGCACATCCTCGAGCTGCTCCGGCGCCACGGCTTCCAGGAGGTGATCGTCACCGTTGCGTTCCTGCCGCAGGCGATCCGCTCGTACTTCGGGAGCGGCGAGTCGCTCGACATGGACATCGGCTACTCCGTCGAGGAATCGCCGCTCGGAACGGCGGGATCCGTGAAGCTCGCGTCCGACCGGCTCGACGAGACCTTCCTCGTCATCTCCGGCGACGCGCTCTGCGACGTCGACATCACGCGACTCGTCGACTTCCACCGCGAGAAGAAGGCCTCGGTGACGATCGGCCTCAAGTCGGTCGAGAACCCGCTCGAGTTCGGGATCGTCGTCACCGACGAGGACGGGCGCGTCGAGCGCTTCCTCGAGAAGCCGTCGTGGGGCCAGGTGTTCTCCGACACGATCAATACCGGCATCTACGTGCTCGATCCCGAGGTCCTCAAGCACGTGCCGACCGACCGGCCGTACGACTTCTCGAAGGAGCTCTTCCCGCTCCTGCTCGAGATGGGCCGTCCGATCTACGGGTGCGTGCTCGACGGCTACTGGCAGGACATCGGCAACCTCGACCAGTTCCGCCAGGCGAACTTCGACGCGCTCGACGAGAAGGTCCAGCTCGAGATCCCCGGCATCCGCATTCGCGGCAACGTGTGGGTGGGGGAGGGCGTCGACCTCCACGACCTCGATGCGATCGCGGGGCCCGCGTACATCGGCAACTACTGCCGCGTCGCACCGGACGCCACCGTCGGCGAGTACTCCGTGATCGGGAACAGCGTCACGTTGCGCGAGCGCGCGCGCGTGTCGCGCTCGATCGTCGACTCGTCGACGTACCTCGGCCGCAGCACCGTCGTCGAAGGAGCGATCATCGGGCGCGCCTGTGACATCCGCGCACACGCGCGCGTGCACGAAGGCGTCGCGATCGGCGACGAGGTGACGATCGGGAACGAGAGCGAGATCATGCCCGGTGTTCGCATCTACCCGTTCAAGGAGGTCGACACCGGATCGCACATCTACGAGAGCCTGATCTGGGAGTCGCGCGGAACAGCGCGCGTCTTCGGGAAGAACGGCGTCTCGGGGCTCGTCAACGTCGACCTGACGCCCGACATCGCGGTGCGGCTCGCGGCTGCGTTCGGCACCGCGCTCAAGCGCGGCGCGCGGGTCGTCGCCTCGCGCGAGGGCACGTCGGCCTGCCGGATGATCAAGCGCGCGATGATCTCCGGCCTCTCGTCGACGGGAGTCGCGGTCGCCGACCTGCGGATCATCCCCGCCGGCGTCGCGCGCCATCTCGTGAAGTCGGAGGGATTCGAGGCCGGCTTCCACGTCGGCATCAGCCCGAGCGACCCCGAGGCGATTCGCATCCAGTTCTTCGAGCAGCCGGGCATCGAGATGAGCCTCGACCTGCAGAAGGAGGTCGAGAAGCACTTCACGCGCGGCGAGCTCCGCCGTGTCGCCTCGTCGGAGGTCGGGGCGATCCGCTACCCCGCCCGCGTGCGCGAGAGCTACGCGTCGGACCTCCTCGAGACGATCGACGTCGACGCGGTGCGCGCGCGGAGCTTCCGGATCGTCGTCGACTACGGATTCTCCGCGTCGTCGTACGTGCTGCCGCTCGTGCTCGGGCCGCTGGGCGTCGAGGCGGTCGCGGCGCACGCGTTTCCGACCGACGGCGACGGCGTCGGCGCGGCGGGAGGTCTCGGAGACTCGATCGGGCAGGCGAAGCGGCTCGTCTCGGCGGTCGGCGCCGATCTCGGTGCGGTCTTCGACCGTGCGGGCGAGCGCGTCTATCTCATCGACGAGCAGGCGCACGAGATCCCCGTCGAGCAGGCGCTCCTCCTCTACCTGCGCCTGATCGGCTCGAGCGGGCGGCAGGGGAGGCTCGCGTTCCCGGTCACGGTCACGCGGCAGGTCGACCGGCTCGTCGAGGGCTCGGGGCTCGAGATCGTCCGCACGCCCGCCTCGCTCCAGGATCTGACGAAGGCGGCGGCGCAGGACGGCGTCATCTTCGCGGGCGCGCTCGGCGGCGGCTACGTCTTCCCCGACTTCCTGCTCGGCTACGACGCCGTGACGAGCCTCGCGAAGCTGCTCGAGCTGCTCGCACCGGTCGACCGGCCGATCTCGGAGCTCGTCGCCGAGCTGCCGGCCCCGACGATCGTCCACCGCCAGCTGCCGTGCCCGTGGGCGCTGAAGGGCCTCGTGATGCGGATCCTCAACGAGCGCCTCACCGGCCGCGAGGTCGACCTCACCGACGGGATCAAGGTCTTCTCCGACGCCGGGTGGGCCCAGGTACTTCCCGATCCGGACGAGCCTCTCCTGCACCTGTATGCCGAGGGAGACTCGACCGAGGCGTCCGAGGAGCTGGCCCGAGAGCTGCTCGGAATGGTGGAGGAGATCGAGCAGGGCGACGCGGCCGCAGCGCGAACCTAGAGACAAGCCTAGACCTGAGGTCTAGACAGGCGGCCGGCAAAGGCTAAAGTTCAGCTTTACCCCCGATCGAAAGGTCGTCGTGGAACCCCTCCCCGATCTCGCATCGCTCTCCGACGAGGCTCTCAAGGGCCTGATCGACGAGTACACCCGTGAGGAGCAGGAGGTGTCCTACCGCCGCCGCATCCTCCACGGGAAGATCGACATCCTCCGCGCGGAGCTCGTCGCGCGGCTGCAGAAGACCGGCGGCCGCAGCGTCCTCGACGACGTGAACGTCGAGGCGTTGACCGAGATTCTCGCGGGGAAGGCCGCTCCGCCGGTCGGATGAGCCACATCTACTGCCCCGAGTGCGGCTTCCAGAACCCGGAGGCGGCCAACTACTGCTCGAAATGCGGGGCGCTCCTCCACACGCAGGAGAGCGCCGAGCAGACGCAGACCTTCAGCCCGGAGGAGGGCGCCGAGCTGCTCGAGACGCTCGGTGACATCGGCGTCCAGGGCCCGGCGCTCGTCGTCCGCTCGGGCGGCGGCCGCTCCGGCGAGACGTTCAGCCCGGAAGGCGAGCGCACGACGATCGGCCGCTCGCCCGACTGCCCGGTGTTCCTGGACGACGTCACCGTCTCGCGCAAGCACGCGGTGCTGCTTCAGCGCGACGGCCGGTGGTTCATCGAGGACCAGGGCAGCCTCAACGGGACGTTCGTGAACCGCCGCCGCGTCGAGTCGGCCGACCTGAGCGACGGCGACGAGATCCAGATCGGCAAGTACAGGATGACGTTCCTCACGCGCTGATGGCTGCGACCGCCCCCGCACGCGAGCGGCTGCTCACGATCGGCACGGTCTGCCGGCGGCTCACGCCGGAGTTCCCGGACATCTCGATCTCGAAGATCCGCTATCTCGAGGACCAGGGACTGCTGACGCCGAAGCGGACGCAGGGCGGCTACCGCATGTTCGACGAGAGCGACGTCGACCGGCTCGAGACGATCCTCCGCCTGCAGCGCGACGAGTTCCTGCCGCTGCGTGTGATCCGCGAAGAGCTTGCAAGCGGCGCGGCGAAGGTGCGGCGCCGCAAGACGGCGGGGCTCGGCGCGGAGGACGAAGGGCTCGATCTCGAGGATCTCTGCGAGCGCGCGGGGATCGACTCGCGCCGCGCGCGCGAGCTCGAGGAGTTCGGCCTGCTCGAGCCGCGCGTCGACGGCGGCCACCGCATCTACTCGGAGAACGACGCCGAGATCGCCGCCGCGTGCGAGACGCTGTCGCGTTACGGGATCGCGCCGCGGCACCTGCGCGCATTCCGCACCGCCGTCGATCGCGAGACAGGCCTGCTCGACGCCGTGATCGCGCCGGCACTCCGCTCGCGCAACCCGGAGCGCCGCCGCGCCGGCGTCGAGGATCTGCAGGCGATGGGCGAGGCCGCGCACGAGCTGTCCCAGCTCCTCTTCTGGCGCAACGTCCGTAGACTCGCAGGGCAATGAGCGCGATCGACCTGAAGTCGCACGTCCGGGAGGTCCCGGACTTTCCCACGCCGGGCATCGGCTTCAAGGACATCACGCCGCTCCTGCTCGATCCGGAGGCGCTCCGACAGGCCGTGCACGAGCTGGCGGCGTGGACGGCAGACCGGCAGCCGGATCTCGTGCTCGGTGCGGAGGCGCGCGGCTTCTGGCTCGGCGCCGCGATCGCATGCGAGGTGGGCTGCGGCTTCGTGCCTGCGCGGCGTCCCGGGAAGCTGCCGCCCGACACGGTGTCCGCGAGCTACATGCTCGAGTACGGCGAGAACGCGCTCGAGGTGAACGCGCACACGATCGCGGAAGGCGCGCGCGTCGTGATCCACGACGACGTGCTCGCAACCGGTGGCACGGTGGAGGCGATCGCCGGTCTCGTCGAGAAGCTCGGCGGCCACGTCGTCGGCGTCAACTTCGTGATCGAGCTGTCGTTCCTGAGCGGCCGTGAACGGCTCGCCCGGCACGACCTCTTCTCGCTCATCTCGTACTAGCTCGCGCTTGCGCGGCGCTGCCAGCGGTCGTTCCAGTTCTCGCGCGTGAGCGCCGACACGATCGCACGCCGCACGAGGCGGCCGTCGTTCGCGCGGCCGAGCAGGTGCACACGGCGCGGCAGCTCGCCGAGGGCGAGCTCGAAGCGCGTTGCGCTGCCGGCGAGGTCGTGGGTCTCACGGACGGCGTACTCGGAACGCGCATCGGGGCGCTCGCTCACCCGCACCTCCCAGCCCGTCACCGCCGCGGTCGTCTCCCACGCGAGCTCCACGCCGTGGGGCGACGGCGCCCGGCGCACCTCCATGTTCCCGGTGATGGTCGGCTGGGCCCTGAACGCCGCGCGGCCGCGCGGGCGCAGGGGCGCCGTCCGCTGCGCCGGCGGCCCGGCCGGAGGCGCGGCGAGCCGTGCCCGCGCCCGGTGCACCGTCAGCACCCGCTCGAGCTGCTGGAGCTCGCGGCGCCCGCCGCCGGCCGACCGGATGCGAGCCTCGAGCGCCTTCATGTCCGGCTCGCGGCCCGCGGCCACGTCCGCTCGGGCGGTTCCGAGGATCGAGGTCAGCTGGTCATGGTCGAGCGCCATGCCCACAGCATCGCGGAAACGAACGGGGGACTGTTTAGCGTCCGATCTGCCGATTACAACGTCAGGCATGTACGACGCACTGACCAGCCGGTACACCTTCGCGTGCCCGAGCCTGGGGGAGGGACGCGTCGCGCTCTCGAACTTCCGCAGCATCGAGCGGCTCGAGGGAACCGCGCACCCCGTCGTCTACCACGTGCGCTTCGCCTGCCCCTGCGGGGACGAGCACGACGGCCTCGTGCGCCACGACGAGCTCGACTGGGCGCCGCTCGGCGTCGAGGCCGGCGGCTTCCTCAATCTCATGACCTCGCGCATCGAGCCGGTGGCGAGCGAGCTCGTCGAGCTCGCCGCGACGCGGATCAAGGCGGGGGAGTGGCCGTGGACGTTCTTCTGCTTCCCCGAGGAGCGGCCGCGGCCGGTGTTCCCGTCGTTCTTCTTCGCGCTCACGCCGGGGGAGGATTCCCTCGGCCTCGCGGTGCGCTGCCCGGCCTGCCGCCGGCTTTCGGTCAACCTCGTCTCGCACGAGCACGTCGACCTGCCGTTCCACAACGACCGCGAGATCGGCGTCGTCCCGCACCTCTTCCTCGACGACGCGCATGCGACGCTCGAGGAGTTCCGGTCGGAGCTCTGGTCGGCATCCTTCGACGCCCGCCGCCTCACCCTCGAATAGCCCGAACCCACCAGGGCGCCTCGACCGTTTCACCTCTGACGTTTTCAGCGAAATCGAGGTGATCGGAATGCGCAGGTACGGACTGTACGACGTGACGCGCGGCCTGACGACGGCCGTTGCGGCCGCTGCGGCCGGGCTCCTGCTCTGGGCCGCGACGCAGGTCGGCCAGCAGACGACCGGGCGCTTCTGGGCGGAGATGGGGATCGTCGCCGCCGCGGGCTTCGTGCTGTCGATCGCACACGCGCTCGGCGGCTGGACGAAGGGGCTCCGGCTCAGGCTCTCGCCGAGCACCTTCCTCCTGGGCTTCATCCCCGTGCTCGTCTGCGTCGGGTGGATCCTCATGACCGCGCAGCCGGGCAGCGGCTGGCACGAGGGACGGATCGTCTCGTGGAGCCAGAGCCTCGGCATCGTCGGCGCCGTCCACGCGCTCGGCCTCTGGAACGGCGTGCTCGCACTCGCGCTCGGGCTCGTGCTCGGTCTGACCGTGGACAGCGTCGCGGCGCCCGATCCGGAGCCGGTCGTCGCGGTCGACCGCACCGCTGCGGACGAGCCGGTCGCACGCGAGCGCGAAGCAGCTGCGAGCGCCGAGCCGCACACCGTCGTCGTCGGCCCTCGGCACGACACGGCGGATACGACGACGACCGCCGCGCACTAGCCGCGGCGGTGGGGCCGGGCGGGAGCGGCCCGGCCGGCCCCAATCCCCACCGTCAGGGATCATGCGCGGAAGGCGCGGCCGTCGATAGTGAGAGCGGGATGACCGTCGCACCGAAGCTGGGCAACAGGGGCCTCGCGCTCCTCGCCGTGCACTGCACGAGCCTCGATCCGGAGGCCCCGAGCGCGCGCGAGCGCCTCGAGGCGATGCTCGGGACGGAGCTCGCCGGGCGGCTCGTGGCGGCGCTCAGCCGCGGCGCGACCGCGCGCGCACGCTTCGCCGCGTAGCGCCTAGGAGGCCGGCGCGTCGCTGCCGCGCACGCGCACGAACAGCCAGATCGCCGCGAACGAGACGAGCGTGATCACGATCGCGAACGCGCCGCTCGTGCCGATCGCGAGCAACCCGAAGTAGATGTAGGCGCCGAGCACGGCGGCCCAGATGAACGCGGTGACGCCGGGGTCGATGCTCGGGAGGCGGAAGTGCATCGGCGCGATCCTACACAGGACGAAAAAAGGACCGGCGCCCGAAGGCGCCGGTCCAAGAGATTCGCCGAGCCGGTTGCGGTTTCGTCCACAACCCCGGTCGACTTTCCGATCTCAGCCCTTGCGGACTTCCTCGTACAGCCTCTCGGTGCTGCTTCAACCTACTCCCGCGCCGCGCTCGGCGCACTTGTGAATCTAGGGGGTGCAAGGCCTTCGTGCAAGCATCCGCGAAACGAAAAGTGTGCATTTTGCGGATTTTCAATAATCAACATTTCCACAGCGGACCGTGCAGCCTGTGGAAAAGCGCTCAGGCGCCGAGGACGGTGCGCACGAGCGACGCGACCGGGAGCCCGCTCGCCGGATCGCGGTAGACCGCGCGGTACACGAGCGGGCGGGCCGGCGGCAGATCCGTCGCCGCGAACGTGCCGTCGGCTGCGAGCGGGAGGGAGGAGACGAGCTCCGAGCCCGCCTCCGTCTCGCGCCAGAGCTCGACGCTCCCTCCGGCCGCGCCGGTCACACGGCCGGAGAGGGAGAAGGAGGCGCCGCTCGTCGTCGCGGAGAGCTGAACGCGCGCGGCGGGCGTCAGGGCCGTCCGGTACCACGAGAGCCCGTCGGGGCCGAGCAGCAGGTACTGGCGGCCGCCGGCCGGGTCGGCCGCATACCCCTTGAGATCGCCGGCGAGCTCGAGCGAGCCGCCCGAGGGGTCGAAGACGAGCCCCGCATAGACCGTGCGAACGCCGAGGAGGTCGACGTAGTCGTCGCCCGCGACCGACGCGCCGGCGGCGTCCGCGACGAGCGAGACGAGGAACGCGTGCGTGTGCAGGATGGTCGTCTGCTCGCCGTCTCGGTGCAGCGTCAGGAGCAGCTCGCTCTCGTCGAAAGTGGGGAAGAGCTCAGTCCAGGCGCTCCAGACGCCGCCGCCGGCGGCAGAAGCCCCGCGCAGGACGCCGGCGGGGCTGCCGAGCGAGCTCGCGTAGACGAACTGGCCGCTCCAGTCCTTGTGGCTGCGCGTGCGCGACCATTCGATCGTCGACGACGCGTATGCCTCGAGCACGCGGACGGACCCGTTCGGGAGGATCACCGGCTGGGCCGCGGGCAGCACCTCGCTCGACGGGAAGCCCGCGCGCGTCACGGCCTCGCCGACGAGTCGGCCGCCGGCGTCCTCGTGCACGAGCCGAAGCCACGTCTTCCGGGACGAGAGCTCCGTCGCATACGCGACCCAGGGCCGGCCGGAGGCGTCGAGCGCGAGCCCGCCGAAGCCCAGCAGGCCGTTCTTCGGCGCGGCGGCGACGGTGCGCACGGTCCAGATGCCCGCGGCGCTTCGCTCGGCGAGGTCGAGCCAGCGGCTCGCGCGATCCTCGGCGAGCAGCACGGTCGTGCCGTCGGGCGCGACCTCGAGGTCGACGACGAACGGGTTCGCGCCGGGGAGCCCGGCGAGCGGCTGCGAGCTCCAGACGCCGTCGGCGCTCCGCGTCGCGAGCGCGAGCGAGCCGTCGGCGGCGGTGAACGCGACCTGCGGCGATCCGTCCGGCGCGACCGCGAGCGCCGCGTCCGGTGAGCCGGCCGACCCCGGAAGGAGCTCCGCGCGCGCCAGCCCCGGCGCCAGGAGGGCGGCGGCGGCGATCCCCGCGAGCGCCAGGCGCTTCACGGTGGGGACGATACCCGTGGGATCGTTCTTCCTCCAACTCGACATAACGCCCGTTACCGTGCATGGAATCGGCGAGCCCGATTCACTTGATTTAGGGAGCCCCGGCGTGTTTGGCTCTCCCCGCGGCGCGGAAGACGCATTGACCAGGGAAATCGGGGAACGATCGAGGGGGAACGCGTGACGACGGTCGAGATCGAGTCGATCCTCGGCAATGAGGAGCTCGCAACGCTTCTCGAGGCCGCCGAGGCGAACGGCCAGCTCCGCCAGACGGAGCTGCAGGAGCTGATCGAGCCGCTCGAGCTCGAGCCGCTCGAGATCGACGCGCTCTACATCGAGCTCGACCGGCGCGGCATCGAGCTGCTCACCGACGACGCGGAGAAAGAGCCGGAGAAGGACGCCGCTCCCCCACCGCCGAGCTTCACGGCGCCCGTCGAGACGACGACGGACGCGCTCCAGCTGTTCCTCCGCGAGGCGGGCCGGCACGCGCTCCTCACGGCCGCGCAGGAGGTCGAGCTCGCGAAGAAGATCGAGGCCGGCGACGGCCTCGCGAAACAGCGGATGATCCAGTCGAACCTCCGGCTCGTCGTCTCGATCGCCAAGAACTACCGCAACCAGGGCCTGCCGTTCCTCGACCTGATCCAGGAGGGGACGCTCGGCCTGATCCGCGCGGTCGAGAAGTTCGACTGGCGCCGCGGCTACAAGTTCTCGACGTACGCGACGTGGTGGATCCGCCAGGCCGTCGCGCGCGCACTCGCCGACAAGGCGCGGACGATCCGGATGCCCGTGCACATCGTCGAGCGGATGCAGAAGATGAACCGCGCCGAGCGCACGCTCTGGATGGAGCTCGGCCGCGAGCCGACGCTCGAGGAGATCGCCGACGAGGCGTCCCTTCCCATCGAGCAGGCGCGCGAGGTGAAGGCCGCCGCGCGCGCGTCCGCTTCGCTCGACCAGCCGGTCGGCGAGCAGGAGGACGCGGTGTTCGGCGACTTCGTCGCCGGCGACGATCCGCTCCCCGAGGAACGCGTCGAGGTGTCGCTCCGCAGCCAGGCGCTCGCCGTCGCGCTGCAGGCGCTCCCCGAGCGCGAGCGGCACGTGCTCGTGCTCCGCTACGGGCTCGTCGACGAGGAGCCGAAGACGCTCGAGGAGATCGGCAAGCGACTCGGCCTCACGCGCGAGCGCGTCCGCCAGATCGAGCTCGAGTCACTCCGCCGCCTCGCCGGGCTGCAGGAGATGCAATTTATTAGCTCGTAAGTGCTGCGCACTTACGAGCTGGGTGGGCGCTCGTGACGGGGCCGCGGGGTGGCTGCGGCGAGAGCGCGGTCTCGCCTTCGCCGGCGGAATCGCAGTGCTCAAAGAGCGTTTTCTAGAACGTCCCGGTTACTGGCGGAGGTAGAGCTCGAGGTCCGGTGCGGCTGCGCGAAGCTCGCGCAGCGCGCGTGACTCGAGCTGGCGCACGCGCTCGCGCGTGATGCCGAGCTCGACGCCGACCTCTTCGAGCGTCTGCGGCTTCTCGCCGTCGAGACCGAAGCGCAGCGCGAGCACGCGGCGCATGCGCGGGTTCAGATGTGCGAGCGCACGCGCGAGCTCGGAGGCGCGCAGCGAGTGCGCGGTCTTCTCCTCCGGCTGCGCCGAGTTCAAGTCCTCGATCAGGTCGCCGTAGAGGCTCTCTCCGTCGCCGACCGGAACGTCGAGGCTGACCGGGTCCTCGACGAGCTCGAGCAGATCCTGCACGCGCTGCTCGGGCAGGCCGCTCTCCTTCGTCAGCTCCTCGATCGTCGGCTCGCGGTTCAGCTTCTGCGCGAGCACGCGGCGCGAGCGCAGCAGCCGCCGGACCTGCTCTGCGACGTGCACCGGCAGCCGGATCGTGCGGCCCTGGTCGGCGAGCGCCCGGGTGACGGACTGCCGGATCCACCAGGTCGCGTACGTCGACAGCTTGTAGCCCATCTTGTAGTCGAACTTCTCGACCGCGCGGATGAGGCCGAGGTTCCCCTCCTGGATGAGATCGAGGAGCGGCACGCCCGCCTTCGTGTAGTTGCGCGTGATCGACATCACGAGGCGGAGGTTCGCCTCGATCAGCTGGCGCTTCGCCACCTCGTCGCCGGCGTCCTTCCGCCGGGCGAGGTCGCGCTCCTCGGCGCGGGTCAGGAGCGGGCCGCCGCCGATTGAGCGGACGTAGAGCTTGAGCGGATCCTGGGTCTGCGCGGCGGCGGGAACGAGCGCGTGGACCTCGTCCGCGTCCGCCTCGTCGTCGGCGGCCTCCGGGGCCTCGTCCTCGACCTCGACCTCCTCGACGTCGACGTCGTCGAGCGCGGCCGGATCGGCCACCGCGGAGACGAGCTCGAGCCGTGGCTCGACGATCTCCGGGGGCGGAAAGGCGTCGTTGGGGAGCGGCCGCTGCTCCATCGTTTTCCGGTATCGGCGTCCCTCGGTTGAGGCTTGAGCATCGCTTCGAGCCGTCAACCCTCGTACGAGGGAGCGAGGCCGGCGCGGCGAATCCCGTTTCTAACTTTCGAACAGGAGGACTCGTCGGACCTCGTAGGACGGAACGCCGTCCGGGGCCTCGAACAGGATCAGCCGATGTGTGGAATCGCGGGATACAGCCTCTCGGCGGCGAGCGGCGTCGATCGGACGCTCGCCGCGCAGTCGCTGCTGGCCGGGATCGCCGAGCGGGGCGCCGACGCGGTCGGCTACGCCCACCGCGGCCCCGACGACGCCTACCCTGTGGTGACGAAGCAGCGGACGCCGGCGAGCAAGCTGCTCGACCGGATCGCCGTGCCCGGGACCGCCACCGAGCTCCTCGTCCACGTCCGCGACTACACGAAGGGCCACCCGTCGATCGCGGCCAACAACCACCCCGTGCGCCACGGGCCGGTCGTCGGGATCCACAACGGGATCATCCTGAACGACGACGCCGTGCTCGAGCCGCTCAGCTGCGCCCGCTGCGAGCCGCGGATGACGGTGGACTCCGAGGCGATCTTCGCGCTCGCGGCCCATTCCGACAACGACCCCCACTCCCTCGAGGCCCTCACCGGCTCGATGGCCACGGCGTGGCTCGACGCCCGCGTCCCCGGCACGATCTTCGCCGCACGCGGGGTCGGCCGCCCGCTCTGGATCGGCCGCGGCCGGCACGAGCTCTTCTTCGCCTCGACACGCGAGGCCCTCGAGGTGGTCGAGCGCTACGTGGGCGTCCGCCTCCGCAAGCGTGCGCTCGGCGACGGCACGTTCCTCCGCCTCGCCGGCGGCCGTGTCGTCCACCAGGAGCGCTTCCGCCCCGATCACGGTTATCGCGACCCGATCGCCCTCCCGGCCGTCCGCGCGCCGGGCGAGAGCGCGTCGTGCCTCGCGCGGCTCGCGATTCTTGCCGCCGCCTAACCCTTCCGCCGCGCCAAGAGGCGCCCATCGGACCCCACGCGTACGCCCTGCTCGTCGAGCCGTTCGCGGACGAGGAACTGGAACGTCGACCACGCGCCGCGACGCGCGTCGAACATCCGGTAGACCTGCCACTCCGTCAGGAGCTGGTCGTCGGCCCTCCGCGCCTCCGCCCAGTCCGCGAACTTCGGCAGCCGCCCGAGGGCCCGCGCGAGCTCCGTGCCCTGCTCGACCGCCCGCTCGAGCCGCTCCTCCCCCACCGGCACGTCGAAGCCGGCCTCGCGGAGCGCGTTTGCGAGCGAGCCGAAGGTGTGCCAGTAGAGCGACTTCGACGGCAGCTTCCCCTTGTGCTCGTCGATGTCCCGCGCGGTCGGCGGGCGCCCGAGCTCGTCGCCGAGCTCGCGCAGCAGCCCGAGCAGCTCGTCCCGGGTCGCGAACCGCCGCGGCACGAGGCCGGCCGAGCGCTTCGCGGCGTTCCACGAGCCGAAGTGCTCGATCACGGTCTGCGGATGGACGGTCGTCTCCGGATCGGCCGCGAACTCGCGCATCGTCGGCGACCGGCCCAGCCGGGCCGCGCTGGCGCGCAGCTCGCCGAGGATCTGGTCGTCGGAGTAGCGCTTGCGGATTCCCGCCTGGAAGTCGGCGAGAGCGCCCGGGTCGATGTCGGCCACCGCCCGGAAGCGCGGCTTCTGGGGCATGGCAAGAATGGTAGAGCAGGTTGGGGAAATCGCAAGTCGCCGCGAGTTGCGGCGGCGCGCTACGAGGCGACGACGAGCTCGGGCCGCTGCGGCGCGACGGCCGGCAGGTCGCCGACGACCGACTCGAGCGGCAGGATCCGCTCGAGGGCGGAGACGCAGCGCGGGCAGAACTGCGAGCCCGCCTTGTTCTTCACCTCTGCGAGCGCCTCGTTCACGGGGCGGGCGGCCCGGTAGATCCGGGTCGTCAGCATCGAGTCGAGGGCGTCCGCGACGTGGATGATGCGGGCGCCGAGCGGGATCTCCTCGCCGGCGATCCGGTCCGGATAGCCCGTGCCGTCGAAGCGCTCGTGGTGGTGGCGGATCGCGGGCACCGCGTCCTGGAGGAAGCCGAGGCGGTCGATGATGCGCGCCCCCTCCTCCGCGTGGCGCTGCATGAGCGCCCACTCCTCGCCGGTCAGGCTCGCCGGCTTCAGGAGGATGGCGTCGGGGATCGCAAGCTTGCCGATGTCGTGGAAGAGCGCGGCGTGGCCGAGCAGGTCGAGCTCGGCCTGCGAGAGCCCGAGCTCGCGTCCGATCGCGAGCGAGAGCTGCTGGACGCGGCGCGAGTGGCCGGCGGTGTAGGAGTCACGCGCGTCGACCGTCGCCGACAGGGACTCCATCGCCGCCGTCGAGCGCTCGCGCAGCAGTCTGTTCGCCTGCTCGAGCGACACGTTCTGCGACTGGATCGTCTCCGCCGCCTCGCGCAGCTTCATCGCCGAGCGCTGCGTGTGCTTCAGATACGCCTCCTGCGTCTTGCGCATGAGGAGCAGCGGCACGGCGAACACCGCGAGCGCGTAGAGGCCGACCGCGTGATACGCGAGGCCCATGACGGCGCCGATGAAGCCGTAGACGACGTAGTGCGGCAGGAGCCACGCGAACCGCTCGTGGAACACCGACCACGGGTTCTCGTGGCCCTCGACGCCGGAGGCGAGGCTCAGCAGCGCCATGTTCACCGCGAAGTAGACGGCGCCGCCGACGACGCCGAGCGCCGCGACGACGAGCTGGCTCATGTTGCCGCCGAAGCCGAGCGAGAAGATCGCGGCCGCGGCGAGCGACGAGAGCGCGAGCGTGGCGACGTTGTAGAGCACCTGGTGCAGCGACTGGCGGCGTGCGCTCCACTCGACGACGCAGATCGTGATGGCGAGCGGCAATGCGGCGCGGTAGTCGAACAGCGCAGCGCCGGCGAGCGAGCCGACGGCACTGACCGAGATCGTCCCCTCCACTTCCGCCAGCTCGAACGACAGCGCCTGGCCGCCGCCGACGAGCGCAAGCACGGCGAGCAGGCCGTAGATGTCCGTGCTGCTCCCCCAGATGAGCCCGGCGATTCCCGCGGCGAAGCCGGCGACGCTGACGACGCCGACGACGACCGCAAGGCGCCGCGAGAGCGAGAAGAACGTCGGGCCGTGCAACTGGTGCGGCCGCGGATGGCGGCGCTCCTCGGCGGGCTCGAACTGCTCCGCGGCGGGAAGCGGCGTCACGTGCTCGCCGTCCTCGCGCACGGCGCGCAGCTTCGCGCCACGCTCCGCGGCGAGCAGCAGCGGCTCGGTGCTCGCGCCGAGGACGCGGTTGCGCCCCTGCAGCTTCGCGCGGTACACCGCCAGGTCGGCCTGGTGGATGAGCTCGTTCGCGTCGACGCCGTCCTTCGGATACGCGGCGACGCCGATCGACACCGTCGCGCGGATCGGCTCGGTCGCGGTCTCGACCTCGAACTCGCGCTCCGCCACGGCGCGGCGGATCCGCTCGGCGATCTCGATCGCCTGCTCCGGCGGTGTCTCCGGCAGGAGGATCGAGAACTCCTCGCCGCCGAACCGTGCAGGCACGTCGTAGTGGCGCAGCTGCTGGCGGAAGATCTCGGCGATCCCCTTCAGCACCGCGTCGCCCGCGAGATGGCCGTAGCTGTTGTTGATGTCGCGCAGCAGGTCGAGGTCGGCCATGATCAGCGACATCGGCCGCTCGAAGCGACCGGCGCGCGCGATCTCCGCTGCGAGTGTCGTCGCGAAGTAGCGCGCGTTGTAGAGGCCCGTCTTCGGATCGACGCGCGCCTCCGCCTGCAGCTGCGGGACGCTGAGCGAGCGGTGGACGACGACGAGCGGCGCGAGCGCCGCGAAGATCAGCCACGGGTTCCAGTTCCAGAACGCGGCGAGCGAGACGCCGAGGATCGTCAGGACGAGGTCGATCGAGATCATCTCGGCCGAGAAGAGGCCCGTCTCGCGGAACGTGTGGTTGCGGCCGAGCTTGAGGATCACCGCGACGAGGACGTGGTTCACCGCGACGAAGCAGATACAGGCCAGGATCCCCGCGACGGCGAACCGTGCGTTCGGGTTCGTGATCGTGTGCGCTCCGTGATGCTCGACGAGATGCGCGACACTCCATGCGGCGAGCGCGTCGAGCGTGTAGTTCGAGATGTTGAAGCCTGCGATCGGCCACGGGTAGCGCTCCTTCAGCCACTCCGGCACCGTCTGCACGAGCGGGATCAGGACGAGCAGCTCGGGCGGCAGGATCAGCGCGGCGGCGACGAGGAACACGACCGACGTGTGGTACATCTGGTTCCGCGGTGACTTGACCGGGAACGTATGAGCGAGCGTCGCAGCGGCGGCGAGCGCGACGAAGGTCATCCAGTGGTGCTTCATCGCCGGCGCCTTGAGATAGAAGTCGCCGGCGGCGGCGACCGTCACGGCGCCGAGCGCGAACAGATAGATCTTCGCGTTGCGCGGGAGCCCCGTGCCGGCGTCGCCGGGACGCTCGGGAGCGGTCGGCATGTCGCGCACGAACTCGCCGTGCAGGACGTCAGGCACGGCGTTCATCGCCGAGTCCTCGTGCAGGGGGCAGGACCCCCGGTCATCCCTGTCGTCACAGGAATTCGCGGCCGCAGAGCCATGAGCGGAGCGTACGGGCGGCACCCCGTGCGGGCATCCCCCGTTCGGAGCATTCGCGCGAGGCAGGTAAACGCAAAGCGGGCCCCGTTGCCGGGGCCCGCTTCTGCTCGTTCAGGGTAGATGTCTGCTCCTTACGGCGTTGCCGGAACGTCGACCGGCGGTGCGATGCAGGTGTCGACGGTCGGATCGCACGCGGGATCGACGATCCCGAGATCCGACAGCGTCGCATCCTGCGTCGCCGGGTCGATCGCCGTCGGGTCGAGCCCGACCGACGCATCGCCTTCGGCGTTGTCGGCCCAGGCGGCGTCGCTCCACGCGGCGTCGCTCCAGGCTGCGTCGCTCCAGGCTGCGCTGCCCCAGGCCGCGGAGGCCCAGGCAGCGTCGCTCCAGGCGGCGCTCGACCAGGCAGCAGAAGCCCAGGCTGCGTCACTCCAGGCCGCACTCGACCACGCCGCGCTGTTCCACGCCGCGTTCGAGAGGGCTGCCGACTGCCACGCAGCCGCGTTGAACACGTTCGCACCGTCACTGCCGGTTGCCAGGAACTGGTCGAGGCCGGCGTTCGGGTTCGGCGGGTTCTTGCCGTACATGCGGGCGCGGGCGATGTTGACGTCGCCGACGCCGAGCTGGCCGAGCTTGATCAGGGCCTCGGGGCTCGCCGTCACCATGAGGGCGCCCTTGACCTGATCCGGCGTCCACGTCGGATGCTGGCCCATGAGCATCGCCGCCGCGCCGGCCACGACCGGAGCCGCGAACGACGTGCCGCTGAGCTGCATGTAGCCCGGCGAGGTCACCTTGTCGGGATGCTGCGCGTACATGACGCCGCTCGTCGGCACCGGCCCGATCATGTACCGACCGGGAGCACCGATCTCCGGCTTCATGAAGCCGTCCGGCGTGTAACCCCACGCCGACCACGGCGCGTTCATGTCGTCACCGGCGCCGATCGAGGTGCCGATGTCGGCAGCGCCGACCGTGATCACGAACGGGTCGTTGCCCGGTGCGAACTGCACGCCGCTCTGGGCGCCTGCGACCGCGTAGTTACCCGCGGCGGCGACGACCGTGACGCCGTTCAGCCACAGCTTCTCGACCGCCTGGTCGATCGGGTCGAACAGCACGCTCGCCCGGTTGACCGCGTGAAGCGAGAAGTTCGCGACCTTGATGTTGTACGTCGCCTTGTTCTGGAGGATCCAGTCCGCAGCCGCGACAACGTCCGCGACGGTGGCCTGGCCCTGGTCGTTCATGATGTCGACCGAGAGCAGGTTCGCCTTCGGAGCGACGCCGGCATAGCCGGGAGCCGCACCCGCCGCGATGCCCGCCACGAACGTGCCGTGGCCGTAGCCGTCGCCCGTCGGGGCGTTCGGCGAGAGGCTCGCGAGGTTGACCTGTCCCAGCACGCGACCGGCGACGTCACTGCGCGTCGCGTCGATGCCGGAGTCGACGATCGCGATCGTCGGCGCCTTCGGCGTGTTGAAGAGCCAGTCGACCGGAGCACCGGTCGCCCACGGCCAGAGCTGTGAGTTGAACGTCGGGAGCTGGACGCTCGACATCGCGACCGGCTCGTTCGAGACGATCGAGGTAGCGACGCCCTTCCGCGCGAGGCGGAGGATCTGCCGTCCGGTGAGCGTCAGCTGCGCACCGTCGACCGAGACGAACTCCTTCCGCACCTGGCCCGCACCGACATTCTCGTCGGCCGCGTTGCCGGTGGTGTCCTGCAGGATCTTCTGGATGAACCCGTGAGCCTTGAGCTTCCGGTCACCCTGGAGGATCACGTCGAACGACTGCTTCGGGTTCTGCTGAATGGCGCTGAGCAGCGTGGGCTGAACGTACGACTTGAGGCCGTTGAGGCCTCCGCCGTTACCGGGCCCGTTGCCGAGGCCAGTGCCCGCCGCGGTCGCCGTCGCCGCGAGGGCAACAGCAATCGTAAAGCTGGCCACGACTGCACCGGCACGCCGGCCGCCGCGACCCCAGAGAGCATTCGAGCGCGACTCGCCGCGCGAGCCACGTCCCCAAAGAGCGTTCGAGCGATCGCCGCATGTGTTCTTCGCTCGGTTGAGCTGCATCTACCCTTTTGTCTCCTTCCGTGACCGCACGCAGTCATGCGTGCGGGCCGCAGTACACGTGAAGCAGGTCGGAACGTACGCCCGGAAGTGGGAGCGGCCATCCCCCGGAAGGGTCAGAGGCCGTTCACGTTCACTCCTTCGAGGGACGTCCGGCGTCGAATACGCTCCGCCGCGTGCAGATTCGGGTCCCGCTGGCCGCCGAGATCGCCGCGGCGCGCGGCGTCGCCGCCCTGTCGCGCCTCGCCGGTGCGGGCGGCGGCACGACCGTTCCGGGGAAGCTCCTCTCGAAGCTCGACCCCGGTGCGATCGACCGGCTCGCGGCGCGGTTTCCCGCGGGGACGGCGGTCGTCTCCGCCACCAACGGCAAGACGACGACGACGGCGATGGCGGCCGAGATCCTGCGCGACCGGTTCCGGCTCGCGCACAACCGCTCGGGGGCGAACCTCGTCTCCGGCGTCGCCTCCACCCTCCTCGCGGCGAACGGCGCCGAGCTCGGCCTGCTCGAGGTCGACGAGGCCGCGCTGCCCGAGGTGATGCGGCGTGTGCGGCCGCGCACCGTCTGCCTCGGGAATCTCTTCCGCGACCAGCTCGACCGCTACGGGGAGCTCGAGCTCGTCGCCGAGCGCTGGCGCGACGCGGTCGCCGAGCTCGACGAGAGCGCGACGCTGATCGTCAACGGCGACGACCCGCAGCTCGGCGCGCTCGCAGATGCGCACGAGCGGAGCACGGTGTACGGGCTCGACGACCCCCGGGTCGCCCGGCCCGCGCTCCAGCATGCCGCGGACTCGACGCACTGCATCCGCTGCGGCGCGCCCTACGAGTATGCGGCCGCGTACGTCGGTCACCTGGGCGACTACCGCTGCCCCAAGTGCGGCCATGCCCGGCCGGCTCTCGACGTCGCGGCGCGCACGGTCGAGCTGCACGGCCTCGAGAGCGCCGCATTCGACCTCGTGACGGCGGACGGGACGCGCCGCATCGAGCTCGCGCTCCCCGGCCTCTACAACGTCTACAACGCGGTCGGCGCGGCGGCGCTCGCGCATGCGCTCGGGGCGTCGCTCGACGAGATCGACGTCGGCCTCCGCCGCTTCAGCGCCGCATTCGGCCGCTTCGAGCGCATCCCCGTCGGAGACAAGGGGATTCTCCTGCTCCTGATCAAGAATCCGGCCGGCGCGAACGAGGCGGTCCGCACGCTCGTCGACGGACGCCCGCCGCGGGTCGCCGTCGTCGCGTTGAACGACGCGATCGCCGACGGACGCGACGTGTCGTGGATCTGGGACGTCGACTTCGAGCCGCTCCTCGACGGGCTCGAACGCGTCGTGCTGAGCGGCGACCGTGCCGCCGAGCTCGCGCTCCGCTTCACCTACGGCGGGCTCGACGAGTCGGCGATCGAGCTCGAGCCGGACCTCGGAGCCGCGCTCGACCGCGGGCTCCAGCTGACACCGTCCGGCGGCGAGCTCGTCGTGCTCCCGACGTACACGGCGATGCTGGGACTGCAGCGCGTCGTCGCCGACCGCGGGCTCGCGAAGCGCTACTGGGAGCGAAGCGCATGACCACCATCCGCGTCGGCCATCTCTATCCCGACTACCTCAACATCTACGCCGATCGCGGCAACATCGCCGTGCTCGCGCGGCGCGCGGCGCTGCGCGGTCACGAGCTCGAGGTGACGGCGCTCGGCATGGGCGATGCGATCGTCCCGGGCGCGCACGACCTCTACTACGTCGGCGGCGGCCAGGACCGCGAGCAGCTGCTCGTCGCGGAGGATCTCGCAGCGAAGGCCGGCGCGCTCCGAGCCGCCGTGCTCGAGGGCGAAGCCGCGCTGCTCGCGGTGTGCGGCGGCTACCAGCTGCTCGGCCGCGGCTACCGCGGGTTCCACGGCGAGGAGATGCCCGGCGTCGGCCTCCTCCCCGCCGAGACCGTGGCCGGCGACCGGCGGATGATCGGCGACGTGCTGCTCGAGTGCGAGCTCGAGCCGGGCCTGCGCCGCACGCTCGCCGGCTTCGAGAACCACGTGGGACGCACGAAGCTCGACGCCGGCGCCGAGGCGCTCGGCCGTGTCGTCGCCGGCTTCGGGAACGACGGCGAGTCGGGCTACGAGGGCGCTCGCGTCGGCCGCGCGGTCGGCACGTATCTCCACGGGCCGCTGCTGCCGCGGAACCCGTGGCTCGCGGACTGGCTGCTCGCCCAGGCGCTCGCGCATCGCACCAGCGGCGAGGCGCCGGAGCTCGCGCCGCTGCCCGACCGGTTCGAGACGCAGGCGCACGAGGTCTCCGCCGAGCGCGCCCGCTCGCGCGGCGGCCGAAGCTGAGTCACGCGCGCGCGGCGCGCAGCACCTTCTGCACGGCGCGTGCGAGCGGCTCGGGGATCTCGCCGTTCGTGTTGAAACGGCGGTACGCGGTGCGCGGCTTGCGTCCCCTCCCCCGTGCGTTGAGGCCCGAGACCGCCTCGAAGTCCGGCGCGAGCACGATCGTCCGCCCGCGACCCGCGACCTCCTGGATCTGCTTGTTGACGACGCGCTCCGATTCCATCGGCCGCACGCCGACCGGCGCGTCGCGGTCGTGGACGACGACGTACGGGATCCCGCACGCATTGCAGATCCGGGCGAAGAGCGGGATGTTGCCCTTGCCGCCGCACTCGAGCACGAGCACGCCTTCCTTGTCGGCCTCGACGCCGAGCGCGTCGAAGACCAGCGGGAACGTCATCTTCTCCGTGCGCCCCTCGACGAGGAGCGCCGCGCGTGCGAGGAAGAGCTCGGCGCGGTCGCTGTCGAACTCCGACAGCGCCCGGAAGCTCTCTGCCTCCTCGAGCGGATCGGGCTGGTAGAGCGTCGTCCCGTGGTCCACGGTGTGGCGGACGAGCGCGAGCTCCTCGATCCGGTCGACGCTGAGGAAGACCGGCGCGTGCGTCGAGTAGAGGATCTGGTTGCCGCGCTGCGCGAGCGAGCGCAGCACGCGATACAGATGCCGCTGCATGTGCGGGCTGAGGTAGAGCTCGGGCTCCTCGATCAGCAGGACGAACTTGCGCAGGTTCGACGCGAGCAGGCGCTCCATCCCCTGCACGAGCGCGAGCCCGCCGTCGGCGGCTGCCCAGTGATGCTCTGCGAGCGGCGGGCGGAGGAGCTCCGCGACGTCGGCGGCGCCGGCGCCGGTCGCGGGCGCGACCATCGTGCGCGAGCGGAGGTTCGCCGGCAGGAACAGCACCGGCGGCGCACCCGCGCGGTTGAGATTCAGCGTGTCGGGCGGCCGCGCGTCGAGGAAGATCGACCCGCGCTCGAGCTCGGCCTCGAGATGGATGCGGCCCGCAGTTCCCCGTGAGACGTCCTCGATCGTCGGCGGCGGCGCGGCCGCCTCGAGCAGCGTCCAGATCGCGGTGAGGACGGTCGACTTGCCGCTCGACGCCTCGCCGACGAGCGCCATGACCGAGCCCGGCTCGAACTCGAGCTCCCGCGCGGCGCGGTAGCCCTGGATCGAGATCCAGCTCAGCGGACGCATGGGGCTACGGTGCCCAGAGCGCGCCCAGGTACACGGCCGGGTCGCCGGGCTCCCAGCGGCGGAGGAAGCGCTGGATCGGCGGATGGACGATGATCCCGTCCAGCTCGACCGAGTCGAAGAGCCGGTGGCCTCGCACCGCGGCGTCGTGCGAGGTCACGCGCTCGAGCGAGCGGCCCGAGAGGTCGCCCGCGAAGATGATGTGCACGACGTGCTTCGGATAGTGGTGGTCGGGCGAGATCGAGTCGACGAGCGCGACCGGGCCCTCCAGCGGCACCTCCTCGTCGAGCCCCACCTCCTCCGAGAGCTCGCGGTTGACCGCGTCGAGGAGGCTCTCGCCCGAGTTGACGCCGCCGCCCGGCAGGAGCCAGTACTCGCCGCGCCCCGGCTTCTCGTGGCGGCAGAGCAGCACGCGATCCTCCCAGCGGAGCATCGCCGACACGCGGATGCGCGGCTCCGCCCCCATCACGCGGTGGACGAGCCGAAGCCGCGGACGCCCCGCTCGCTCTCGGGCAGCTCGTCGACCTCCACCGGGTCGACGCCCGGGACCTCGAGCAGGACGAGCTGCGCGATGCGCATGCCGGGCTCGACGACGAACGCCTCCCGCGGGTCGGTGTTGAGGAGGATCACCTTCAGCTCGCCGCGATAGCCGGAGTCGACGAGCCCCGGCGTGTTCACGATCGTGAGACCGTTGTGCAGCGCGAGCCCGGAGCGCGGCTGCACGAAGCCCGCGTAGCCGTGGGGGATCGCGACGGCGAGCCCGGTGCCGACCGCTGCCCGCTCCCCCGGCGCGAGCTCGACGCGCTCGCACGCCGCGAGGTCGAGCCCCGCGTCGCCGTCGTATGCGCGGCTCGGCACGACCGCGTCGTCGCGCAGCCGCCGGATGGGAAGCTCGATCACGTGGCGGTCGAGGTGTGCCCGACCACGGGTGCGTCGGGATGCAGATAGGGCGCGAAGCGGCGGGTCTCGCGGCGGGGCAGGCGCGCGAGCACGAGCACGCCCTCGTCGGTGTCCTCGCGCTCCTCGATCGGCGTCCCGAGCGCGTAGAGCTCGTTCAGCTTGCCGCCCTCGCTGTACGGGATCAGCAGGCGCACCGTCTCGAAGCGCTCCGCGAAGCGCTCGCCGATGCGCGCGCGCAGCGCGTCGAGCCCCTCCCCGGTCACCGCCGAGACCTGCAGCGCGCCGGGGTAGCGGTTCTCGAGACGCCGGCGGTTCAGCTGGTCGACGGCGTCGATCTTGTTCACGACGAGCTCGCGCGGCAGGTCGTCAGCGCCGATCTCGTCGAGCACGCCGTCCACGGCGGCGATCTGCTCGATCAGGCGCTCCTCCGGCGCCGACCCGTCGACGACGTGCAGGACGAGGTCGGCGACGAGCGTCTCCTCGAGCGTCGCCGCAAAGCCTTCGACGAGCTGATGCGGCAGCCGGCGAACGAAACCGACGGTGTCGGTGACGAGATATCTCCGGCCGTCGTGCTCGAAGCCGCGCGTCGTCGGATCGAGCGTCTCGAACAAGCGGTTCCGCACCGACACGGTCGAGTCGGTGAGCGCGTTGAGGAGCGTCGACTTGCCGACGTTCGTGTAGCCGGCGAGCGCGACGGTCGGCGTCTGCGTCCTCGACCGCTCCTTCCGGCGCACGTCGCGCTGCTTCGAGAGCTTTTCGAGCCGCTCCTTCAGCAGCGTGATGCGCCGCCGCGCGATCCTGCGGTCTGTCTCGAGCTGCGACTCGCCCGGGCCTCTCGTGCCGACACCGCCGCCGAGGCGCTCGAGGTGCTGCCACATGCCGCGCATCCGCGGCAGCGCGTACTCGAGCTGGGCGAGCTCGACCTGGAGCTTCCCCTCGGCGCTGACCGCGTGCTGGGCGAAGATGTCGAGGATCAGGAGCGTGCGGTCGACGACGCGCGCCTTCAGCTCGTTCTCGAGCAGACGCTGCTGCGACGGCGAGAGCTCGTCGTCTACGAGCAGCACCTCCGCCTTCGCGTCGCCGTAGGCCTGCTTCAGCTCGTCGAGCTTTCCCTTGCCGACGTACGTGCGCGGATCCGGCTGCTGGCGGTGCTGCATCATGCGGCCGACCGGCTCGACGCCTGCCGTGCGCGCGAGCTCCTCGAGCTCGGCGATCTCCTCCTCGGGATCGACGCCCTGCGCGAGCACGGCCAAGACGAACCCGCGCTCGGGCTCGAGGCCCGGCGACGGATCGGGCTGACGTGGCGTCATCGACCGTCATTATGACGACTGCCGTGCCGACCCCCGATCTCGCAGCCAGGACGCTCCAGCTCGTCGACGTCCCCTCGGAGAGCCGTCATGAGGCGGCGCTCGTCGAGCTCGTCCGCGAGCTCGTCCCGGGAGAGCCGCTGTACGACGACGGCGAGGTGCTCCTCTACGGGGAGCCGGACGCGCCGGTCGTGCTCGCGGGGCATCTCGACACGATCCCCGCACAGGAGAACCTGCCCGGGAGGATCGAAGGCGGCGCGGTGCACGGTGTCGGTGCGAGCGACATGAAGGGCGGAGTCGCCGTGATGATCGAGCTCGCCCGCGCAGGCGCGCCGGGGCGATACCTCTTCTTCAACCGTGAGGAGGTGCCGGTCTCGGAGAGCCCGCTGCCGGCGCTCTTCGAGACCCGCCTGCTCGCGGGCACGGAGCTCGCCGTCGTCCTCGAGCCGACCGACTGCATCCTCCACGCGGGCTGCCTCGGCAACATCCAGGCGCGCGTGAGCTTCCACGGTGAGAGCGCGCACTCCGCTCGTCCGTGGACCGGTGTGAACGCGATTCACGAGCTCGTCCGCGGGCTCGCTGCGCTCGTCGAGCTCGAGCCGCGCGACGTCGAGCTCGACGGCCTCGTCTACCGCGAGGTGGTGAGCGCGGTCCGCGTCGAGGGCGGCATCGCGTCGAACGTCGTGCCCGCTGCTGCGAGCGTCGAGCTGAACTTCCGCTACGCACCCGGGAGCACGCGGGCCGAGGCGGAGGCGCGCCTGCGCGCGCTCGTCCCGCACGGCGAGCTCGAGATCCTCAGCAACTCCCCTTCCGCCCCACCTGCACTCGGGAACCCGCGCGCCGAGGCGCTGCGGCAGCTCGTACCCGACGTCGCGCCGAAGCAGGCATGGACGCCCGTCGCGCAGTTCGCCGAGCAGGGAATCGACGCGATCAACTATGGCCCGGGCGCGACCGCGTACGCGCACAAGCGCGACGAGCAGATTCCCGTCGCAAGCCTCGAGCGCTGCTTCGACACGCTCGCATCCTTTCTGGCGGCTAGCGTCACACGATGATCTCGATCGCGCCCACGCTCGCAGGGATGGCGACGTATCCGTTCGTCCGCCTCGAGGAGGCGCGTCGCCGCCTCGTCGCGGCGGGCATCGACGTGATCGACTTCGGCAAGGGCGACCCGAACGAGCCGACCGACCCGATCATCCGGCAGGCGCTCGTCGATGCGCTCCCGGAGCGCTCGCCGTATCCGCTCGCGCAGGGCCTCCCGGAGCTGCGCGAGGCCGCCGCCGCCTGGTGCGCGCGCCGGTTCGGCGTGACGCTCGACCCCGACACGGAGATCGTGCCGACGTACGGCTCGAAGGAGGCGATCTTCTCGCTCGCGCAGGTCCTGGTGGATCCGCACTCGGAGAAGCGGCTCGTCGTGTACTGCGAGCCCGCCTACCCGGTCTACGAGCGCGGCGCGCTCTTCGCAGGCGCAGAGGTGCACACGCTGCCGCTCCTGCGCGAGAACGGCTTCCTGCCGGATCTCGACGCGGTCGAGGGCGACACGTGGCGGCGCACCGCGATCGTCTGGGTCAACTACCCGAACAACCCCACCGGCGCGCCCGCCCCGCTCGCCTTCTACGAGCGGCTCGCCGGGCTCGCCGAGCGCTTCGACTTCGCGATCGCCTCGGACGAGGCCTACAGCGAGCTCTGGTTCGACGAGCCGCCCGTTTCGGCACTGCAGGTCGCCGACCGCTCGCGCGTCATCGTCTTCCAGACGCTGAGCAAGCGGTCGTCGATGACCGGCTACCGGTCCGGGTTCGTCGCAGCGCCGCCCGAGGTGATCGCCGCGTTGAAGTCGTACCGGCCGACCGTCGGCACCGCGCCGCAGGAGTTCGTGCAGCGTGCGTCGGTCGTCGCGTGGAACGACGAGCGCCACGTCGCGGAGACGCGCGCCCGCTACGCGGCGAAGCGCGACGTCCTCATGCCCGTGCTCGCCGCGAGGGGCTGGGAGGTCGTCGCGAGCGAGGCGACGATGTACCTCTGGGTGGCGATCCCGACCGGCGAGACCGGCGAGGCGGTCGCACTGCGCCTCCTCGAGCACGGCATCGTCGTCGCGCCCGGGTCGTTCTTCGGCCCGAGCGGCGACGGCTACATCCGCTTCGCACTCGTGCCGACACTCGAGGAGTGCGTGCGCGCGGCGACCATCCTGGAGGAGGCCCTGTGAGCACCGAGGAGACGATCGCCGCGCTCGACCGCGGGGAGGTACGTGTCGCGGAGAAGGTCGACGGCGAGTGGCGCGTGAACGAGGACGCGAAGGCGGCCATCCTCGACTACTTCCGCATCCGCAAGCTCGAGCCGATCGAGGCCGGCCCATACGAGTACCTCGACAAGATCCCGCTCAAGCGCAACTACGCCGCGCAGGGGGTCCGCGTCGTGCCGCCCGCGACCGCGCGCTACGGCTCGTTCCTCTCCCCCGGTGTCGTGCTGATGCCGAGCTACGTCAACATCGGTGCCTGGGTCGGCCCGAACACCATGGTCGACACGTGGGCGACCGTCGGCTCGTGCGCGCAGATCGGCGCCGACGTGCACCTCGCGGGAGGCGTCGGCGTCGGCGGCGTGCTCGAGCCGGTGCAGGCACGTCCGGTGATCGTCGAGGACGGTGCGTTCATCGGCTCGCGCTGCATCCTCACGGAGGGCGTGTTGATCGGAGAGCGCGCGGTGCTCGCGCCGAACGTCTCGCTCACGGGCTCCGTGCCCGTGATCGACGTGACCGGTCCCGAGCCCGTCGAGTACCGCGGCTACGTGCCGCCGTACTCCGTCGTCGTCCCGGGCACGCGGCCGAAGGAGTTCCCTGCAGGCACGTTCCAGATCGGCTGCGCGCTGATCATCGGGAGGCGCAACGCACAGACCGATCTCAAGACGAGCCTCAACGACGTGCTGCGCGAGTACGAGATCGGCGCCTAGGCAGGCTCCGCAGGGCCGGTCAGCCAGGCGCGGCCGGCGTGCAGGCGCACGCGCAGGTCGCCGCCCGGAAAGTGCACGAGCACGTCGCCGTCGCGATGCGTCGCCGCTGCGACCGCGACGGCGCTCGAGCCGGACGCCGTCGTCTCCCCCACGCCGCGCTCCCATACCCGGGCGGTGACCTCACCGGGAGCGTCGACGCGCACGACCTGGACGTTCGTGCGGTTCGGAAACCGCGGGTGCGTCTCGAGCAGCGGCCCGAGTCGCGGCACGTCGTCGGGATCGCCGACGACGACCGCGTGCGGGTTGCCGACGTCGACGGTCACGAGCTCGACGCCGTCGACGACCTCCCGCGGCCCCACCGTGACGTCGCCCATGTCGGACTCGTACGTGCCGTCGCTCGTCGCGGTCACGGAGACCGCACGCGGGCCGACCAGCACGCGCACGTTGTCGGCGCCGGTCCGCGCCATCAGCCAGGCAGCGGCGATGCGCGTGCCGTTGCCGGACATCTCCGCCGTCGAGCCGTCGGTGTTCCAGATCACGATCTCGAGCTCGCGCTCGCCGGCGCGCAGCACCTGGAGCATCCCGTCCGTTCCGTGGGCCTCGTCGCGGACGCGCTCAGGCGTCAGCTCCGCCGCCTCCGTCACGAGGTAGACGTTCCCGTGTGCGTGCCAGCGCGACGATGTCATCCGCGATCTCGCCCGGCGGGCGATTCGCTTCGACGATAACGATGCCCGGAACGCGCCGCATCCACTTGCGCTGATACGACGCGTACTTGCGCGTGCGCGCGGAGATCGCCTCGATCGCCTCCTCCGCGGGCAGCGACGCGACCTCGTCGATGCCCATCGTCTTGCGTGCTGTCGCGGAGAGTGGCTGCGCGAGCGCGCGTGCGACCTCCTCCTCGACGCCCGCGGCGAACATCGCGCGCGTCCGCTCCCCGATCCGCCGGTGCAGGACCACCTTCGGGACGTCGAGCCCGACGACGAGCGACGGGTGTCTCGTCTCCTGCGCCCACAGCCGGTCCCGCTTCCGGGCGAGCGAGGCTCCCGCCTCGGCCAGCTCGAGCGCCCGGACGATGCGCCGCCTGTCGTTCGGGTGCACCGCGGCGGCAGCCTCCGGATCGACCTGGGCGAGCAGCGCGTGTGCGCCGGGGCCGCCCAGCTCGTCGTAGCGCGCTCCCCACCGCTCGCGCGCGCCGGGCTCCGGTGGGGGCGGCAGGGCGAGCTCGGCGAGCGCCGCCCGGAGATAGAGGCCGGTGCCGCCCACGACGACCGGGGTCCGGCCCGCAGCGAGGATCTCGTCGATCGCAGCGTGAGCGAGCGGCGCGTACGCGCCGACCGAGGCATCCCGGTCGAGCGGCCAGATCCCCACGAGCCGCGCGGGGTAGGCAGACTGGTTCGTGAGGATCGGCAGTCCTCGGTAGACCTGCATTGCATCGGCCGACACGAGCTCGGCCGGGATGCGCTCGGTCAGCGCTTCGGCAACGGCTGACTTGCCGCTCGCGGTCGGGCCGAAGATGCCGATAACCGTCACCAGACCATTGTCTCCCGCGTTGAGCCTGTGGGGGCCGGGAAAGGCTGATCACTTGCGTCTCTGGAGATTCGCGCGACGAGCTGAGATGGAACGGACGAGGGCGGAATCGCTCCTCTTCGTCGTCGCATCATCCGTCATCGCGCTCGCGACGCTCGTCGGAGTCGCGTGGGCGGCCGGGTTCGGCCACGTCGCGCACCGGGTCGGCGAGGTGCAGCCGATCTGGTTCCTCGTCGCCTTCGGCGCGGAAGTGGTCGCGTACGTCGGCTACGTCCTCAGCTACCGCGAGGTCTCGCGGGTCGAGCGGGGCCCGAACATGCCTGCGCGCGACGTCCTCGCCGCGGTGACGGCGGGCTTCGGCGCGTTCGTCGCGCAGGGCGGCTTCGCCGTCGACCTCCACGCCTTCCGCCAGGCGGGCGTCTCCGATCGCGAGGCGCGTGTGCGCGTCCTCGGCCTCGGTGCGCTCGAGTACGCGCTCCTCGCCCCGGCGACCTGCATCGCCGCGATCGCCCTCCTCTTCATGGGCGTCGCGAAGCCGCCGCCCGCGCTCACGCTCCCGTGGGCGATCGCCGTCCCGCTCGGCTTCGCGGGCGCGCTGTGGGCGGTCGGCCACCGGCGGCGCTTCCACGGCAAGGACGGCTGGCGCGAGCAGCTCGGCCAGGGGCTCGATTCGATCTACGTCCTGCGCTGCCTCTTCTCGCGCCGCAAGCATCTCGCCGGCCCCGTCGGCACCGCCGTCTACTGGTTCGGCGACATCGTCTGCCTCTGGGCCTGCCTGCAGGCGTTCACCCACGGCACGCCGGACGTCGGGCTGATCCTGATCGGCTACGCGACCGGCTATGCACTGACGCGGCGCACGCTGCCGCTCGGCGGAGCGGGCGCGGTCGAGGCGCTGCTCCCGTTCGCGCTCTCGTGGACGGGCATCTCGCTCGCCGCCGCGGTGCTCGCGGTGTTCGCGTACCGCATCTTCAACCTCTGGCTCCCCGTCATCCCGGCCGCGCTCGGGATGCGCAGCATCCGCGCGAACGCGGGCTAGGCGACCGCGACTCCGAGTTGCGCGCCGCCGAGCGTCGTCGACGTCGCACGCTCGATCCGCACATCGACGAGCTCACCGGCGACCGCATCGCCCGCGAAGTTCACCGTCGTGTTGCGCCTCGTGCGGCCTCGGAGGATCGCCGCGTCCGTGCGGCTCGGCCCTTCGACGAGCACCTCCTCGACGCGTCCGACTCGCTCCTCGTTGCGCGACGCCGCGATTCGCTGCACGAGGTCGACGAGACGCTCGATGCGCTCGCGCTTGACCTCGTCCGCGATCTGGTCGGTCATCGCGGCCGCGTCGGTGCCGGCACGCGGTGAGTAGACGAAGGTGAACGCGCTGTCGAAGCCGACCTCCTCGACGACCTCGAGCGTCTCGCGGAAGTCGTCCTCCGTCTCGCCCGGGAAGCCGACGATGATGTCGGTCGAGAGCGCGAGATCGGGGATCGCCGCGCGCATCTCACCGACGAGCTTCAGGTAGCGCTCGCGCGAGTACGTTCGGCGCATCGCCTTCAGGATGCGCGTCGACCCCGACTGGAGCGGCAGGTGCGCGTGCTCGCACACCGACGCGCACTCGGCCATCGCCTCGATCACCGGGCGACGGAAGTCCTTGGGGTGCGGGCTCGTGAAGCGGATGCGCTCGATGCCGTCGACCGCGTCGCACGCGCGCAGCAGCTCGCCGAACTCGGTATGGATGTCAGGCAGGAGATCGCGTCCCCACGAGTTGACGTTCTGCCCGAGCAGCGTCAGCTCGCGTACACCCTCGCTCGCGAGCCGCGTCACCTCGGCGAGCACCTCGCCGGGACGGCGGCTCACTTCGCGGCCGCGCACGGCGGGGACGATGCAGTACGAGCACGTCGAGTTGCACCCCATCGAGATCTGCACCCACGCCTGAAAGGAGCGCTCACGATGCATCGGCAGCGTCGCGGCGAAGCGGCGCTCGTCCGCGATCCCCCACGCCCCGCGATCGACGCCGAAGCCGCCGGCGCCGAGCCACTCGCCGAGATGCGAGATCGTCCCCGGCCCGAACGCGACGTCGACATCGGGATAGAGCGTGAACAGGCGCTCGCGCTGCGCCTCCGCGTAGCAGCCGCCGACGGCGATCACGACGTCGGAGCCGGCGCGCTTCAGCGCGGCCGCGTTGCCCATGTGCGCCGCGAACTTCGTATCGGGCTTCTCGCGGATCGTGCACGTGTTGAGCACGATCACGTCCGCCTCGTCCTGGCTCTGCGCCTCGCCGAGCCCGAGCTCCTCGAGCATGCCCTTGATGCGCTCGGAGTCGTGCGCGTTCATCTGACAGCCGAACGTCGTGACGTGGTATCGCCTCACGAGAGCAGGGTAGCGACGTCAGCCCGCGCCGTTCAGCTGCGCGCTTCCCGTCTCGTACGCGCGGTCGAAGATCTCGTCGATCGGGAGGGCGCGGAGCTTCTGCGAGAGCACCTCGATCCCCCAGGGCCCGTCGTAGCCCGCCGCGCGGACGGCGGCGACGTACTCGCGGATCGGGAACTCGCCCTCGCCCGGGAGCTCGCGGTGGTTGATCGTCTCGTCGACGGGGTCCGGCATGTCCTCCCACCTGCCGTCGCTCAGCTCGACCCAGGCGAGATGGCGGGCCGGCACGCCGCGCAGCGCGCCGGGCTCGATGCCGAGCTTCGCCATGTGCCACGTGTCGATCACGAGGCCGCCGTTCGGCGCGTCCGCGCCGTCGACGAGCGCGAGCGCCGCGTCGAGCGTGTGGACGTTCACGTCCGGCGGCATGAACTCGTACACCACCTTCGCGTCGTGGTGCTCGGCGCCGTCGGCGCAGAGCTCGGCGTACGCCTCGATCAGCCGCGGGAGCTCGCACGGCGTGCCGGGGATGTTCCCGACCTTCACATGGTGCGCATCCAACGCGGCCGCCGCATCCCAGAGGAACCTCCGCAGCTCGTCGCTCTCCTTGCGCCGCTCGTCGGAAGGATCGAGGAACCACTCCCAGAGGAACTCGAGCTCGAACAGGCGCAGCCCGTGCTCGTCGAGGAGCGCTGCGACGTCGGCGAGCGACCGCGTCTCGAGCACGTGCGCGAGGTCGGCATGCCAGATGCCGATGCCGGCGAACCCGACCCGCGCCGCGTGCGCACAGCGGTCGCGCAGGTCGAACAGGCTCCACTCCCGGCCGTAGTGCGGGTCGGCCGGGCCGGAGATCGTCCAGTACGCACCCGCGAGTTCCATGGCGCTGCCAACCTACTGCGTGACCCCTTCGCGTTGCCACGATAGGGTCTCGAATCGTGGCGGACTATGTGATCGTCGGTGCGGGATCCGCGGGCTGCGTGCTCGCCGCGCGGCTGAGCGAGGACCCGGACGTCAGCGTCCTCCTGCTCGAGGCGGGCGGCCCCGACACCGCGCCGGAGATCCACGTCCCGGCGATGTTCCCGATCATGTTCAAGTCGAGCCTCGACTGGGACCTGACCGGTGACGAGGAGCCCGGCCTCGGCAACCGGCGGCTCTATCTGCCGCGCGGGCGGATGATCGGCGGCTGCAGCTCGATCAACGCGATGATCTACCTCCGGGGCAACCGCCTCGACTACGACGACTGGGCCGCGAACGGCGCCGACGGCTGGAGCTACGACGAGGTGCTGCCGTACTTCAAGCGCGGCGAGGACAACGAGCGCGGCGAGAGCGAGTACCACGGCGTCGGCGGTCCGCAGACGGTCTCCGACAGCCGCTCGATGCACCCGCTCGTCGACCTCATGCTCGAGGCGGCGGTGCAGGCCGGGCATGCGGCGAACCCCGATCTGAACGGCGAGCAGCAGGACGGCGTCAGCCGCTTCCAGCTCACGCAGCGCGGAGGCTTCCGCTGCAGCACGGCGGACGCGTACCTCCACCCGGCGATCGACCGGCCGAACCTCGAGGTGCGCGACTCGGTGTACGTCGAGCGCGTCGTCTTCGAGGGGAACCGTGCGGTCGGCGTCGAGCTCGTCAGCCGCGGCATGCGCGAGACCGTGCGCGCCGAGCGCGAGGTGATCCTCTCAGCGGGCGCGTACCAGTCGCCGGTGCTGCTGATGCTGTCGGGGATCGGTCTCCGCGAGGAGCTCGAGCCGTTCGGGATCGAGGTGCGCCAGGAGCTGCCGGTCGGCCGCAACCTCCAGGACCACGCGATGGCGAACCTCAACTACATCAGCAACGTGCCTGCGCTCTTCGGCATCTTCACGCCGGAGAACTTCGCCCTCCTGCACGAAGAGGGCCGCGGCCCGCTCAGCTCGAACCTGCCCGAGGCGGGCGGCTTCTTCCGCAGCCGGCCCGATGCGCCTGCGCCGGACATCGAGTTCCACTTCTCTCCGTCGCTCTTCTACGACGAAGGGCTCACCGCACCGCACGACCACGGCTACGTCTTCGGCCCCGTGCTCGTGAAGCCGTTCGCGCGCGGCAAGGTGATGCTGCGCACGCCGATGGCGGACTCGAAGCCGCGCGTGCTCTCCAACTTCCTCACGACCGAGGAGGATCGCGCGGCGTTCGTCGCCGGAACACGCCTCGCGCTCGAGGTCGCCGCGCAGCCGGCACTCCAGGCCGTGCAGAAGGAGCCGTTCAGCGTCCCGGCCTCCGACTCCGACGAGGACATCCTCGCCTGGGGCCGGAAGAACTGCCAGCCGGTCTACCACCCCACGTCGACGTGCTCGATCGGCGAGGTGGTCGATCCCGAGCTCCGCGTCTTCGGGATCGACGGCCTCCGCGTGGTGGACGCGTCGGTCATGCCGACGATCACGCGCTCGAACACGCACGCGCCGACGATGATGATCGCCGAGAAGGCCGCGGACATGATCCTCGGCAAGGCGCCGCTCGGCGCCGCGACCGTCGCCGCGTGATCGCCGGCTAGCACGCGTGTACTAACGCGCCGCGCGCCAGCCTCCAGGCGCGTACGACGTCCGCACCGTCTCGACATACGGCACCGGGCTGACGACGGCGCGGAGCTCGACCTGCTCGTGCGGCTCCACGGTCGGCTTCGACGTGCCGCCGTCCTCCTCGCCCCAGACGAAGGTCACCTCGGTGCCCGGCTCCGCGTGCTCGGCGTCGAGCACCGCGAGCGTGAGCATCTTCCCCTCGTTCGCGCTGTAGCCGATCCACGTCGACACCCCGATCGTCTCGCCGTCGACGCTGACCCGGTCGAACGGATGCATCGCGTACACGGCCGACGGCCAGTCGATGAACTTCGCGCGGTCGCTCTTCCGGAACATCGTCCCGATCGTGCGCGTGACATCGTCGTCGTCGAGCGCGAGCGTCACCTTCTGGCGATGCGGCCCGTCCGCCAGCTCCTCGAGCGCGCCGCGTCCGATGAAGTCGTGGTCGAACCTGACGTAGTTCCCGTAGCCGAGATCCCACGGCGTGAAGTAGTAGTCCTCGATCGCATCCGCGTGGAAGCTGCCGCCGAGCGACGCGCGGCCCTCGTAGCCGTCCGCCGGCAGCCATTCGCGGTAGGCCTTCAGGCTGTCGCCGGAGTAGACCGCCGGCAGCGGTGACGGGATCCAGCCGGACTCGAGCGTGTTCGACGAGTACGCGCGCCCGCCGACCTGCCGCATCCCGAACTCCTCGCCGGCGGTGACGAGCGCCTCGAGCACCGCGTCGTAGTCGTCCCACGGGCCGAAGAGCTCCCAGCCCGGCTGGCCCGCCATTCCGTGCCGAAGGGCGCGGACGTTCCTGCCCGCGATCGTCACGGCGGTCATGTTGAAGAACCGAAGCTCCGGCGGCGGGCCGCCGAGCACCTTCTCGATCACGTTCATCGCCTCGGGCCCCTGCACCTGGAAGCGATACGAGCGCCGGCGGCCGTCGCTCCGGAGCGCCGAGCGCTGGTCGAGCTCGACCTGCGCGTCGTAACCGCCCGTCTCGGCGTGATAGGTGATCCAGTTGAGTGCGGGAGCGCGCCCGACGAGGTTGTACGTGTTCTCCGCGAGCGCGAACAAGATCACGTCGCCGATCACGTATCCCTCCGGCGTGCACGGCACGAAATGCTTTGCCTTGTCGACGACGAAGCCGTCGAAGCTGTTGACGGCGAGGTCGGACAGCAGACGCAGCGCATCGGGACCGGTGACCGCGAGGTCCGCCATGTGGAACGACTGGTTGAAGAGAACGCAGGTCCGCTGCCATGCCTGCTGCTCCTCGCGCCAGTTCGTGTACTCCGCCGGCACACCCGGGTAGACGTTCGGCCCTGCCTGCGAGTTCCGCAGCAGCTCGACCGGGCTCTCAACCGACCCGAGCAGATCCTCCAAACTCCGCTGGCTCATCGTTCGCCTCCGTTGTCGACAGGTGTGGTCTGACCTTGCTCTCCGAGATAGCTCGCGATCAGCAGCTGGCGGTCGGTCCGGAGCTGCGCCGCGTCGGCGTGAAGAACGATCTCGCCGTGCGAGAGGACGTAACCGCGGTCGGCGACCTCGAGCGCGAGATGGACGTGCTGCTCCACGAGCAGCACCGCGCAGTCGCGCTCCTGCGCGAACTGACGCACGACGGGGAGCAGCCGCTCGACGATGAGCGGCGCGAGACCGAGGCTGAGCTCGTCGAGGAGCAGCAGCTTCGGCTGGCGGGCGAGCGCGCGCCCGACCGCGAGCATCTGCTGCTCGCCCCCCGACAGCAGGCCGACGCGCCGGTCGCGGATCGTCTCGAGCGTCGGGAAATACTCGTAGGCGAGCGCGGCGTCCACGCGCTCGCCTCGCGGCGCGAGCCGGAAGTGCTCCGCAACCGTCAGCCCGAAGAACAGACCGCGCCCCTCCGGGACGTGCGCGATTCCGCGGCGTGCGCGGCTGCTTGGAGAGATCCGCCCGAGGTCTCCGCCGTCGAGCAGCACTCGGCCGCCCATCGGCTTGACGAGGCCGGAGACCGCGCGGAGCGTCGTCGTCTTGCCCGCGCCGTTCGGGCCGAGCAGGGCGACGACCTCGCCCGGGCCGACGTGGAGGTCGACGTCGCGGATGACCGCGGCCTCGTCGTAGCCCGCGGTGAGGCCCTCGATCGTGAGGACGCGCTCAGCCACGGTCGTCGTCTCCCGCCGCCTGCCGCGGCGGCGCTGCGGAGTCGAGGGCGCCGGGCGCGAGCTCGGAGGCCGCGCTCCCGAGATACGCCGCGATCACCCGCTCGTCCCGGCGGACGTGGTCGGGGTTGCCGCGCGCGATCACCTCGCCGAACTCGAGCACGACCACCTCGTCGCAGATCCCGAGCACGAGGCCCATGTCGTGGTCGACGAGCAGCATCGACTGCCCCGCGTCGACGAGGCCGCGCAAGCGCCGCCCGAGCTCGACGCTCTCGTCGGTGTCGAGCCCCGCCGCCGGCTCGTCGAGACAGACGATGCGCGGTTGTGCGACAAGCGCGCGCGCGATGCCGACGAGCTTCCGCTGCCCCTGCGACAGCTCGCTCGGGAGCGCGTCCGCGACCGCTTCCAGCTCGAGCAGCTCGAGCACCGGCGCGGCGTCCGCGTCGTCGGCGCGCGGTGGGCTTACCGACTCCCTCAGCGTGTGCCAGACGGAAGGGTGGCGTCCGGCGACGCGGAGGTTCTCGCGAACGCTGAGATCGTCGAACAGCTCGATCGACTGCCAGGTCCGGGTCAGCCCGAGCCGTGACCTCGCATGGGGCGGCAGGCCGGTCAGGTCGTTGCCGTCGAGCTCGACGCGGCCGGTGGAGCGGACGAAGCCCGTCACCGCGTCGATGAACGTCGTCTTGCCGGCGCCGTTCGGGCCGATCAGCCCGACGAGCCTCCCCGCGCCGACCTCGAGGTCGACACCGACGACCGCGCGGACGCCGCCGAAGCTGACCGAGACGGCCTTCGCGCTGAGGACGGCGGTCACGGGCGGCTCCGCGCCGCCGGCCCGGCGTCAGTGCGCGCCGCGCCTGAGCTCGCTGGGCGAGCAGGCGTACGCCGTACGGAAGAGGCGGCTGAAATGCTGCGGGCCGGGAAGGCCCCAACGAGTCGCGATCGCCAGGATCGTCTGATGACGGAGCGCGGGATCGAGCAGGTCGCGCCGGCAGCGCTCGAGGCGAGACGTGCGGATCCACCGGCACACGCTCGTTCCCTCGCCCTCGAACAGCTTGTGGAGATACCGGGTCGAGATGAAGTTCGCGCGGGCGATCTTCTCGGGATCGAGGTCGGGGTCGCCGAGGTTCTCCTCGATGAACGACTCGATGTCGCTGCGGATCTCTGCGCGGGACCGCAGCCGCTTCCGGACGTCGGTGCGGGCCGGCACGGCGTACATGCCGCGGATGAGGTCGAGCACGCAGTCGACGGCATTCGGCGAGTCACCGGCTCCGACCGTCCCGTCCTCCAGGCCGCCGACGAGGCCGCGCAGGAACGCGACGGCAGCGCGAGGCAGGCCCTCGCCGCCCGGGATCCGCAGCGCCGTGAGCTCGTTGATCCGGTCGGCGTCCCGACCGAGGAGATGCTTCGGCACCCGCACGACGATCGACTCGAACGGCTCCGCCGCCTGGAACATCACCGGGTGCGACGTCTCGTAGCTGATGAGATCCCCGATGCCGGCGGTCCCTGTCCTGCCCCCCTGCGCGGCGTTGATGCGGCCGCGCAGCACGACCGACAGGTGCAGGACCTCCGGGTCGCAGCTCGCGATCGCGCGTGAGGTCCGCATCATCGTGTTCGCCGCCGCCGAGATCCGGAAGAAGCTGATCGGGCCGAACTGATAGCCCCACATCCGGGCGGCGAACTGCTCCTTCGCAGTCGCCTGGATCTGCACGGGCAGATACGCGTCGGAGGACGACTCCAGCCAGAAGTCCAACCGCTCGCGGGCCGGAACCATCGCCGTGTCGATCAGCAGCGCCATGCGAAGCGAACCCGGACCCTAGGCGCAACCTTCTGCTCGTGTCAAGACGCTCGAGCGCCGTCGCGGCAGGCTCCATCAGGGCTCCTCCCGCGTGAGGAGGCGCGCCGAGGAGACGGCCGCGCCGCGTCGCCTGCGTTTCGCCTGCCGCTTCCGGTAGGTGGCTCCCGCAACGCCCTCGGGGTTCTGGAAGAGCGTCACGATCAGCGCCAGGCCGCCGAAGAGCAGGGCCCAGTTGCCGGCGATCCCGAACCACTTCTCGAGTGCGTACGGGAGCAGCGCCTCGACGGAGATGAGCCCGGCGAAGACCGCGCCGGAGACCATCGTGATGCCGCCCACGTACGCGAACGCGATGAGGCTCAGCGCGGTGAGCGCGGAGAACCGCGTGACCGTGACAGAGCTGAAGTTGTAGCCGTACAGGGCGCCGCCGATCCCGGCGATGAACGAGCTGATCCCGAACGCCGCGAGCTTCACGTTGCGGACGTTCACGCCGGCCGCGGCGGCCGCGCGCTCGTTCGAGCGGATCGCGAGCATGCGCTGCCCGAGGCCCGACCGGCGGAGATTCGCGACGAAGAGCCCGAGTGCGAGCGTCATGGCGACGACGAAGAACCCGAACACCGGGCTCGGCACCTTGCCGTCGAGCCCGCGGAACGGGCCGTACGGGCCGAGGTCGATCCCGAGCTTCGGCGTGGGCACCGGCGAGCTCGACGTGCCTCCCCCCCACGTCGTGCTGAGGAAGACGAACTGCTCGATCGCGACCGCGCCGGCGAGCGTGACGACTGCGAGGCTGACGCCGCGTACGCGCAGCGCCGACGTTGCGATCACGAGGCCCATCACGGTGGCGCCGATCGCGCCGATCAGCATCGCCCACGGGAAGCCGACGCCGTGGTCGACCGCGAGATGCGAGACGATGAACCCGGAGACGCCGGCGAGCGCGAGCTGCACGACGGAGATCTGGCCGACGAAGCCGGTGATCACGACGAGCGAGAGGCACATGATCGTCGCGAGCAGCGACGTGATCAGCGCCTGCCGGAAGTCGTACGGCAGCACGATGAGCGCGACCACCGCAACCGCGCCGGCAATGGTCGCCGTGCGCCAGAGGCGCTCGCTCCGCGGCGCGAGCGGCAGGCGCCGCTCGACGAGCTCGCCGCGCGTCGGCAGGCTCGTGCCGCGCAGGAACATCGCGACGACCATCAGCCCGAACACGAGCAGCGGCTGCACGCCGGGCATCGCGACACCGTGGTCGGTCGGGAACCAGCTGAACGTCTGGAAGTAGTAGAGGAGGCTCTCGAGCATCCCGATCGCGAGCCCGGCGAGCGCCGCGATCCAGAACGACGTGAAGCCGGCGAAGAGCGCGGCCGTCAGCGCGGGCACCACCTGGAGCGGCAGCGAGGTCGAGTCGAGCTGCACGATCGAGGCGGCGAGGATCCCGAGCCCTCCGACGACGACCGTCGCGAGCAGCGTGTTCGCGAGCGCGAGCTGGTTCGGCGAGAGCCCGAGCAGCATCGCGCCGACCTCGTTCTCCGACGCCGCCCGCGTTGCGAGCCCGAACCGGCTCAGCCGGTAGAGCAGTGCGAGTGCGAGGGTCGCGGCGAGGACGATCCCCGGCAGGATCAGACGGTCGACCGGGACGCTCGCCCCGAGCATCGTGACGATGCCGCGCGGGAGCACCGGCGGCTGGGGCTTCGTGCCGATGCCGAATGCGAGCGCGACCGACGCCTGCGCGACGAGCAGCACGCCGAGGGAGGCCGCGAGCTTCGCGAGCGGCGAGCCCGTCCGGAGCGGGCGGAACGCGACGAACTCGATCACCACCCCGAGCGCGAGCAGGACGAGGAGCGTGAGCACGAGCGCGACGGGCGTCGACGCGTTCCAGCCGTAGATGCCCGTCTTCAGCGACCAGAACGAGTACCCGCCGACCATGGCGGTGGCGCCGGTCGAGATGTTGATGATCCCCGAGCCCCGGTACTGGAGGACGACGCCGAGCGCGATCCCGGCGATGAGCGACCCGGAGCCCAGGCCGAGGAGCGCGAAGAGGAGGAGCTGCTGCCAGTCCATGCCCGGGCATAGGGGCGGAGCCGCGCGTGCGGCCCCGCCCCGAGCGGAATCCCGCCCTTAGCCTCCGGGCGTGAAGCCTGCCGGCGGCCGCAGCCAGCCGGTCAGGGGCTTGAAGACGCCTTTGCCCTCGTACTGGAAGAACTGGGCCTGGTCGTTACAGGCTGCGGGCTCGGCCTTGTACTTGCCGCACTGGAGGCTCGGTGCGCCCAGTGCCTGCGGGCCCTTGAAGTTCCGGAGCGCGACGGTCAGCTTCGCCGACGTGATGTTCTTGACGCCGAGCGCGTTCATCTCCTTCACCGTCGTGAGCACCTGGCCCCAGGCGACGATGACCCACGCGTCCTGCGCGAGCGCCGCCTGCCCGAGCTGCTTCATCGCCTTGTTGTACGGAACGACGCCCGGATCCGACTTGTCGCCCGCGAGCGACGAGGCGATCCCGTAGACCCACGGCGCGAGGTCGCCGCCGAGGCCCGCTGCGACCTGCCCGCTGAGGCAGAGCGGGTTCGACACCGTCTTCGAGCCCGGGACGCCGAGCTGCTGCAGCGTCTTCGCGACGTTGACGCAGCCGGCCGCGTTGCTCTGCGGGACGACCATGTCGGCGCTCTGAGCTCCGGCCGCGGTGAGCGGGCCGGTCAGGTCGGTGGCGTTCGGGTCGAAGCCGACGAGCTTCGTCGTGATGCCTGCGGACTCGAGGCTCTGCTTCTCGACCTTCGCGCCGAAGTCGATCCCCGGGATCTGCGGGTAGACCACGGCGGCCGTCTTCGCCTTGAGGATCTTCTTGCCGAACGTGCCCCACGGGCCGAGCACCGAGTCGTTCGTCCCGAACAGCGCGAACTCGTTCTTCTGCACGGCGTCGACCGGCAGCAGCGCCACGCCGCTGACGATCGGCTTCTTGCCGCCGAGCGCCGCGTAGAGCGACTGGTTGCCGATTGCCACGGCGCCGAGGAGGACGACCGAGATCTTGGGGTTGTTGACGAACTGCTGGCCGCACTTCGTCCCCTCCTCCTCGGCGGACGTCGTGAAGCACTCCTTGAGCACGACGGGGTGGCCCTGCACGCCGCCGAGATACGTGTTGATGTACTTGACCGCGAGCTCGGCGCCCTTCGTCCAGTTCGGGCCGATGAGCACCTGCCCGCCTTGCGTGTTGACGGCGCCGATGAGGACCGGCGAGAGCTTCGGGTTCGCCTTGCCCGCCTTTCCGCCGATGTAGGTCAGGTAGTTCGTGACCGGCCGGCCGGCCGAGCCTCGCCCGAGGGCGATCGGGACCATGACCGCGCACATGAGCGCGCCGAGTCCGACGACGACCGCGAGGCGTCCGAAAGGCGTTCGCTGAAAGAGCTTCATGCGGGTCGAGCCTCCTTCATCCTTCGCTTCCCAGTGGGCACGAGCAGGGTTGCGTCCATCCCGCGACGTGCGCCGGCGCATCAGCCGACAGGCCGCCGAGGAGACCCCGCCGAATATCTTCCCCGCGCGTGACCCTAGCGCTCTTCGCAACCGGCGCACAGTGCGCGATTTCCGGGTTGACGCTCCGCGCACAGTTCGGCGGCCCGGTGGCGGCCAGCCGTGCAATTCTGCCGCGATGGCCGTCGACATCGGCGACTCGCTCGAGGGCATCGACTGGGTGCAGGCGAAAGCCGACCTGGCCGCCGACCGGTTCGACAACGGCCGCTCGGCAGAAGCGCTGCGGCGCTCGTTCGAGCAGTCGCAGCATGTCGCGTTCGCACGTGACGGCGCGCGCGTCGTCGGCATGGCGCGCCTGCTCTCCGACGGCGTCTGCAACGCGTACCTCCTCGACGTCTGGACCGCGTCGTCGCACCGGCGGCAGGGAATCGCGTCCGCGATGGTGCGGCTGCTGGCCGAGCAGGTGCCGGGTCAGCACATCGGGCTGCAGACCGACGACGCGCAGGGTCTGTACGAGTCGCTCGGCTTCGTGCCGCAGCCGGAGTTCTGGTCGCGCGTCGCCGGCACGTGGCTCGACAACGACGCCAACCGCTGAGCTGGGCTACGCCGCCTGGATCGGCGTGTCCGGGAGCACGACGTCCGCCACGCGCGGCTCGGTGTCGCCGTTCTGGACCGACGCGTGGTTGCGCGCGACGTCGACCGACCGGCTCTCGCGGATCACCGTCACCTTCACCTGCCCCGGGTACTCGAGCTGGTCCTCGATCTCGCGGGCGATCTCGTGTGAGAGAAGCGCAGCCGCGTCGTCGTCGACCTCGGACGGCAGGACGATCACCCGGATCTCGCGGCCCGCCTGGAGCGCATAGACCTTCTCGACGCCGGGCTTCGACGCTGCGAGCTCCTCGAGCGACGCGAGCCGCTTGATGTAGTGCTCGAGGCTCTCGCCGCGTGCGCCCGGACGCGACGCGGAGATCGCGTCTGCGGCGATCACGAGCACCGCCTCGACGGTCTGCGGCTGCACCTCGTAGTGGTGCGCCTCGATCGCATGCACGACGCCCTGCACCTCGCCGTAGCGCCGTGCGAGCTGCGCGGAGATCGCGGCGTGCGAGCCCTCGATCTCGTGCGTCATCGCCTTGCCGAGGTCGTGGAGCATCGCGCCGCGCTTCGCCGTCTGCACGCTCGCGCCGAGCTCGGTCGCCATGATCCCGGCGAGGTGCACGACCTCGAGCGTGTGCTTGAGCACGTTCTGCCCGTAGCTGGTGCGGAAGCGCAGGCGGCCGAGGATGCGCACGAGCTCCTCGTGGAACGGGCCGCAGTTCGCCTCGAACACGGCCTGCTCGCCGGCCTGCCGCACGACGTCCTCGATCTCCGCCTTCGACTGGTAGTACATCTCCTCGATCCGCGCCGGATGGATGCGCCCGTCCTCGATCAGCTTCGTGAGCGTGAGGCGCGCGATCTCGCGGCGAAGGCCGTCGAACGACGAGAGGACGACCGCGTGCGGCGTGTCGTCGATGATGAAGTCGACGCCCGTCAGGTGCTCGAGCGCGCGGATGTTGCGGCCCTCCCGCCCGATGATGCGCCCCTTCATGTCGTCGGACGAGAGCTCGATCACCGTCACGGTCGTCTCCGCGGCGTGGCTCGCGGCGACGCGCTGCAGCGCGTCGGCGACGAGGTTGCGGGCGCGCCGCTTCGACTCCGCGCGCGCCTCCTCCTCGAGCATGCGTACGCGCCGGCCGAGGTCGTGCCGGACGAGCTCCTCCCCGCGCTCGAGCAGATGCGCCTTCGCCTCCTGCAGCGTCATCCCGGCGATGCGCTCGAGCGCCGCCTGCTGCGACGTCTTCGCCTGCTTCAGCTCGTCCTGCAGCTGCTTGAGATGCGTCTCGCGGTCGGCGAGACCCTGGTCCTTGCGGCCCAGCTCGACGAGCTTCCGCTCGATCTCCTCTTCCTTCGCGAGCACCCGCTCCTCGATCTTCAGCACCTGCTGCCGGCGCTCGGCGAGCTCGGTGTCGATGTCGGCGCGCAGCTTGACCGCCTGCTCGCGCGCCTCGATCTGCGCCTCGCGGCGGACGGCCTCGGCCTCCCGCTCCGCGTCCTCGACGAGCTGCCGGTGGATGCGGCGCGCCTTGCCGACGCCGGTGACCCCGAACGCCTGCACCGCGAGCAGTGCGAGCACGGCTCCGACGGCGATCCCGACGGCGATACCGATCCCGATCAGCACGTGCGGCGCACCTCGCTCGGTTGGGGTCGGCCCCATCCGGCATTACGCCCGCTGTACGGATCGCCGAAGTCGCTCGGTTACCGGCGCGCACGAGCGCGCCCGCAGACGGACCCTGCTACGTCTCTGTCGGCCTGCGTCTCGATGCCATGGTCGAAAAGTCGTCTCTCAAGCGGTTCGCGAGTTCGGAAAAGCGCATTGTGCAGGAGAAATGTCGGGTGAAGCGTGTGCTCGATCCTAGCGCCGATCAGCCCTCTTCTGCAAACCCGCCGACCGCGTCCTCGATCGCCGCTGCGTCGAAGCCCTTCCCCGCGAGCCAGCGCGCCGTCTTCGCATCCGCCCCACGCCGCTCCACGAGCGCGCGGGCGCGTTCGCCCTCCGGCTCGAGCTCCGCGAGCGCCGCCTCGACGAGCTCTGCGGCGAGCCCCTCCCGCTCGAGGTCGAAGCGGATTCCGGCGTCGCCGAAGCCCCGCTCGGCGAGCGCCTCCGCGCGCCGAGCGGCGACGCGGGCGTCGTCGACGAGACCGACGCGCTCGAGTGTCGCCAGTGCCTCGTCTCTCGTTGCGGCAGGGACGCCGCTCCGCGCGAGCCGCTCGTCCAGCGCTGCGCGCGAGCGGTCCCGTGGGCGCAACGCGCGCGCAGCTCGCTCGAGCGCATCCGCGTGCCGTAGCTCTCGCGCGAGCGTTCGCGCGGTCTCGCGGTCGAGCATTCGCCCGACGTGGAGCCCGGCGCGCACGACCGCCGCCGCCGGCACGAGCCGCCACGACGCGCCGTCGAGGTGGATCTCGACGCGTTCGCGTGGCCGCTCGTGCAGCGCGGTGACGACCGGCAACTACGCCTCCTGGTCCGACCCGGCGCCGACGCTCGCGACCGCGGCGGCGACCGCAGCGGCCTTGGCGGCTTTCGTGCCGCCGCCGTTCGCCGGTGCGTCGCCGTTCTCGGCGGGCTCGTCGGCGACCGGCAGCAGCCGGGCCGAGACGACGACGTCCGGCCCGAGCTCCAGCTGGATCCCGCGGAGGATCTGCTGCATCACGTCGGGATGCTCGCGGAGGAACGCGGTCGCATTCTGGCGGCCCTGGCCGAGCCGCTCGTCGCCGAAGCTGAAGTAGGAGCCCGACTTGGAGACGACCTTGCGCTCGATGCCCGTGTCGAGCACCGTGCCCTCCCACGAGAAGCCCGTGCCGTAGATGATGTCGAACTCGGCCTGCTTGAACGGCGGCGCGACCTTGTTCTTGACCACCTTGACGCGCACGCGGTTGCCGAACGCCTCCGTGCCTTCCTTCAGCGTCTCGATGCGGCGGATGTCGAGCCGCACGGAGGCGTAGAAGCGCAGCGCGCGGCCGCCGGGGGTCGTCTCCGGGTTGCCGAACATGACGCCGATCTTCTCGCGGAGCTGGTTCGTGAAGAGGCAGATCGTGTCCGTGCGGTTGAGCGTGCCGGCGAGCTTGCGCAGCGCCTGGCTCATGAGGCGGGCCTGGAGCCCGACGTGCGAGTCGCCCATCTCGCCCTCGATCTCCGCCTTCGGCGTGAGCGCGGCGACCGAGTCGATCGCGACGACGTCGAGCGCGCCGGAGCGGATGAGGAGCTCCGTGATCTCGAGCGCCTGCTCGCCCGTGTCGGGCTGCGAGACGAGGAGGTTGTCGATGTCGACGCCGATCCGCTTCGCGTACGCCGGGTCCATCGCGTGCTCCGCGTCGATGAAGGCGCAGATGCCGCCGCGGCGCTGCGCCTCGGCGATCACGTGGTAGACGAGGGTCGTCTTGCCGGAGGACTCCGGGCCGAAGACCTCGACGACCCGCCCGCGCGGCAGGCCGCCGACGCCGAGCGCGATGTCGAGGGTGAGGGATCCGGTCGAGACCGCCCCCACCGAGACCGCGGCCTGGTCGTTCATCTTCATGACCGAGCCCTTGCCGAACTGCCGCTCGATCTGGCCGAGCGCGACGTCGAGTGCTTCGTGCTTGTCCACTTCAAAGACCTCCTAGGGGCACCGATTCGAGAATCTCGTACTGCGCACCGCCCGGCCGCAGTCGTGACAGGTAAGCAGAGGCGTCGGACGGAATGAGAACATATGTTCCCCTGTTCGGCGGCTCGAGCCGAAGCCCTTGTCGCTCCCGGAAGCGGGCCACCGTGAGGTGCGGGAGCCACGCCCGGGCCTCCCGCCGGTAGACCCCGAGGGCCTCGAGGCGACCCTGGAGGCCCTCTGCAAGCGCTCCGGCCCGCCCCTCCGCGTCGGCGAGCTCGAGCATCCCGACGCTCCGCGTCTCGCGGTAGCGGACGGGTGTGAGCCGCAGCGCGTCCACGGCCCCCGAGGCCGCCTCCCGGAGCGCCTCGACGACGACGGGCAGCTCGCCCGCCGGCCGGTGGCCGAGGAAAGCGAGCGTGACGTGCAGGTGCCCGCGCGGGACGACCCGGACGCGGTCGGCCGGGAGCCCGGCCCGCTGCCACGCCTCGAGGACGTCGAGAGCCTCGTCCGGGAGGCGCAGCGCGAGGAAGAGCCGAAGGCGTCCATCGCCGCCGACGCTATCCCGCGAGGTCATACGGCTTCGTCGCGGCTCCGTGTCGCAAGGCGCCGCACGAGATGGAGCGCGCCGACGGCCGAGCGGGCCCGGATCGAGGCCCGGTCGCCGGGAAAGCTGAACTCGCGGCCCACGCCGCCCTCCGGCCCCTCGGCATGGAGGTAGACGAGGCCCACCGGCTTCTCGGCCGTGCCGCCGTCCGGGCCGGCGATGCCCGTGACCGAGACCGCGACGTCGACGCCGAGCCGCTCGCGCGCGCCCCGCGCCATCGCCTCGGCGGCCTCGGGCGAGACGGCTCCGTGCGCGGCGAGGAGCGCCGCCGGCACCCCGAGCTCCCGCTCCTTCACCTCGTTCGCGTACGCGACCACGCCGCCGCGGAAGACGTCGCTCGAGCCGGGAATCCCCGTGAGCCGTGCGGCGACGAGGCCGCCGGTGCACGACTCCGCCGTCGCGAGCGTCCAGCCGCGCGCACGGCAGAGCGCGAGCACATGCTCCTCGATCGGCCGCTCGTCGCAGGAGTAGAGCCAGCGCTCGATCGGCGGCACGAGCAGCGCCTCGAGCGCGTCCGCGCGCGGCTCTGCGCCCGGCTCGACGACGAGGTCGACGTGGATCTCGAAGTCGCGCGCGCAGATCGTGACCTCGACGCCGTCGCCGTCGCCGCCGGCCTCTGCGAGCGCGCGCGCGACGGCGGACTCGCTCACGCCGAAGAGCCGGAGCACGCGGCGGCCCGGCGGCTGCGTGCGAGCGAGGAGCGCGCGGAGCTCACCCGTCTCGAGCGCGTTCGGCCAGAGCCGCTGCAGCTCGGACGGCGGCCCCGGCAGGATCACGACGACGCGCCCGTCCGCGTGCGGGAGCAGGAGCCCGGGCGCCGTCCCCGCGAGGCCGATCGAGCGCGCGCCGTCGGGGATCGTCGCCTGTTTCGTCACGCCCGCGGCGAAGTCGGCGTAGTCGCGCTTCAGGCGCTCGGCGGCAGCGCGCGAGACCGCCTCGATCTGCGCCTCGAGCTCCGCGTCGAGCCGGAGGCCGAGCCCGAGCGCCTTCGCGACCATCTCGACCGTGCGGTCGTCGTGGGTCGGGCCGAGGCCGCCGGAGACGAAGCATGCGTCGGCGCCCAGCCCCTCGCGGAGGGCCGACTCGAGCTCGTCCGCGGAGTCGCCGACGATCGCGATCCGCGCCGGCTCGAGCCCGAGCCGGAGCGCCTCGCGGGCGAGGAACGGCCCGTTGAGGTCCGTCCGCTCTCCGCGCACGAGCTCGCTGCCCGTGACGACGACGACCGCGCGAGGCCGGCTCAAGAGCCCGCGCGCGCGGTGCGGGTCGGTGTGACGACGACCTCGAGGTTGCTGCGGTCGGGGAGCGCGACGGCCTTGCCGGCGAGCCTGACCTCGACGCCGGCCGGCCGCCGGACGAAGAGCCAGAAGCGGGTGCCGGCGACGCGCTCGGCGCGGCCGTTCCGGGCGAGCGTCGCCTGCAGCAGCACGGGTCCGTGCGCGGAGCCGCGCCGAACCTCGACGTACGTTCCGGAGCCGACGGCCGTGAGCTGGAGCCCGTGGGCTGCGGCCGGGGCCGCCTTCTGATGCACGACCGACGGCGTGCCCGATCCTCCCCCGCCGAACTTCCAGGCGACGATCACGAGCGCGGTGAGCGCGGCGATGCCGGCGAGCGCGAGCAGCACGACCTTGCGCTCGATGCCGCGGTCCCGGTGGACGCGCGGCGACGTGCGCCGGGCGGCGGCCGCCTCCTCGAGATAGCCGCCCTCGTTGACGAAGCGCGAGCTGTACTCGTCGACGTAGAGCTGGCCGTCGAGGCCGAGATACTCCGCATACGTGCGCAGGAACCCCTTGACGTAGGGCTGCGCCGGCAGGATCCCGAACTGCTCGTCCTCGAGCGCGCGCACGTACTTCGCGCGGATCTTCGTGGCGAGCTCGATCTGCGGGAACTCGAGCCCCTGCCGTACGCGCGCTTCCCGGAGGCTGTTGCCGATCTCGAACACGGCCCCATTGTACGGGCGGCCCGAACGGCTACAAGACCGAGTGCTCGCGCAGCAGGAGCAGCTCGTAGAACGCGATCGCGATCGAGCCCGAGAGCGCGAAGCAGATGCCTGCGATGCCGAGGAGCCGCCCGAGCCGGGCCCGGCCGAGGCCTCCCGCGCGCTCGAGCGTCCAGTGGACGCGCGCCGCCGCGCCGCGCGCGAACAGGATCGCGGCGAGCCCGGCGATCGCGGCGACGGGAATCGCGTAGCCCGCGTCGAGGAGCGAGACGCCCGCGGTGACGCGTGCGATCTCGACCCCCGCCGGCACCGCGATCACCGCGACGACGCCGAGGAGCGTCGAGAGGGACGCGCGGTGGTTACTGCTTCGAATACGGCTGGCCATCGGCGGCGGGTGGGATCGAGCGGCCGATCACGCCGGCGACGGCGATCAGCGTCAGGACGTACGGGAGCGCCTGGAAGAGCACGGCATACGAGGCCCAGTGCGGCACCGTGCCGAGCCGCTGCGCGAGCGCGCTCGAGAAGCCGAAGAGCAGTGCGGCGGCGAACGCGCCGGACGGCCGCCACTTGCCGAAGATGAGCGCCGCGAGTGCGATGAAGCCGCGGCCCTCGGTCATGTTCTGGTTGAAGGAGTGCACGAATCCGATCGTGAGATAGGCACCGCCCATCGCCGACAGCATCCCGGAGAGCGTGACGGCGGCGTAGCGGGTCCTGAAGACGGAGATCCCCACGGTATCGGCGGCCCGCGGATGCTCGCCGACCGACCGCAGCCGCAGCCCGAGCGGCGTCCGGAAGACGATGAGATACGTGAGGATCAGCACGGCGAACGACACCCAGACCATGAGGTTCAGGTCGCCGAACGCCGTCTGGAAGAAGCCCGCGTGCTGCGAGATCGGGATGTCGGGGATCGACTGCCCGTGCAGCCAGTGGCCGGTCGACAGGTCGGGCGTGCCGTTCGACCCGTAGACGTCGATGAAGAGGTAGCCGGTGATGCCGAGCGCGAGGAAGTTGATCGCCGTGCCGCCGACGATCTGGTCGGTGCGCAGGTGGATCGCGAAGAAGGCGTAGACAAGCGCGAGCAGCCCGCCCGCCCCCATGCCGATCAAGAGGCCGAGCACCCAGTTGCCGGTCTTGTCGGCGCCCCAGATGCCGAAGAAGGCGCCGGTGAGCATCATCCCCTCGAGGCCGATGTTCACGACGCCGCTGCGCTCCGACCAGAGCCCGCCCATCGCCGCGTAGGTCAGCGGCGTCGCGTAGACGAGCATCGACGCGATCAGCGCCGACCACGCGAACGTCGTCGTGAGATTCGCGCGGCCCGAGTTCGTCGCCGCGATCCCGAGGCCGACGCCGAGGAGGCCGGCGGCGACGGCGCCCCAGCCGACGCGCTTGGCTCCGGCCGAGACGGCCCAGCCGCCGCAGGCGACGGCGACGAGGCCGACGACGACGGGCACGACGAGCGACGTCGCCTTGAGCGGCGGCAGGGTCAGCCAGAACGCGAGCACACCGGCGGCGATCCCCGCGGCGCCGATCGTCTTCGGCTCGCCGAGCCGCCCCCAGTCGGCGCGCGAGCGCGCGAGCTCCGGCGTGCTCACGGCGACGGCACCGCCGCGGCGCGGCCGGGCCGGAGGCGCCGCCGCTGGTTCCAGATCCAGATGACGAGGACGTCGGCTCCGACGAACAGCACGACGAGGCCCTGGATGATCAAGGTGAGGTTCCCGGCCAGGTCGGGCCGGAACACCGTCGGGTCGAGGTTGCGCGTCGACGTGCCGTTCAGCAGCGCACCGAAGAGGAGCGCCGAGAAGAAGACGCCGACCGCGGTGTTGCGCCCGAGCAGCGCGACCGCGATCGCGATGAAGCCGATGTTCGACACCTGGATGTCGTTGACGTTCAGCCGGAACTCCCAGCCGAGCACGTCGATCGCGCCGGCGAGACCCGCGAACGTCCCGGCGATGGCCATGGCGCGGAAGTAGTTGCGCGCGACACCGATGCCGCCGTAGCGCGCGGCCTCCGGGTTGAAGCCGACCGCGCGCACCTGGTACCCGAGCGTCGTGCGGTTGAGCGTCAGCCAGTAGACGACGAGCCCGGTGAGCGCGATGAAGAAGCCGACGTGCAGGCCCTGCAGCACCGGGTCGCCCCAGAACACGTGCAGGTGCGCACTCTGCACGATGTCGTTGGAGACGGGAACGGATGCGCCGTTCGCCTTGCTCTGGAGCGGGCCGCCCAGCGCGAACAGCCAGCTGCCGACCCAGAACGCGATCCAGTTGAGCATGATCGTCGAGATCACCTCGTGCGCGCCGACCGTCGCCTTCAGGAAGCCGGCGATCCCCGCGTAGAGGCCTCCGGCGAGCGCGGCGACGACGATCGTCAGCACGATGTGCAGCGGGCCGTTCATCTTCACGAACGACGACGCGATCCAGACGGCCATGATCGAGCCGACGATGTACTGGCCCTCGCCGCCGATGTTGAACATGCCGCACCGGAAGGCGAACGCGACCGCCAGTCCGCAGAGGATCAGCGGGGTCGTGAGGAGCAGCGTCTGCTGGAGGTTGAGCGCCGCCGTCGCGCGCGTCGCGCCGGTCACCCACGGGAACAGCCAGTTGAGCCCGGTCCCGTTGAAGACCGCCTTGTAGGTCGAGAACGGATTCGAGCCCGATGCGAGCACCACGATGCCGCCGATGAGGAACGCGATGACGGCGGTCATGAGCGCCGTGACGATGCCGCCGGCGCGCTGGTAGAAGGCGAGGCTGTCGGCGACGCTCGGCGCGTAGTCCCCGCCCTTGCGCTCCTCGACGACCTCCCGCTGTGCCTCCTCGGCCCCGCGCTCCCGATCGCCCTGCTCGGTCACGCGGCAGCTCCCTTCACCGTTCCGCCGATCATCGCGATGCCGAGCTCCTGCTCCGAGACGTCCGGCGTGAACTCGCCGACGAACATGCCGCCGTACATGACGAAGATGCGATCGGAGAGCGACAGGATCTCGTCGAGCTCGAGTGAGACCAGGAGGATCGCGCGGCCCTCGTCGCGCTCCTCGACGAGGCGGCGGTGGACGAACTCGATCGCACCGACGTCGAGGCCGCGCGTCGGCTGCGCGGCGACGAGCACGCGCGGGTTCCGCTCGATCTCGCGCGCGAGGATCACCTTCTGCTGGTTGCCGCCCGAGAGCGCGCTCGCCCGGGTCATCGCGCCGCCGCCGCGCACGTCGAACGCCTTCAGCAGCGTGCGAGCGCGCGAGATCAGGACGCGCGGGTGCAGCCAGCCGAGCCGCGAGTTCGGCTCCTTGTCGAAGTCGTGCAGCGCGATGTTCTCGGCGAGCGAGAACTGGAGGACGAGCCCGCGCAGCTGCCGGTCCTGCGGGATGTGGCCGAGCCCCGCGTCGAGCACGTGCTTCGCGGACGCGTGCGTCACGTCGCGTCCCGCGACGCTCACCGAGCCGGCGGAGGCGCGCGTCAGCCCCGTCAACGCGTCGATCAGCTCCGCCTGCCCGTTGCCGTCGACGCCCGCGATGCCGACGATCTCCCCCGCACGCACGTCGAAGGAGACGCCGCGCACGGCCTCGAGGCCGCGGCTGTCGAAGACGTGCAGGCCGTCGACGACGAGCAGCGGCTCTCCGGGCACGGATGGCTTCTTGTCGACGCGCAGCAGCACGTCGCGCCCGACCATCGCGCGCGCGAGGCTCTCTTCGGTGGCACCGTCGCCCGAGAGCGTCTCGACGAGCTTGCCGCGGCGCAGGACCGAGATGCGGTCCGCGACCTCGAGCACCTCGTGCAGCTTGTGCGAGATGAAGATCACCGACTTGCCCTGCTCCGTGAGGCTGCGGATCACCGCGAAGAGCTCCTCGGCCTCCTGCGGCGTGAGCACGGCCGTCGGCTCGTCGAGGACGAGGATGTCGGCGCCGCGATAGAGCGCCTTCAGGATCTCGACGCGCTGCTGCTGGCCGACGCCGATCGACTCGATCTTCGCCGTCGGGTCGACCGCCAGCCCGAACCGCTCGGACAGCTCGCGCACGCGACGCTCCGCCTCGGCGTAGTCGAGCAGGAACCGGCCGCGCGTCGGCTCGGTCGCGAGCACGACGTTCTCGGCGACCGTCATCACGGGGATGAGCATGAAGTGCTGGTGCACCATGCCGATCCCCGCCTCGATCGCATCCTTCGGCGACCCGAGCGACAGCTTCTTCCCCTTGACGAGGATCTCGCCCTCGTCCGGGTGGTAGAGGCCGTAGAGCACGTTCATCAGCGTCGACTTGCCCGCGCCGTTCTCGCCGAGCAGCGCATGCACCTCGCCGGGCATGAGGTCGAGGCTGACGCGATCGTTGGCGACGATCCCGGGAAAGCGCTTCGTGATGCCGCGGAGCTCGAGGACGGGGGTCTCGGCCAAACCGCGCACAGTCTATGCCGTCGCCCAGAGCGGTTCAGCGGCCAACGAGACGGGGCGGGCCGTCGTGGCCCGCCCCGTCTCAGCGTCTCGATTCGAAGCGGTGGCTACGGAACCGTGACCGGGATGTGAACCTTGCCGGCCTTGATCTTCGCCTTGACCGCCTGCACCTGCGCGACGATCGACTTCGGCACCTTCGGGCTCACCGTTCCGATGTCGATGCCGCCGTTCGCGACGGTGAACGTGAACGTCCGTCCGCCCTTCCAGATGCCGTTCCGGAGCTGCTTGATCGTCGTGAACACGTCGGTGTCCACGCGCTTCAGCGCGCTCGTCAGGACCTGCGCGCCGATGTAGGACTGGTCGGCGTCGACGCCGATGCCCCACACGTGCTTCTGCTTCGCCGCGTCGAGCGCGCCGAGGCCGCAGCCGCCCGCCACCTGGAACACGACCTTCGAGCCCTGCGAGATCTGCTGGAGCGCGAGGTTCTTGCACTTGTCCTGGGCGACGAAGTCCTGCGAGTAGCCGTTGAGGAGCGTGACCTGCGGATCGGCCGCCTTGGCGCCGGCCTGGAAGCCCGCGATGTAGCGGTCGACCGGCGGGATCTTCTGTCCACCGACGGTGCTCATCGTGACGGCCTTGTTCTTGTAGAGGAGGCCCGAGAGGTAGCCGACGAGGTAGCCGGCCTCCTGCTCGTGGAAGAGCGTCCCCTCGAGGTTCGGCGGGTTGCCCTTCGACCAGCCGTTGTCGATGATCATGAACTTCACGTTCGGGAACTTCTTGGCGACCGTGATCACCGAGCTGTCCATGAGGAACCCGACGCAGATGACCAGGTTGTAGCCCTGCTGCGCGAGCGTCGACATGTTCGGGATGTAGTCGGCATTCGAGTGCGACTCGAGCACGCGGGTCTGGACGCCGAGCTTCGACGCCGCCTCCTGCAGGCCGAGATACGCGAGATGGTTGAAGCCGTGGTCGTTGAGCCCGCCGATGTCGGTGACGAGACCGACCTTCGGCGCGACCGACGCGAGCGCATGCGCGGCCGGCGCGGCATGGGCGCTCACCGGCTTCGTTGCCGCAGCGCCGGTGCCGACTGCAATCGCGAGCACCATGGTCGCGAGCACGGCGACGCCGGCAAGCAAGCTTGTCCTAGACCTCAATGTGTTGCCCTCCTGAATTCGATACCTGGCCCGGTTGTGGACCCTGTCTACTCAGACGCCGATCCTAGTCCCTTGTTGGCCGGGGTTCCAGGCTAGAGCGACGAGTGCAGCTGGGTCTCGTCGACCAGCACGCGGCGGGGCTTCGAGCCCTCGTAGCCGCTGATGATCCCGCGGCGCTCGAGCATGTCGACGAGCCGGCCGGCACGGGTGTAGCCGACCCGGAGGCGCCGCTGAAGCAGCGAGACGGAGGCGGTCTGCGTCTGCACGACGATCTCGATCGCCTTGTCGAGCAGCGGGTCGTCGTCGGGATCGAAGTCGCCGTGGACGCCGTCGTCGGCGTCGGGGTCGGCGAACACCTCCGGCAGCTCGAGGTAGCCCTCGTCGAGCTCCTGCTCGCGCTGCTTCGTCTGCTCGACGACGAGGGCGATCTCCTCCTCCGAGACGTATGCGCCCTGGACGCGCTGCAGCCGCGACGTGCCGAGCGGCTTGAAGAGCATGTCTCCCTGGCCGAGCAGCGACTCCGCCCCGCCCTGGTCGAGGATCACGCGCGAGTCGGTCATCGACGACACCGCGAACGCGATGCGCGACGGCACGTTCGCCTTGATCATCCCCGTGATGACGTCGACCGACGGGCGCTGCGTGGCGAGCACGAGGTGGATGCCGACGGCGCGCGACTTCTGGGCGAGCCGGATCACGGCGTCCTCCACGGCCTGCGGCGCGATCATCATCAGGTCGGCGAGCTCGTCGATCACGACGAGGAGGTACGGCATCGTCGACTCGCCGCGCTGGCGGAACGCGCGGTTCGCCTCGTTGAGGTTGCGCGCGCGGACGGACGCGAGCCGCTCGTAGCGGCGTTCCATCTCCGCGACGCAGTTGGCGAGCACCGCGCTCGCCTCCTTCGGGCTCGAGACGACCGGGGTCAGCAGGTGCGGGATCGCCTCGTAGTGGTTGAGCTCGATCCGCTTCGGGTCGATGAGGATCATCCGGCACTCGTCGGGCGTCGCGCGCAGCAGGATCGACGTGAGCAGCGCGTTGATGCAGCCCGACTTGCCCGACCCGGTCGTGCCGGCGATGAGCAGGTGCGGCATCCGCGCCAGGTCGGTCCACACCGCGGCGCCGGAGATGTCCTTGCCGAGCCAGACCGACAGCGGGCTCGCCGTCGCCGGCAGGTCGTCGAAGATGTCGCCGAGGGTGACGAGGTTCGGGGAGAGGTTCGGCAGCTCGACGCCGACCGCCTGCTTGCCCGGGATCGGGGCGAGGATCCGGATCTCCGTCGTCGCCAGCGCGTACGAGAGATCGTCCTTCAGCGCGGCGACCTTCGCGACCTTCGTCCCGGGCGCGAGCTGCAGCTCGTAGCGCGTGACACGCGGCCCGGAGATCTGGCCGATCACGGTCGCGGCGACGCCGAAGTGCGCGAGCGTCTGCACGAGGAGGTCGGCGACGCGCGCGCTCGTCTCCTCCGAGGCGCCCTCGCGGGCCGGCGAGGTGCGGAGCACGTCACGGTCCGGGAGCTTGTACTCCGCGTGCTCCGACGTGACGTCCTCGAAGAGCTGTTCCTGCTGCACGACGAGCGGCGCGGGCTCGCTGTTGAAGAACGGCGCGGGCACGAGCGGTGCATGCGCAGGCTCGTCGCCGACGACGTCGGGGAACGCCTCGACCGCGTCGAGCACCGGCTTCGCCGCGCGCTTCGGAGCGGCGGCGACGGCCGGCTCGTCCCAGCTGTCCGCGGGCTCGACCGCGCGCGGGCGCCGCGCACGCGTCGCCGCGTGTCGCACCTGGTGATGCGAGCGCCGGAGGATCGCGCCGAGCGACGCGCCGGAGAGGAGGAGCGCGCCGACGAGCAGCAGCAGGATCCCGAGGATCGTCGAGCCGGTCGCGCCGATCGCAACGCCGACCGCGCCGCCGAGCACCTGGCCGAGATAGCCGCCCTGGTCGCGGCCGAGCGCGATCATCAGGCCGAAGGCGAGCACGCCGAGCCCGGTCCGGAAGGGGCGCACGTCGACGAGGGCGCTCTTCGCGACCATCAGCGAGCCGAGCACGACGAGCAGCACGGGCATCCCCCACGACGCGCCGCCGATCAGCGCATCGAGGCCGTCGGCGAGCGCGCGGCCGACGTAGCCTCCGTTCCAGCCGAAGTAGACGACGCTGCCGAGGAACGCGCCGAGCGCGACGAGGCCGAGGCCCCAGAGCTCCGGGTGCTGGAGGCTCCGCGGCTTCGCGGTCTTGCGCTTCACCTTCTTGACGCGCGACGGCGTCTTCGGGCGCAGTGGGCTCTTGCGCTTCTGGCGCGGCATGTGGCCCTGTTCGCGCGCGCGCCGCGGCCTCCTGCCGCAGATCCCGCTAAGGGGCGGGAACGGCCTCGAGCAGCCGCCAGAGGCCGCCCGCACGGAGCCGCGCCACGCTGAGGAACATCGTCCGCTCGCCCGGCTTCAGGTGGAGCTGCGGCCACGCGCGCGCGATCGTGAAGCGCACGCGCAGAAGGCGGTTCAGATCCGGGTCCCGGTGGGTGAAGAACCCGGTCTGCCACGTGGAGACGCCGGTGAGCGTCGCTGCGGCCGGCGCGATGCGGGTCCACCACTCCGCCACCTGCTCCGGATCGACGAAGCCCGGCTCGGCCGTATAGCCCGCCGGGAGGATCTGGACGACGGCGTCCGTCCGGTCGACGGCCCGGCCGGCGCGGATCTCCACCGGGTAGACGCCGAGGTAGCCGGGCGCGCGCAGCACCGTCCACCACGTGCCGCCGGCGCCGGGACGGAGCGCGACCCAGTTGAACCAGCGGCCGCCGCTCGCGAGGCCGCCGTCGATCCGGGCCGAGACGGCGGGAGCCGACACGCCCGAGACGGAGATCCGGACCTGTCCGTCGCGGGTTGCGACCGACGGTGCGACCGTCGCGTGGACGGACACCCCGGCGAGGAGGAACGCTGCGGCTGCGGCAGGCGCGGCGACCATAGGGGAATGGTGGCCCTTGCAGGCGTTTTCCGCAAGGGCAGCGCCCTCCGGCGCATCGGAGACCTATGTGACGCCGAGGACGGCGACGGCCATGCCGTAATACGTCGGCGCCGCGTAGGCGAGGAGCTCGGCCGGGCCGCGAGCGGCGCCCTGGAGCACGAGCAGCTGCCAGAGCGAGTCGGCCATCGCCGCCTCGACGAGCGGTGCGAGCGGCATGAAATCGAGCGGCTCGGCGGCGACGAGCTCCTGGAAGCGCGCGTCGTAGGCCGCGGCCGCCTCGTCGAAGCCGTACGGGCCGTCCGGGCCGTGGGCGTGGGCGTGGTCGGCGGAGGCGACGAGCGCGACC
>DASYGK010000017.1:0-12555 GCA_035999905.1 Gaiellaceae bacterium | reverse complement strand
CAGCGCGCCGAGGCTCGACACCGCGTCGACGACGATCAGCGCGCCGGCATCGTGCGCGGCTGCGGCGAGCGGCTGGAGGTCGCTGACGACGCCGGTCGAGGTCTCCGAGTGCACGACCCAGACGGCCTTCGCCTCGCGCTCTGCGCCGTCTCCGACGCCGCGTACGACGCGACCGGGAGCTCGCCGCGCTTCTACTTCGACTGGGAGCGGACGCGGAAGGCGCAGGCGAAGTTCGATGCGGCGTTCACGCCGCCGGTGTCGCTCGTCGCTGCGCTCGACGTCGCGCTCGGCCTGCTGCTCGAGGAGGGCCTCGACGCCGTGCTCGACCGCCACGTCCGGCTCGGCCGCGCCGCACGCGCGGGCGCGAAGGCGATGGGGCTCGAGCTCTTCTCGCCGGACGAGGATCGCAGCGCAGTCGTCACCGCCGTGCGCACACCCGACGGCGTCAGCTCGGACGACCTCGTCAAGGGCCTCCGCGACCGGTTCGGGATGACCATCGCGAACGGGCAGGGCGACCTGAAGGGAAAGATCTTCCGGCTCGGGCACATCGGCTGGTTCGACATCTTCGACATCACGTCGTCGCTCGCAGCCGTCGAGCTCGTGCTCGCGGACCTCGGTGCGGACGTGGAGCGCGGCGTCGCCGTGACCGCCGCGCTCGAGGCCTACGAGCACCAGACGGTCTCGTGAGGGTCCTCGTCCGCGAGTCGATCGCGGACGCAGGCGTCGACCTGCTCCGGTCGCGCTTCGATGTCGACGTCGACGTGGACGGCGAGCTCGGGGAGATCATCGGCCTCTACGACGCGATCGTGATCCGCTCGGCGACGAAGCTGACGGCGGAGCTGATCGACCGCGGCGTGAACCTGAAGGTGATCGGCCGCGCGGGCGTCGGCGTCGACAACGTCGACGTCGAGGCGGCGACGCGGCGGGGGATCGTCGTTGCGAACGCGCCGGAGTCGACCGTCGTCTCCGCTGCGGAGCACACGATCGGGCTGCTCGTCGCCCTCGCGCGCAACATCCCACAGGCGCACGCGGCGCTCAAGCAAGGGCGCTGGGAGCGCAAGCAGCACGGAGGCATCGAGCTGGCGGCGAAGACGCTCGGCGTGCTCGGCTTCGGGCGCATCGGCCAGCAGGTCGCGCGCCGCGCGCTGGGTCTCGGCATGCGCGTCGTCGCGTACGACCCGTTCGTCGCGCCGGAGCGGTTCCGCGAGCTCGGTGTCGAGCGGCTCGAGACGCCGGAAGACGTCTACGCCGCTGCGGAGTTCCTCACGCTGCATCTGCCGCTCACGAGCGAGACGCGCGGCTCGATCGACGCGGAGGCGTTCGCACGCATGCACGACGGCGTCCGCATCGTCAACGCCGCGCGCGGCGAGCTCGTCGACGAGGACGCGCTCCTCGCGGCGCTCGAGTCGGGCAAGGTCGCCGGCGCCGCTCTCGACGTCTTCTCGTCCGAGCCGTACACCGGCCCGCTCATCCATCTCGACAACGTCGTCGTCACCCCGCACCTCGCGGCGTCGACGGACGAGGCGCAGGACCGCGCCGGCGTGATCGTCGCGGAGCAGGTTGCGGCCGCGCTCGAGGGGCGGCTCGTGTCGAACGCGGTGAACATCCCGGCGATCGGCGCCGAGGACATGGAGGCGCTCGGCGCGTATCTCCCGCTCGCCGCGAAGCTCGGGCGGCTCGCGATGGAGCTCGCCGAGGGCAAGGCCGACGAGATCGTCCTCACGTCGTACGGCGGCCTCGCGGACTACGACACGCGGCTCCTGACGATCGCGGCCCTGAACGGCGCGTTCCAGGGGCGCGCCGACCGGCCGGTGAACTACGTCAACGCGCCGCTGATCGCGCGCGAGCGCGGGATCGAGGTGCGCGAGGAGCGCTCGCAGTCGGCGCGCGACTACACGAACCTCCTGCGCGTCGAGATCCGCGTCGGCGAGGAGGAGATCCGGGTCGCCGGAACGCTGATCGGCAGCGACGACCGGCAGTGGCTCGTGCGCGCGCTCGGCTTCGATCTCGAGATCGAGCTCTCGCCGCTGCTCGTGCTCTTCCGCTACGACGACGTGCCGGGCGTCATCGGCCGCGTCGGCACGCTCTTCGGCGACGCCGGCGTGAACATCGCGAACATGACCGTGTCGCGCAGCCGCCGCGGCGGCAAGGCGCTCATGGTGCTGTCCGTCGACTCGGCCCCGCCGCCGGAGCTCGTGGAGCGGATTCGGGCCGAGGGATTCGACGACGCGCGCGTCCTCGAGCTCGGCCCGGTGACCTAGGCCGCTCTGGGGTTCAGCCGGTGCACCGTCTCGCGGACGAGGCTGTGCACCTTCTCGACGATGTGGAAGCCGTCGCGCCGCTCGATGACGCGCTCGATGTCGGCGTGCTCATGCCCCGGCTTGAGCATGAACGTGGCGCCGTCGGCCCGGACGTCCTCGTACTCGTCGAGTGACGCCTCGAGGCGGTGGGTGCAGTCCGGGTTGGCGCACTCGCAGACGAACTGCGTCGTGTCTGCGTTGAACCGCTCGGCATTCTCCGCAATGCGCTCGTTCACGTCCCGAAACAGCGCTTCGGTGCGTGCACGTTTCACGAACTCGTTCATTCGCGTTCTCCTTCGGTCGTCTCCCGATGAGACAACAACGCGCGACCCGCGCGCCCGGTTACGCTCTTCGGCGTGGACACGTGGCCAGAACCGGTGGAACGCGTCGCCGCGTTCCTGCGCGAGCGCGGTGCCGACGCCCGCCTCGAGGAGTTCTCGGAAGGGACGCCGACGGCGGCCGCCGCCGCGCGCGCCGCCGGCTGCGAGCAGGAGCAGATCGTGAAGTCGCTCGTCTTCGTGTGCGGCGGCGCGTACGTGCTCGCGCTGCTCCCCGGTCACCGCCGCGCCGACGCAGCGAAGGTCGCGGCCGCCGCCGGCGCGGGTGAGGCGAGGATCGCGCGGCCCGAGGAGGTGCTCGAGGCCACCGGGTTCGAGCCGGGCGCGGTGGCCCCGTTCGCCGCGGCGCGCGTCGAGCGCGTGCTCGTCGACGGCGAGCTGCTGCAGCAGGAGCTCGTGTGGGTCGGCGCCGGCTCGCCGCGACACATGGCCGGGCTCGCGCCCCGCGATCTCGTCCGGCTGGCGAACGCCGTCGCCGCGGACCTCGCCGAAGCCTGACGGAGGGCCTCCCGGTACCATTCCGGGCGCCGCCCGACGACCGAGGAGAGATCCCGTGCAGGAGACGAACAAGATCTGGATGAACGGCGAGCTCGTGGACTGGGCCGACGCGACGGTGCACGTCGGCACGCACGGGCTGCATTACGGGTCGGGGGTCTTCGAGGGGATTCGGGCCTACGAGACCGACAAGGGCCCCGCGGTCTTCCGCCTGACGGAGCACATGCAGCGCCTGCACCACTCGGCGAAGCTGCTCTACATGGACATCCCGTACTCGGTCGACGAGCTCAGGGCGGCGACCTGGGATCTCATCGGCGCGAACGAGCTGCCGTCCTGCTATCTGCGGCCGATCGCCTACAGCGGCTACGGCCAGCTCGGCGTCGCCGCGCGCGACAACCCGGTCGACGTCGCGATCATGGCGTGGCCGTGGGGCTCCTATCTCGGCGAGGACGGCATGCGCAACGGCATCCGCGTGAAGGTGTCGAGCTGGCAGCGCGTCGGCCCGAACGTCATCCCGCATGCGGCGAAGGCGACCGGTGTCTACATCAACTCGATGCTCGCGGTCGGCGAGGCGAACCGCGCCGGCTACGACGAGGCGATCCTGCTCACCGCGGAGGGCTACATCGCCGACGGATCGGGAGAGAGCATCTTCCTCGTGCGCGACGGCGTCATCTACACGCCCGACCTCTCGGCGTCGATCCTCGTCGGCATCACGCGCGACACCGTGATCCAGATCGCACAGGATCTCGGGCACCGCGTCGTCGAGAAGCCGCTGATCCGCACCGACCTCTATCTCGCGGACGAGGTGTTCATGGTCGGCACCGCCGCCGAGGTGACGCCGATCCGCGAGGTCGACGACCACGTGATCGGTCAGCCCGGCCCGGTGACCGTCGAGATCCAGAACGCGTATCTCGACACCGTGCACGGCCGCAGCGAGCGGTGGTCGCAGTGGCTCGAGTACGCACCGGCCGCGAAGACCCAGGCGTGAAGCAGGAGGTGCGCCCGGTCCCGCTCTCGGGGCCGTTCGTCGACGCGCGCGACGAGGAGCTCGTGCTCGAGGTCCTGCGCTCGGGCCGGCTGTCGCTCGGCCCGACGATCGACCGCTTCGAGGAGGCGCTCGCCGAGAAGGTGGGCGCGCCCTACGCCGCCGCCGTGTCGTCGGGGACCGCGGGGCTGCACCTGCTCTGCATCACGGCCGGGATCGGCCCCGGCGACGAGGTGATCACGTCGCCGTACTCGTTCGCCGCATCCGCGAACTGCTTCGTCTACGAGGGCGGAGTGCCGGTGTTTGCCGACATCGACCCGCGCACGCTGAACCTCGACCCTGCGGCGGTCGAGGCGGCGGTCACGCCGCGCACGAAGGCGATCGTCGGCGTCGACATCTACGGCTATCCGTGCGAGCTCGACGAACTGCGGGCGATCGCGGCGAAGCACGGCCTCGCGTTCATCCAGGACTCGTGCGAGGCGCTCGGCGCCGAGTACAAGGGTGCGCCGCTCGGATCGCACGGGCCGAGCGCGGTCTTCGCTTTCTATCCGAACAAGCAGATCACGACGGGCGAGGGCGGGATGGTGACGACGCACTCGGAGGAGGAGTGGCGTCTCCTGCGCTCGCTGCGGAACCAGGGCCGCGGCGACAGCGGCGGCTGGCTCGAGCACGTCAGGCTCGGCTTCAACTACCGCATCGACGACATCCGTGCCGCGCTCGGCCTCGGCCAGGTCGAGAAGCTCACGGAGATCCTCGCGCTTCGCGACGGCGTCGCGAAGCGCTACAACGAGCTGCTCGGCGGGATCGAGGGGGTGGAATTGCCGTGCGAGGACGACAGCGAGCACCGCAGGTCGTGGTTCGTCTACGTCGTCCTGCTCCCCGACAACGAGGCGCGCGAGCGCGTGATCGCGCAGTTCGAGCGCGAGGGCATCGGGTTCAACCGCTACCTCCCCTCGATCCATCTGCAGCCGTACATGCGCGAGCGGTACGGCTTCGCCGAGGGCCTCTGCCCGGTGTCGGAGGACGTCAGCTCGCGCTCGCTCGCGCTCCCGTTCTTCACCGGCCTCGAGGCCCCCGCGCAGGAGCGCGTCGCCGAGGCGCTCGCGGCGGCGCTCTGATGGACGTCCAGTCGGTCGAGCAGGCGGAGCCCTTCGTGACGAAGGACGGCTCCACGATCCGCGAGCTCCACCACACTGCCGCGCAGAGCCTGGCGGAGGCGCAGCTCGAGCCGGGCCAGGCGACCGAGCGGCACTACCACCGCGCGAGCGAGGAGATCTACTTCGTGCTCAAGGGGCAGGGCGAGATGGAGCTCGACGGGGACATTCGCTTCCTCCGCCCGGGCGACGCGGTGCTGATCCCACCCGGCGCGTGGCACACGCTCGAGAACAACGGGACGAGCGAGCTGCGGATCCTCTGCAGCTGCGCGCCGCCGTACTCGCACGACGACACCTTCTTCGAGTAGCGTCCGCAGCATGGCGGAGCGCTCGCCGCGGATGATCTCCCTCGGCTTCGGCAAGTGGGCGCGGGCCGACCGGATCTATGCGCTCGAGCCGCTCGAGGGCGCCGAGCGCGGGCACGGCAAGCGCACCCGGGTCTGGGTCGACGGGGTCCCCGACCCCGTGGTCGCCTCCCGCACCGAGCGGACGATCCTCGCGGAGATGGGCCACGACGGAGGGACGAGCCCCGTGCTCGACGAGGCGCTCGATCTCGCCGAGCGGCTCGCGAACGCGGTGGAGCAGGGCCGCGTCGACCTCGGCGACCTCGGACGGCGCGCGCGGCGGGTGCTCGAGAAGACCGCACGCCCGCCGGACGCCGAGCAGCTCTTCTGACGCGGGACTTCTTCGCGCGCTCGGTGCACGAGGTCGCGCCGGAGCTGATCGGGGTCACGCTGCTCGTCGACGGCGTCGGCGGCCCGATCGTCGAGGTCGAGGCGTACGACCAGGAGGATCCCGCGAGCCACGGCTACCGCGGCCCGACGCCGCGCAACGCCGTGATGTTCGGGCCGCCGGGCCACGCGTACGTCTACCGCTCGTACGGGATCCACTGGTGCCTCAACTTCGTCTGCGCCGAGGCGGGGCGCGCCGAGGCGGTGCTCGTGCGTGCGCTCCGTCCGGAACGCGGCCTCGAGACGATGCGCGCGCGCCGCGGCGTCGAGGCGGAGCGCGCCCTCTGCTCCGGGCCGGGCAAGCTCTGCCAGGCGCTCGGCCTCTCGCGCGACGAGGACGGCGCGCCGCTCGACGCGCCGCCGTTCCGGCTGCTGCCGCGCCGCGACGCGCCGACCATCGTGACGGGGCCGCGGATCGGGATCACGCGTGCGGCGGAGCGTCCGTGGCGTTACGGGCTCGCCGGCTCGCCGTTCCTCAGCCGGCCGTTGCGCTAGCGGCCGACGAGCACGCGGACGGTCATGCCCGGCGCTGCGGCAACACCGGCCTTCGGCTGCTGCGCGACGACGCGCTGCTTCGCCTTTCCGGCCCCGAACCGCACGTCGGCGAGGAGACGCACGGTCGCGAGCTTCGCGCGCGCGGCGCGCAGGCTGAGCCCGACGACCTTCGGCACGACGCCGTGCAGCGGCTTCGCGAGCACCAGCGTGACCTTGTCGAAGGACGAGAGCGTTCCCGTCGCGGGGAACTGGCGCACGACGACGCCCACGCGCTGTCCCGCGACTGCGGGCTTGTAGATGAGCTGCGGCGTGAGCGGCTGCGCCTGCAGCCGGATGCGTGCAAGCGGCAGCGCGAGCCCGACGACGTTCGGGACGTCGACCTCGTTCACGTGGCAGTCCGCCGTCGTCGACGGCCCGTGACCCGTGAAGTAGACGACGAGATACGTGCTGCGGCAGTTGCCGTTGTCGAGCGAGACGCGGCCGTTGCGGAACGTGACGCGCCGCGCGACGACGGAGAGGTACGGCGGCGCGACGAAGCCCTCCGGCGCAGCGCCCGTCTCCTTCAGCGCCGACTCCATGAACGCCTTCCAGATGAGTGCGGGGAAGGTCCCGCCGGCGACCGAACGGCCGTGGAACTCGGTCAGCATGGGCCGCAGCGTGTTCGGATAGCCGACCCACACGGCGGTCACGAGCTGCGGCGTGTAGCCGACGAACCACGCGTCGCCGAAGTTCTCCGTCGTGCCGGTCTTGCCGGCCACCGGGCGGTCGGGCAGTGCGGCGGCGGTGCCGGTGCCCGACGTGACGACGCCCTCGAGCATCTGCGTGAGCAGGTCGTCCTCGGAGGAGGACAGGATCTGCCGCTTCACCGGGTCGTTCGAGTACAGCGTCTTGCCGTTGAAGTCGTCGATCGACGTGATCGCGCGCGGCTCGTTCCCGAAGACCTTGCCGTCGACGCGGTAGCCGCCGTTCGCGAACGTCGCATAGGCGCGTGCCATCTCGAGCGGATTCACGATCTGCGTCCCGAGCCCGATCGAGAGGACGCCGTCGAGCTTGCTCGTGATCCCGAGCTCGTGCGCGGTGCGCACGACGTTCGGTGGCCCGACCACCTGCGTCAGCTGCGCGAACACCGAGTTGTCGGACGCGGAGATCGCCTTCCAGAGGTCGATCGGCCCGAGGTACTCGCCTTCGTAGTTGTGCACGTTCCAGTAGCGGTCGCCGAGGAAGAGCGACACCGGCTTCGACGTGAACGTCGTCTGCGGCGCGATTCCCTGCTTCAGGGCCGTCGCGAGCACGAACGGCTTGAACGACGAGCCGGGCTGCCGCTCGCCCTGCACCGCGAGGTTGAACTGGCTCTGGTGGAAGTTCGCGCCGCCGACCATCGCGAGCACGGCGCCGGTGCTCGGGTTGATCGCGACGAGCGCGGCCTGCGGGCCGGTCGGGCTCGCGAGGTACTTGCGGATCGCCTCGCCTGCGAGCTTCTGCAACTGCAGGTCGATCGTCGTGTAGACGCGGAAGCCTGCGCCGAACACGCGCTTCGGCCCGAACTGCTTGTCGCCGATCAGCTGCTGCTTCACGTACTCGCCGAAGTAGGGCGCCTGGCCCATCACGCCGGAGAGGTGGACGCTCTGCGGGCGCGGCATCGGTGCGCGCACCCAGCGCCGGTAGTCGGCGGGGGCGATCACACCCTGCTGCAGCATCAGCCTCAGCACCGTCGTCCGCCGCGCGAGCGCGTGCTTCGGATGCGCGACCGGGTCGTAGAGGCTCGGGTCCTCGGGGATGCCGGCGAGGAGCGCGGCCTCGGGAACCGTCAGCTTCTTCGCGCTGTGACCGAAGTACGTGCGCGCCGCGCGCTCGACGCCGTACGCGCCGTTGCCGAAGTAGATCGTGTTGAGATAGGCGGTGAGGATCTTGTCCTTCGACCAGCGCTGCTCGAGCTGCCACGCGAGCGCCGCCTCCTTCAGCTTGCGCGTGATCGACCGCTGCGCGCCCGTCAGCTGGTTCTTGACGAACTGCTGCGTGATCGTCGAGCCGCCCTGGACGGCCGACTTGTGCGTCACGTCGGCCCAGAACGCGCGGGCCATGCCGCGGATGTCGATGCCGCGGTGCTCGTAGAACCGGCGGTCCTCCGTCGCGACGATCGCCTGCTTCATCGCCGGCGCGATGTCGGCGCTCTGCACGAGCACGCGGCTCTGTGACCCGCGCAGCACCGCGAGGATCGTGTGGTGGTCGCCGGCGTAGATGTAGCCGTCGACCTGCTGCTGCTGCGCGCGGCCGAACGGGTCGAGGCCGTTCAACTGCTGCCCGACGGCGATGATCGCGCCGTAGGCGAACGCCGTCACCGCCAAGACGCCGAGCACGCAGACGAGTGCGAGGAGGCGGAGCTTGCGGATCCGGCGCCTGCGCCGGCGCGGGGCGGCCGGCTCGGAGCGTTTTCTGCGCAGCAGCACGGAGCCGCGGGATTGTACCGCCGGACTAGGCCTGGGCCGTGAAGACGGGCGCCTCGGTGGGGGCGTCGACCCCGCCGGCGCGCTCCATCGTCGCCGCGACCGTCGAGCCCTTCGGCACCGAGCGCTCGAGCCGGACGACGGTCGTGGAGCCGCCCCCGTCGAACATGCCGGCCTTCCTGGGCGCGGCGCCGGGGGTGATCACCCAGGCCTCGTACCGCTTGCCGGCCGGCGCCTGGGGGAGGTGCTTCAGCATCAGGGCCGCCTGCCCCGTCGCGTCGACGGCGACCATCCCGTGGACGCCTGCGACCGGGATCCGGCGCGAGGCGGGGTCGGCGAGGATCTCGACGGCGCGGGCATCCGCGGCCCGTGCGGACCGGGCGGCGTGGAGCGAGCGGTCGAGCGATGCCGACCAGAGCCCGAGCCCGACCGCGACGCACGCCGCGATCGCCGCGGCCGCCGCGGTGGCGCGGAAGAGCCACGGCCGGCGAAGCGGGACGACGTTCGTGCGCTCGGCCGCTGCGGCGGCGAGGATGCGGCCGCGCAGCGCGGCCGGCGGCGCGGCGGGCGCCGCTCCCCACGCGAGTGCGCCGGCGGGCTCCGAAAGCCGGGTGAGCTCGTCGCGGCAGCGCTCGCACTGCGCGAGGTGCGCCTCGTAGGCCTCGGTCTCGTCCGCGCCGAGCGCGTCGAGGGCGTAGGCGGCGGTCAGGTCGTGGAGGTCCCGTGTGTCCATGCCGTCTCCAGGCCGGGATCGCCGAGCAGCTCGCGCAGGCGCGAGAGGCCCGAGAACATCCGGCTCTTGATCGTCCCGAGCGGCTGTCCGAGCCGCTCGGCCAACTCCGACTGGGTGAAGCCGCCGTAATATGCGAGCTCGAGCGCCTCGCGCTGCTGGTCGGGCAGCAGCGTGAGCGCATCCTGCACGCGCTCGCGCTGCAGGCGAAGCCACGCTTCCTCGTCCGCGCCCCCGCCGCCCTGCTCCGGCGCGGCCTCGAGCGAGTCGGTGCGGCGGTGCTCCTCGCGCCGGACGAGGTCGACCGAGCGCCGGTGCACGAGCGTGAGGATCCACGTGCTCGCGCTGCCGCGTGCCGGCACGAACCGCGAGGCCGTCCGCCAGAGCGAGAGGAAGGCGTCCTGCACGGCGTCCTCGGCGAGCGCCTCGTCGCGCACGACGCGCAGTGCGAGGGCGTAGGCCGGCCGGCCGTAGCGGTCGTAGAGCTCGGCCAGCGCGCTCTGCTCCGAGCGGGCGGCGAGCAGCACGAGGGCCTCGTCGGAGAGGTGTGCGAGCTCGCGGGTCACGCGCGGACCGTATCTCTAGACTCGCTCACGATGTCTGCATTCGCACCGACCCGCCATGCGGTTCACGTCCTTCCCGAAGGCGGGCTCGAGGCGAAGCTGAAGCAGGGGAGGCCGCTGCGGGTGAAGCTCGGCATCGACCCGACCTCGCCCGACGTCCATCTCGGCTTCGCCGTCGTCCTCGACCGGCTGCGCGAGTGGCAGGACGCGGGGCACACCGTCGTCCTCATCGTCGGCGACTACACGGCGCGGATCGGAGACCCGTCCGGCCGGTCGGCCGAGCGTCCGGTGCTCGACGACGACGAGCTCGACGCGAACGCGCAGCGGTTTCGGGAGCAGGTCGTGCGCGTCCTCGACCCGGAGCGGACGGAGTTCCGCTTCAACGGCGAGTGGCTCGCACCGCTGACCTTCGCCGAGACGGTCCGGCTGACAAGGACGCTGACGGTGGCGCGCCTGCTCGAGCGCGACGACTTCGCGAAGCGGATGGCGGCCCAGGAGCCGATCTCGCTCTCGGAGCTCCTCTACCCGCCGATGCAGGCGTACGACTCGGTCGCGATCGAGGCCGACGTCGAGATCGGAGGCACCGACCAGCTCTACAACCTCCTCACGGGACGCGACGTGATGGAGCGCTACGGGCTCGAGCCCCAGGTCGTCGTCACCTACCCGCTCCTCGTCGGGCTCGACGGCGCCGAGAAGATGTCGAAGTCGAAGGGCAACTACGTCGGGATCAACGAGCCGCCCGAGGAGATGTTCGGCAAGGTGATGTCGATCCCGGATTCGGCGCTCGAGCAGTGGTGGGAGCTCGTCGCCGGCGGGGGCGGCCACCCGTCCGACCCGATGGAATGGAAGCTCGAGCTCGCCCGCCGCGTCACGGCGCGCTGGCACGGGGCCGACGGCGGCCGGGCCGGCGAGGAGCACTTCACCCGGGTCGTCCGCGAGGGCGGAGCGCCGGCCGAGGTGCCGGAGGCGTCGTTCTCGGCGGACGGCGGCGCGGCGGTGTACCTGCCGGCCGTGCTCCAGGGCGTCTTCGGGCAGTCGGCGAGCCACTGGCGGCGCCAGATCGACCAGGGCGGGGTGAAGGTGAACGGGGACGCTCCGGGCGGCTACGAGCTCGCTCCGGAGGCCCTCGACGGCGCCCTCGTGCAGGCCGGCAAACGGCAGTTCGTACGGCTCCACCTCGCTTGACAAGCGGGCTTGCGCTGCTACTATGCCCCGGCTGCCCGCAAGGACAGCGTCGGAAAGTCCCTGCAAGCAACCACAACGGAGAGCCTTAGAACGACTCGGAACGAGCGATTGTCCCGAATGTCTGAGGCCTCTGGCGCGAGTCGGGGCTTTTTTTACGCCGTCCAGACGGCTTGGTCTTTGAAAACTCAACAGCGTGCGTTTACGTCGAGACCTCGACTCGGCTGCGGCTTGCCGTGGCGGAGAAGAGGAATCAACAACCTGTCAAGGGCATGGCGGTCGATTGCCATGCGCCAAGACTTTGAGCACAAGCTCAAGTGAGATCGTCGGCCCGGAGTTTCAAGGAATCCCGCGGCCGGCATTCATCTTCACGGAGAGTTTGATCCTGGCTCAGGACGAACGCTGGCGGCGCGCTTAACACATGCAAGTCGAGCGAGAACCAACCCTTCGGGGTTGGGGACAGCGGCGAACGGGTGAGTAACACGTGAGTAATCCACCCTTGGTACCGGGATAGCCCGGGGAAACTCGGATTAATACCGGATGGCCCATCAGCCTCTCGAGGCGGATGGAAAAGGTAGCTTCGGCCTCCGACCAAGGACGAGCTCGCGGCGGATTAGCTTGTTGGCGGGGTAATGGCCCACCAAGGCGACGATCCGTAGCTGGTCTGAGAGGACGATCAGCCACACTGGGACTGAGACACGGCCCAGACTCCTACGGGAGGCAGCAGTGGGGAATCTTGCGCAATGGGCGAAAGCCTGACGCAGCAACGCCGCGTGGGGGATGAAGGCCTTCGGGTTGTAAACCCCTTTCAGTGGGGACGAAATTGACGGTACCCACAGAAGAAGCCCCGGCTAACTACGTGCCAGCAGCCGCGGTAACACGTAGGGGGCAAGCGTTGTCCGGATTTATTGGGCGTAAAGAGCTCGTAGGCGGTTCGGTAAGTCGGGTGTGAAACCTCCAGGCTCAACCTGGAGTCGCCACTCGATACTGCTGTGACTAGAGTCCGGTAGGGGAGCGTGGAATTCCTGGTGTAGCGGTGAAATGCGCAGATATCAGGAGGAACACCGGTGGCGAAGGCGGTGGGCTGGGCCGGAACTGACGCTGAGGAGCGAAAGCGTGGGGAGCGAACAGGATTAGA
>DASYGK010000150.1:0-12546 GCA_035999905.1 Gaiellaceae bacterium | reverse complement strand
AGCTGCGGCTGCATCTCGACGGCTGCCCGCACGCCTGCGCGCAGCACTGGGTCGGGGACCTCGGCTTCCAGGCGACGACCGGCAAGGATGCGGACGGCAACCGCATCCCGGCGTACGACGTCTTCGTGCGCGGCTCCCTCGGACCGTTGCCGCAGGTCGGCGGCTCGCTCTTCCGGCGCGTCGCGAGCGACGACCTCGAGCAGGCGGTCGAAGGGCTGATCCGCGGTTGGCTCGCGCAGCGCGCCGAGGGCGAGACATTCACCGATTTTCAGCGCCGATCCACCGATGAGGAGCTCGGCCTGCTCGCGGGTCTCGAGCCCGCAAAGAAACGTGTACGCGAGGAGGCCGCAGTATGAGTACGTACGAGCTGCTCGACGAGCTCGAGGCGGGCGAGCTCTCGATCCGGTACGAGGGCGAGGACCCGCAGGCGCTGCTTGCCTGGGCGACCGAAGAGTTCAGTCCCCGGATCGCGATCTCCGCCGCGTTTCAGGCCGATGACGTCGCGCTGATCGACATGGCGTACAAGCTCGACCCGAGCGTCCACATCTTCTCGGTCGACACCGGGCGGCTGCCCGCCGAGACGCACGAGCTGATCGCCGCGCTGCGCGACCGCTATCCCGGCCTGAGCCTCAAGCTGCTGCAGCCCGACACGGGCCAGGTCGAGCGGCTCGTCGCTGCCAAGGGGCTCGACCTGATGAAGGAGTCGGTCGAGAACCGCCTGCTCTGCTGCAACGTGCGCAAGGTGCAGCCGCTCACGAAGCACCTCGACGGGCTCGACGCGTGGGTGACGGGGCTGCGGCGCGACCAGTGGGCGACGCGGACGAACATCCGCAAGGTCGAGATCGACCACGACCACGGCGCGATCGTGAAGCTCAACCCGCTGGCGGAGTGGACGAAGCGCGACGTGTGGGCGTACCTCGGCGAGCACGACGTGCCCGTGCACGGCCTCTACGCGAAGGGCTACACGTCGATCGGCTGCGCGCCCTGCACGCGCGCGATCGCCGAGGGCGAGGACGACCGCGCGGGGCGCTGGTGGTGGGAGACGAACGCGCCGAAGGAGTGCGGCATGCACTGCTCGATCGAGCACGGCGGCTTCGAGCACGAGCTGCACGCGATTCTCGGCAAGGGCGTAGAGACGTCGTGATCGCCGTTCGCGGAGAAGCGGCAGAGGTCGCGCTCGGCGAGGCGCAGGCCGTGCTCGCGCTCGTGCAGGACGACGAACGGCGCGGCCGGCTCGCGGGCCTCGTCGCATCCGTGCAGGAGGGCGAGCTCGACGACGACGCCGCGCAGGCGCTCGAGGAGCTGATCGAGCTCGGCCTCTCGACCGGGCGCATCCGGAGCGTCTACGGGCCGGAAGGAGAGCAGGCCGCATTGAAGACGTACCGCCGCCTGCCCGGCGGGCGCGCGCTCTCCGACAGCGCGTCCGAGGTCACGACGGCGCTCGGGGCGCTGGAGGGCAAGACGCTCGAGAGCGTGAGGATCCAGTCGGCCGGCCCGGGCGCGTATCTCGTCTCGGTCGCCGTCGACGGGCTCGAGCTGAGCGTGAAGCTCGACCGCGCGGGCGCGCGCATCCATTCGGTCGGCGTCTGATGGCAGAGCAGCAGCACTACGTCGCCTGCCTCGACCTCGCCGGCCGCCGCTGCCTCGTCGTCGGCAGCGGCGCGATGGCGCGCGAGAAGGTCGACGGATTGCGTGCGACCGGTGCCGACGTCACCGTCGTCGCGCCGGAGGACTACCGCGCGTCGGACCTCGACGGCGTCTGGCTCGTCGTCGCCGCGACGAGCGACGACGAGCTGAACCGGACGATCTCCGCCGCGGCCGGCGCGCGCCGGATCTTCTGCAACGTCGCGGACGTGCCAGAGCTCTGCTCGTTCATCCTGCCGGCGCTGCACCGCCGCGGGCCGATCACGCTCGCGATCTCGACGGGCGGCGCGTCGCCCGCGCTCGCACAGTGGCTGCGCGACCGCTTCGCAGCGCAGATCGGCGTCGAGCACGAGCAGCTCGCGCGCGACCTCCGCGAGCGCAGGCCGTGGGCGAAGGAGAACCTGCCGACCTACGACGACCGGCGCGACTACTTCCGCGAGCTCGTCGCCGAGGCGCTCGGATGAGCGTCGCACTCGTCGGCGCAGGGCCTGGAGATCCCGAGCTGATCACCGTGCGCGGCCTCGCGCGGCTGCGCGCGTGCGAGGTGCTCGTCTACGACCGGCTCGTCGCAGAGGAGCTCGTCGCCGAGGCGCCCGCGAGCGCGCTGCGGATCGCGCGCGACGACCACGCGCAGGAGGACGTGAACCGCCTGCTCGTCATGCACGGCCGGCAGGGGCGGCGCGTCGTCCGGCTGAAGGGCGGCGACCCGTTCGTGTTCGGCCGCGGCGGGGAGGAGGCGCTCGCGCTCGCCGGGGCCGGCGTGCCGTTCGAGCTCGTGCCCGGCGTCTCGTCGCTCTCCGCGGTGCCGGAGTCCGTCGGCATCCCCGTCACGCATCGCGGCGTGTCCTCGACCGTGACGGCGTTCGCCGCGAACGACGTCGAGCGCCTCGACGCCGCAGCGCTCGCCCGCGTGCCCGGGACGCTCGTCGCATTCATGGGCGGCGCGGTCGTCGGCCGTCTCGCGGAGCGGTTGATCGAGCACGGCCGCGCCGCCTCGACTCCGGCTGCCGTGATCTCGTCCGGCACGACGGAGAGGGAGCAGGTCGTGACGGCGCCGCTCGGCGCGATCGCCGCCGCGGCGGTTGGTCTGCCGACGCCGGCCCTCGTCGTGATCGGCGACGTGGTCGCGGTCCGCGGGGCGCTCGGCGCTCTGCGACGATCCGCTGCGTGACGCAGTTCCGCCGGGTCGACGCGCTCCCCCCGTACGCCTTCGCCGAGGTCGAGCGGCTGAAGCTCGAGCTGCGCCGCGAGGGCAGGGACGTGATCGACTTCGGCTTCGGCAATCCCGACGTCGCGCCGCCCGAGCTCGCGGTCGAGAAGCTGCGCGAGGCTGCGCTTCTGCCGCGCAACCACCGCTACTCGGCGAGCCGCGGCCTGCCGAACCTCCGCAAGGCGATCTGCGAGCGCTACGCGGCCCGCTACGGCGTCGAGCTCGACCCGGAGACCGAGGCGACGATGTCGCTCGGTGCGAAGGAAGGGCTCGTGCACCTGCTGTGGGTGCTGCTCGGCCCCGGCGACGTCGCGCTCGTCCCGAGCCCGAGCTACCCGATCCATCTCTTCGCACCGGGCTTCGCCGGCGCGGCGGTGCAGCGCGTGCCGGTCGGCCCCGACGTCGACTTCGTCGCCGGCGTGAAGGAGGCGTGGGAGCTGTCGCAGCCGCGGCCGCGCGTGCTGCTCTGCTCGTTCCCGCACAACCCGACGACGGCGATTGCCGACCTCTCGCAGATGCAGCAGCTCGTCGACTTCGCGCGCGAGAAGGAGATGGTGCTCGTACACGACTTCGCGTACGCCGATCTCGCGTTCGACGGCTATCGCCCGTCCTCGATCTTCGAGGCCGACGGTGCGCGCGAGGTCGCGGTCGAGCTCTACTCGCTGACGAAAGGGTTCTCGGTCGCCGGCTGGCGCGTCGCGTTCGTGCTCGGCCGCAGCGACGTGATCGGCGCACTCGCGCGTCTCAAGTCGTATCTCGACTACGGCAGCTTTCAGCCGCTGCAGATCGCGGCGACGGTGGCGCTGCGCGAGGCGGCCGACTATCCCGCCGAGGTCGCCGAGGTGTACCGCGGCCGGCGCGACGCCCTCTGCGACGGTCTCGCGCGCATCGGGTGGGACGTTCCGCGCCCTGCGGCGACGATGTTCGTGTGGGCGCGCATCCCGGACGCGTTCGCCGCCGAGGGCGCGCAGGCGTTCGCGGTGCGCCTCCTGCGCGAGGCGCACGTCGCGGTCAGCCCAGGGAGCGGCTTCGGCGTCGACGGCGAGGGCTTCGTCCGCTTCGCGCTCGTCGAGAACGAGCAGCGGATCGCGCAGGCCGTGCGCGGGCTCCGCGGCGTGCTCTCCTAGCCGGGTCCGGCGCGGACCTGGCCCGGGGCCTGACCCCGAGCTTCGGGACGGGACCCGTTGCGGCGGGGTCGTTCGAATCGATTTGCATATTACGCGAGTTTTCGCGTAATATGCGAAGATGCTCACGGCGGCGATCCTCGGTGCGTCCGGCTACTCCGGCCAGGAGACGCTCGACCGCGTGCTGCGGCACCCGGAGCTCGAGGTGGCCGCGCTCGGCTCGGACTCGCTCGCGGGCGAGCCGGCGGCCGCGCTCGACGTCCGGCTGAACGGCTCACTCCCCCGGTTCGTGCCGAACGCCGAGGCGCTCGCGGCGGGCGCCGACGTCGTCTTCGCGTGCCTCGGCCACGAGCGCGCCGCCGTCCTCGAGCCGCCGGCCGGCACCGTCGTCGTCGACCTGTCCGGTGCGCACCGGCTGCAGGATCCGGCGCTCTATCCCGCCTGGTACGGCTTCGAGCACCCGCAGGCCGCGGGCCTCGGCGAGTGGAGCTACGCGGTGCCGGAGCTCTTCCCGCCGTCGGGCCCGCTCGTCGCGAACCCCGGCTGCTACGCCACCGCCGCGATCCTCGCGCTCGCGCCGCTGAAGGACGCCATCGACCCGGCGAGCGTGATCGTCGACGCGAAGTCGGGCGTGTCCGGCGCCGGCCGCGAGCTGAAGCAGAGCTCGCACGCGGGCTTCGTGCTCGAGAATCTCTCGCCGTACAAGATCGGCGCGCACCAGCATGCGCCGGAGATCGCGCAGGCGCTCGGCTTCCCCGTCTGCTTCGTGCCGCACCTGCTTCCCGTGCGCCGCGGCTTGCTCGCGACGTGCTACGTGCAGCCGCACGGCGACCTGCGCGCGCTGCTCGAGGACGCCTACGCGGAGAGCTCGGTCGTGCGCGTCCTGCCGGAGGGCGTCGTGCCGGAGCTCGCGCGCGTGCAGCACACCGACCACGCGGAGATCGCGATCTTCGAGGATCGCGCGACCGCGCACGCCGTCGTGATCTGCGCGCTCGACAACCTCGGCAAGGGCGCGGCGGGACAGGCGCTGCAGAACGCGAACCTCGCGCTCGGCCTCGAGCAGACGCTCGGCCTTCGCCTCGCGGGAGTGCTCGTATGAGCGTCACAGCGGCGAAGGGCTTCGAGGCCGCCGGCGTGCACTGCGGCATCCGGAAGAACGGGCGCCGCGACCTCGCGCTCGTCCGCTCGCTCGCGCCCGCGACCGGCACGGCGATGTTCACGTCGAACCGCTTCCTCGCCGCGCCGGTGGTCGTGTCGCGCGAGCATCTCGCGCTCGCGCAGCCGCAGGCGATCGTCGCCAACTCCGGCGTCGCGAACGCCGCGACCGGCGACCAGGGGCTCGCCGACGCGCGCTCGACCGCCGTCGAGACTGCGCGGATGCTCGGCCTCGAGCCGGAAGAGGTGATCGTGCTCTCCACCGGCGTGATCGGCGCGCCGCTCCCGCTCGAGAAGATCGTCGCCGGCGTCGGCGACGCGGCGCTGCATCTGTCGCGCTGTGGCGGCGCGACGTCGGCCGAGGCGATCATGACCACCGATACGCGTCCGAAGGAATCGATCGCGCAGGGCGCCGGCTTCACGGTCGGCGGCATGGCGAAGGGCTCGGGGATGATCCACCCGAACCTCGCGACGATGCTCGCGGTGCTGACGACGGACTATCCGCTCGAGCCCGGCGAGGCGATCGAGTTCCTGCGGCCGGCGGTCGAGACGAGCTTCAACGCGATCTCCGTCGACGGCGAGTGCTCGACGAACGACACGGTCGTGCTGCTCGCCAACGGCGCGAGCGGCATCGAGCGCACCCCGGAGAGCGACGCCGAGTTCGCGCTCTGCGTCCGCAAGGTGTGCGGCGAGCTCGCGAAGCTGATCGTCGCCGACGGCGAAGGCATGACCGTGCTCGCGGAGATCGCGGTGCGCGGTGCGACCGACGAGGCGGAGGCGCGCGCGATCGCCGAGCGCATCGCGACCTCGCCGCTCGTGAAGACCGCGCTGCACGGTCACGACGCGAACTGGGGGCGAATCGCCGCCGCCGCCGGGTCGGCGAAGTTCGCGGGCGGCTACGCACAGCTCGATCCGGACCGGCTCTCGATCTCGATCGACGACGTGCAGGTGCTCCTCAACGGCACACCGACGGGTGACGAGCCCGTGCTGACGAACGGCCACTGCTCGATCGAGCTCGACCTCGCGCTGGGAGACGGCGCCGCGAACTACCTCACCACCGACCTGTCGTACGACTACGTGCGCATCAACGCGGACTACAGGACGTGAGCATCGCCGTCCTCAAGGTCGGCGGCGCGTCGACGGGCGGCGTGGCGGAGGCCGTTGCGGAGCTCCGCGCAACCGGCTACGCGGTGTGCGTCGTGCACGGCGCCGGCCCACAGATCTCCGAGGAGATGGTCAGGCGCGGCATCGAGGTGCAGTTCGTCGGCGGCCGCCGCGTCACGACCGCTGCGGGGATCGAGGTCGTGCGCCAGAGCCTCGCCGCCGTCAACGCCGCGGTCTGCGCTGCGATCGGCGCCGGCGCCGTCGGCCTTGCCGGCGACGAGGCGGGCCTCGAGGCAGAGCAGCTGCCCGAGCTCGGGCTCGTCGGGCGCCCCGTCCCGTCGGCGCCTGCGCTCGTCGTCTCGGCGCTCGCGGCCGGCCTCGTGCCCGTGCTCTCGCCGCTCGCGCGCGGCCCGCTCAACGTCAACGCCGACGAGGCCGCATCCGCGCTCGCGGTCGGCATCGGCGCGGCGCGCATCCACTTCCTCACCGACGTGCCCGGCGTGTACCACGACGGCGAGCTCGTCGACTCGATCACCGCGGATCGTGCCGCGTCGCTCGTCGGCGACGGGACGTTCGAGGGCGGGATCGTCCCGAAGCTGCTCGCCGCCGCAAGCGCCGCGCAGAGCGGGCTCGTTGCCGAGATCGGCGCGACGGCGGTGACCGCATGAGCTCCGTGCTCGAGAACGCGCTCCTCCCGACGTACCCGCCGACGCGCGTCACGTTCGTCGAGGGCGACGGCACCTGGATCGTCGACGACGCGGGACGCCGCTATCTCGACTTCGCCGCAGGCATCGCCGTCGTCGCGCTCGGGCACCGCCATCCGGCACCGCTCGCCGCCGCGCACGCGCAGCTCGACAGGCTCTGGCACGCGTCGAATCTCTTCGGCACGCAGCCGGCGCAGGCGCTCGCACAGCGGCTCTCCGAGCGATTCGGCGGCGCGCACGCGTTCTTCTGCAACTCGGGTACCGAGGCGAACGAGGCCGCGCTGAAGTACGCGCGCAAGGCGACCGGCAAGCCGGGCGTGATCGCGCTGGAGCAGAGCTTCCACGGGCGCACGATGGGGGCGCTCTCGGTCACCGGCCAGCCGGCGAAGCGTGCAGCGTTCGAGCCGCTCGTGCCGGGTGCGCGCTTTGCGAAGCCGAACGACGTCGAGTCGCTCCACGCCGCGGCGTCGGACGACGTCGGTCTCGTCCTGCTCGAGCCGATTCTCGGCGAGGGCGGCGTGATCCCGCTCGAGCCGGCGTTCGTCGCGGCCGCCGCTGCGCTCGCCGAGGAGCTCGGCGCACTGCTGGCCTTCGACGAGGTGCAGACCGGCGTCGGCCGCACCGGCACGTTCTTCGCGTTCGAGCAGCTCGCCGTGCGCCCGCAGCTCGTCACGCTCGCCAAGGCGCTCGCGAATGGCCTCCCGATCGGCTGCCTCCTCGTCGCCGACGACGCGGAGGGCGCGTTCGTCCCCGGCGACCACGGCTCGACGTTCGGCGGCAACCCGGTCTCGTGCGCGGCGGCCGTCGCCGTCTGCGACACGATCGACGCGCCGCTGCTGGCGCGTGTTCGCGCAAACGGCGAACGGCTGCTCGCAGGCCTCTCGCAGCTGCCCGGCGTCGTCGACGCGCGCGGCGCGGGCCACCTCGTCGGCGCGGAGCTCGAAGGCCCGGTGCAGCCGATCGTCGACGCGGCCCTCGACGCGGGCCTCGTCTGCCTCACGTCGGGCCCCAACGTGCTTCGCCTCGCGCCGCCCCTCGTCGCCGGGACGGCGGAGATCGACCGTGCACTCGAGATCCTCACGGAGGTGACGAACCGATGAATCGTGCAGAGCGGCACGCCGCGATCCAGAGGCTCATTCGCGAGCGGCCGATCTCGACGCAGATCGAGCTGGCCGACGCATTGCGCGCTGCGGGCCACGACGTCGTGCAGACGACCGTGTCGCGCGACATCCACGAGCTCGGGCTGCAGAAGGTACGGCACGAGACGGGGCGGCTCGTCTATGCGTTCCCGGAGGACTCGGGGTTCAGCGAGGACTTCGGCGAGGCGCTCGTGCGGTGGGCGCTGACGGTCGAGGCGAGCGGCAACCTCGTCGTCATCCTCACGCCGTACGGCTACGCGAGCGCGCTCGCACAGGCGATCGACGTGGCGCGCCACCCGCACATCGCCGGCACGATCGCCGGGGAGAACACCGTGATGCTCGTCGCGCGCGACCCGGCGACGGGCGCGGAGCTCGCGGCCGAGCTCGAGGCGCTGCGCACGCGGAGGGCTGCGTGAGCGTGACGTCCTTCGACCGCATCATCCTCGGCTCGCTGCCGGTCGGAGACCGTGTCGGCATCGCGTTCTCCGGCGGCCTCGACACCTGCTGTGCACTCGCATGGATGCGCGAGCGTGGTGCGATCCCGTATGCGTTCACCGCCGACCTCGGCCAGTACGACGAGCCGGACATCTCGGCCGTGCCCGCGCGCGCGCTGCAGTACGGCGCGGAGGACGCGGTGCTCGTCGACTGCCGCGAGCCGCTCGCACGCGAGGGCCTTGCGGCCCTCCAGTGCGGTGCGTTCCACATCCAGACCGCCGGCAAGCGCTACTTCAACACAACTCCCCTCGGCCGCGCGGTCACCGGCACGCTGCTCGTACAGGCGATGGCGCAGCACGGCGTCGACATCTGGGGCGACGGCTCGACGTACAAGGGCAACGACATCGAGCGCTTCTATCGCTACGGGCTCCTCGCGAACGCGAACCTGCGCATCTACAAGCCGTGGCTCGACGACGCGTTCGTCTCGGAGCTCGGCGGCCGCACGGAGATGAGTGAGTGGCTTGCCGCGCGCGGGCTCGCGCACGGGACGTCGACCGAGAAGGCGTACTCCACCGACGCGAACATGCTCGGCGCGACGCATGAGGCGAAGGACCTCGAGCTGCTGGGAACGAGCATGAAGATCGTCGACCCGATCATGGGCGTCGCGCACTGGGACCCCGCCGTCGAGATCGAGCCGGAAGTCGTGACGATCCGCTTCGAGCACGGCCTGCCGGTGGGCGATCCCGTCGACGTGATCCGCGAGCTGAACGCGATCGGCGGCCGCCACGGCCTCGGCATGTCCGATCAGATCGAGAACAGGATCATCGAGGCGAAGAGCCGCGGCATCTACGAGGCGCCGGGCATGGCGCTCCTGTGCATCGCCTACGAGCGGCTGCTCACCGCGATCCACAACGAGGCGACGCTCGAGCGGTACGCGGTCGACGGACGGCGCCTCGGCCGGTTGCTGTACGAGGGCCGCTGGTTCGACACGCAGGCGCTGATGCTGCGCGACTCGCTGCAGCGCTGGGTCGCGGGCGTCGTCACGGGCGAGGTGACGATCGAGCTGCGGCGCGGCGACGACTACACGGTCCTCGACACGAGCGGCGAGGCAGTGACGTACGACCCGGAGCGGTTGAGCATGGAGCGGAGCGCGACGGCGTTCACGGCAGGCGACCGGATCGGGCAGCTCGCCGTGCAGATCAACGACATCGCCGACTCGCGCGCGATGCTCGCGCAGTACCGGCACCTCCACCTCGACGCGCCGGCGCTCGAGCTGGGGAGCGGGCAGTGACGCTCTGGTCGGGCCGCGTCGGCACCGACCTCGCCCCCGAGGTATGGGACTTCCTCAAGGCGAACGATGCCGAGCTGCTGCCGTACGACGTCCAGGGCACGCTGCAGCACGCGGAGCGGCTCCACGCGGCGCGGATTCTCGACGACGCGGAGCTGACGGAGGTGCGCGAGACGCTCGCACGCCTCGACACGGTCGACGCGCAGGCGGAGGACGTGCACTCGTTCATCGAGGCCGAGCTCGGCGAGGTCGGGCGGAAGATCCACGCCGGCCGCTCGCGCAACGACCAGGTCGCAGCCGCGTTCCGGCTCTACGTCGCCGACGCATGCGCCGAGGCCGGAGCTGCGCTCGCTGCGTTCGCCGCCGCGATTCTCGAGCGCGCCGGCGAGGAGGCTGCGACCGCGATGCCGGGGTACACCCACCTGCAGCGGGCGCAGCCGGTCACGCTCGGCCATCACCTGCTCGCCTGGAGCGAGATGCTCGAGCGCGACCGCGCGCGGTTCGCGTTCGCTGCGGCGCAGGCGGAACCGTCGCCGCTCGGCGCAGGCGCGCTCGCAGGGTCGACGCTGCCGCTGCCGGCGCCGCCGAACGCGATGCGCAACTCGCTCGACGCCGTTGCCGACCGAGACTTCGCGCTCGACTACCTCTACGCGGTTGCGGTGCTCTTCACGCACCTCTCCCGCATCGGCGAGGAGCTCGTGCTCTGGACGACGGCCGAGTTCGCGTTCGCGCGGCTCCCCGAAGGCGCGGCCACGGGATCGTCGATGATGCCGCAGAAGCTCAACCCCGACGTCGCCGAGCTCGCGCGCGGCAAGGCGGGCACCGCGCTCGGGCGGCTCACCGGCCTGCTCGCGACGGTGAAGGGACTGCCGCTCTCGTACAACCGCGACCTGCAGGAGGACAAGCCGCCCGTGTTCGCCGCGCGGCGGGACGTGGCGGGCGCGCTCGGGGCGCTCACCGTGCTCGTTGCGGGGCTCGCGTTCGACCGCAAGCGGCTCGCTGCGGCAGCGTCGGATCCGCTGCTGCTCGCGACGGACGCGGCCGAGGCGCTCGTACAGGAAGGCATTCCCTTCCGCGACGCGCACGAGCAGGTGGCGGCGTCGGTTCGTGACGGCTCGTTCGAGCCGCCGTCCGCCGGCAACCGCCTCGGCGACGTCGCCGCCGCCGTGGCCGCTGCGAAGGACCGCTGGTCGTGACGACATCGCCCGCCGTCGCGCTCGCGGGACGCGATCTCCTGCGGATCTCGGATCTCTCGGCCTCCGAGGCATCCGCGATCCTGGATCTCGCGAGCGCGTTGAAGGAGAACCCGAAGGAGCCGCTGCTTCCCGGCGCGACGCTCGGGCTCTACTTCGCGAAGCACTCGACGCGCACCCGCGTCTCGTTCACGGTCGCGATGACGCACCTCGGCGGCTCGGCCGTCGCGCTCACGCCCGACGAGCTGCAGCTCTCGCGCGGCGAATCGCTACCGGACACGGCACGCGCGCTCTCGCGCTATCTCGACGCGATCGCCGTGCGCACGCACGAGCACGCCGAGCTCGAGGCGTGGGCGGAGTGGGCGACGATCCCGGTGATCAACGCGCTGACGGCGGAGGAGCACCCGTGCCAGGCGCTCGCCGACGCGCTCACGATGCGCGACCGGCTCGGCTCGCTCGACGGCGTGCGCGTCGCCTGGGTCGGCGACGGCTCGAACGTGCTGATCTCGCTCGCCGAGCTCGGCAAGCTGCTCGGGTACGACGTGATCGCGGCCGGCCCCGACGGCTACGAGGCGCACGGCGTCGAGACCGTGCGCGACCCGGCCGACGCGGTCCGCGGCGCGGATGTCGTCGTCACGGACACGTGGATCAGCATGGGCCAGGAGCACGAGCGCGTGAAGCGCCTCCACGACCTCGAGCCCTACCGTCTCGACCGCGCGCTGCTGGAGCTCGCAACGCCGGATGCATTCGTCATGCACTGCCTGCCGGCGCATCCGGGCGAGGAGATCACCGCGGAGGTGCTGTACGGCGAGCGCTCCGCGATCTGGGACGAGGCGGAGAACCGGCTCCATGTCCAGAAGGCGCTGCTTGCCCTGCTGCTCGGCGTCTAGCCCTCGGCGTTGATCACGACTTCGCCGGAGGAGACCTGCGGCGTCGAGCCCGTCAGCTCGGGGAGATTCTCGGCGATCCAGGCCGCCGCCGCTCGCGTCGACGACTCGGCGCCGAGCTCGGTGTCATAGACGCTGACCGAGATCGCGCCGTCGGGGGTGCGCACGAGGTAGTACGCGCGGAAGCCGTCGATCTCGCCGAGCAAGGTGCGGACCGCGCTCTCGTTTCGAGCGAGCGCGTCGACGAGCTCATGGCCGGCCGTGTAGACGCGAACGGTTGCGTACATCGTGAGACGTCCCTCTGTCGCGTGCGCCGGCGCAACGTGCCGCCGACCGTGACTCATTGTCCCACTATTCGCATCGTCGGTCTATGCGCCCGCCCGTTCTGCAACGAGGCGCGCGATCGCGGCGGATGGGGCCCGCGATCGCGTCGAGCTCGGTCTCGCGGCCGGCGGCGATACGACGCTCGGTATCTAGCGCTTGCGCAGGTAGAGCCGCCATGCGTAGTACTCGCGGAAAGCCGTCGGTACCGTCGCGATGCGGTGCGCGAGATGCAGCACGGCATCGCGGTAGAGCGGCGAGCGGTTGTAGTGCCCGAGCGCCGCGCGCTCGTCCGTGCGTGCGCCGTTCGCCGCCAGCAGATTCGCCGCCGCCAGGATCGAG
>DASYGK010000102.1:0-1570 GCA_035999905.1 Gaiellaceae bacterium | reverse complement strand
TTCGATCTCCTCGATCTGCGTCGTCTCGAGCGCGGCCGCGCCGCCGACGATCGCGAAATAGACCATCCCGAGCTCGTGCATGGGGGCGATCGCCTCGTCGGGGAAGCCGCCCTTGCCGCAGATCGCGCGCACGCCGTACTGGCGGCCGAGCGGCTCGGTGAAGCGCACCATGCGCGCGCTCGTCGTCGTGCCGATGCAGATCTTCTCGTACGTGCCTCTGCCCTCGGCGTCGGTCGAGACCTTGCGCACGTTCGGCGCCGTGTGCAGGAGGAACGCGCCGGAGAGGTCCATCGGCGGCTCGACGCCCTGGTCGAAGATGCGGATCTGCGTGCGGTCGCGGATGCCGATGATGTGGCCCTGCACGGTGACCTCGTCGCCGGCGCGCAGCTTGAGGATCTCCTGCGGGTCGGTGATCGGGAAGGTGACGGTGTGGTTCGCCATCGCTAGAACTCCCGATCCATCTCGACGCTGCCGTCGGCGGCGATGTGCGCGGTCGCGCGGCGCGCGGCCCAGCACTGGTAGTTCACGGCGACAGGGTTGAGCGTCATGTGCGTGTCGGCGTGCTCGATGTGGCAGTTGAGCACCGTCACGTCGCCGCCGAGCCCCATCGGGCCGATGCCGGTCTCGTTCAGCAGTCCCATCAGCTCGTCCTCGAGCTGCGCGACGATCGGGTCGCTGTTGCGGGTGCCGATCGGGCGCGTGATCGCCTCCTTCGCGAGGTACATCGCGTAGTCGGCCGAGCCGCCGATGCCGACGCCGACGATGCCGGGCGGGCACGGCTTGCCGCCCGCGCCGACGATCGACTCGAGCACGAACTGCTTGATCCCCTTCACGCCGTCGGCGGGGACGCACATCTTCAGGAACGACATGTTCTCGGAGCCCGAGCCCTTCGGCACGCACTTCACGTCGAGGCCGTCCCAGTCCTTCACGAACTCCCAGTGCACGATCGGCAGCCGGTGCCCGATGTTCGGGCCGGTGTTCTCGCGTGTGATCGTGTGCACCGCGTTCGAGCGCAGCGGATGCTCGATCGTCGCCCGCGCGGTGCCGTCGCGGAGCGCCTCGTAGATGCGCGCGGGATGCAGCGGGAAATGCTCGCCGACGTGACAGGTGTACACCGCGATGCCGGTGTCCTGGCAGACGAGGTTGCCCTCGCTGTCGGCGACCTCGACGTTGCGGAGGATCGTGTTGAGGACGCGCTGCCCCGGCACGGAGGTCTCGCGGCCGGCGGCGCTCTTCAGCGCGTCGCGGAGATCCTGCGGGATGTCCTTCAGCGACCACACGTAGAGGTGCGCTGCTGCGTCCTCGACGGCGTGCTGAAGCTCGGTAACGGTGTCGATGCTCATACGCTCGCTTTCTCCGCGGCTGTCTTTCCCGCGCGCCGTCCGAAGACGACGCACTCGAGCAGCGAGTTGCCCATCATGCGATTGCGCCCGTGCGTGCCGCCCGCGATCTCGCCGCAGGCGAACACGCCCTCGAGGGACGTCTCGGCGTCGCCGTCGATCACGAGGCCGCCGTTCTGGTAGTGGAGGACGGGGTAGGTGAGGAGCTTCTCCGTCAGCGGGTCGATTCC
>DASYGK010000077.1:0-30467 GCA_035999905.1 Gaiellaceae bacterium | reverse complement strand
CACCCGAGTCGGCACCGTCGGCTGCCACGGGCGGGGTGGTCAGGCTCAGACTTCCAGCTTGTAGACCTGCACGAGCCGCTGCTCGGTCTCGGTGTCGATGTGCGCGACGACCTCGACGTACGGCTCGAGCCCCGAGCCGCGGAGCTTCGCCTTCAGGAGCCCGTCGACCTGGAAGAGGCCGGAGGAGTTGTTCATCAGGATCTCGATGCGGACGGGGTGCTCCTCGCCGTCGGAGATGGTGACGTCCTCGATCGCTGCGGCGGAGAGGGAATGCATGGAGACGCGGCCGCGCTCGAACGGGATCCGCGAGCGGCCCTTTGCCATGTCGAGCGCGTCGGCGACGCGGATGAGGCCGGCCTCGATCGTGAGCGGCTGGCCGTCGGCGCGGTGGCTGATGATCGCCTGCAGCACCTCGGAGACGATCACCGTCAGGTTGGGCTCGTCGTAGATGCCGGCGAGCAGCTCGCGCAGCTTCGGCTCGGCGAGGAAGAGGCTGAAGTCCTCGTGGCCGTGCCGGTGGATCGACATGCCGATGCAGTGCGTGAGCGCGGCGAGGGTCACGACGACCTCGGCGTCGTCGCCGGTCATCCCGTAGTCGCGCACGACCGCCGGCTCGACGTGGTGCTTCGTCAGCTGGCGGAGCAGCTTGAGCGCGATGTTCGCGACGATCTGGATGTGCACCCAGGAGTGGTCGTTGATCTCCATGCGCGCGACCGCATTGACGTTCGAGACGTGCCACCAGCCCTTGAGCTGGGCGTCGTCGTTGACCCGGTCGATCAGGGTGCGGAGCTTGCGGTTGCCGCGCACGGGCACGTTGATCCGCATCCGGCCGATCGCCTCGGCGGGAGTGAGGCGTGCTTCCGCCTCTGCCTCGGCGGCGACGGGCTGGTCGATCCGCTCGGCCGTCTCCTTGTCGATGGCCACGCCGGGAGTGTACGTCCGCACGATCAGTCATTAATGCGGGTGTGCACGTTGAGCATCCCGTCAAGCTGGTGGTCGAGGACGATCTCCGGCGACGGCGCCTGACCGTCTTCTTCCGGCTGCTGCTCGCGATCCCGCATTTCATCTGGATCTTCCTCTGGACGATCGTGACCGTCCTCGCCGCGATCCTGAACTGGGTTGCGACGCTCGTCACCGGGAAGCCGCCGGCCGGCCTCCACAAGTTCATGTGCTCGTACGTTCGCTACCTGACGCACCTCAACGCCTACGTCGGCCTCGTCGCCAATCCGTACCCCGGTTTCGTGGGGGAGGAGGGCGAGTATCCGGTCGACGTGACGTTCCCGGGGCCGGCGCCGCAGCCGCGCGTGAAGACGTTCTTCCGCATCTTCCTCGCGATCCCGGCGCTGCTCGTGTCGTCGGCGCTCGGAGGCGGCGGCAACATCCGCTTCTCGACCGCCCGCAAGGGTGCCGCGCGGTACGGCGGCGGCGGGGGAGGTGCCCTCGGCGGCGTGTGCGCAGTGCTCGGCTGGTTCGCGAGCATGGTGCGCGGCGAGATGCCGAAGGGCCTGCGCGACGCCGGTGCGTACAGCGTCGGCTACACCGCGCAGATGTTCGCGTATCTCCTGCTGATCACCGACCGCTATCCGAACGCGGACCCGACGGCGATGCTCGCCGACGTGCCGCGGCCGCCGCAGCATGTCGTGCGTCTCGTCGGGGACGCGGAGGACCTTCGGTTCTCGCGGATGACGGTGTTCTTCCGGCTGCCCCTCGCGATCCCGCACATCGTCTGGCTCATCCTGTGGTCGGTCGTTGCGTGGGTCGTCGCGATCCTCACGTGGTTCGCCATCCTCTTCACCGGACGGCCGCCTGCAGCGTTTCACCGGTTCCTCTCGCGCTTCGTGCGCTACTCGCTGCACGTGAGCGCGTTCGTCTATCTCGCGGCGAATCCGTTCCCGGGCTTCGCCGGCGTGCAGGGGAGCTATCCACTCGACCTCGAGTTGCCCGAGCCGGGGCGGCAGGGCCGCGTGGTCACCTTCTTCCGGATCTTCATGGCGATCCCGGCGCTGCTCGTCAACAGCGCGCTCGGGTGGGGGCTCTTCGTCGCTGCGTTCCTGACGTGGTTCGTCGCGCTCGTCCGCGGCGCGGCGCCGTGGGGCCTGCGGAACCTGTCCGCGTATGCGCTGCGCTACGGCGCGCAGCTCAACGCGTACGGGTATCTCCTGACGGACGCGTACCCGCATGCAAGCCCGCTCGAGGGGTCGACGGAGATGCAGCAGCCCGCATTCGACGAGCCGGCGTGAGTCGCGGCGCGCTCGGGCGCGCTGCGGCCGTCATCGTCCTTGCCTCGATCTGGTCGCTCGCAGCATGGCTCCTCTGGAGCTCGAGCGTCGTCCCGGCCCTCCACTTGCCGCACGTCGACGAGCACGCGTACTTCTCGGCCGCCGTGCTCCACGCGGCGCAGTCGTTCGGACGGTTCCAGGAGATCCTCTGGGTGATCTCGACGCTCGTCGAGCTCGCCGTGCTCGTGCTCTACGCGCGCTACGGCGCGCGCTTCGCACGCGAGTCGGCGGCCGGCCGCGCCGGTACCGGGATGCTGCTCGGGATGCTCGGGTTCGCGCTCGTCTGGGCCGCGCAGCTGCCGTTCAGCGTGGCGGAGCTCTGGTGGGAGCGGCGGCATCACCTGACGCATCTCGGCTACGTGAGCACGGTTCTCGGCAACTGGCTGGCGCTCGGTGCGCAGTTCACATTCCTCTGCCTCGCGCTCGCGATCGTGATGGGCTTCGCTCGGCTGCTGCGCGAGTGGTGGTGGCTCGCCGGTGCGCCGGCGTTCGTCGGGCTCGCGCTGCTCTTTGCATTCGTCAGCCCCTATCTCATCCCGACGCACCGTCTTGCGAGCCCGCAGCTGCGCGCGGCGACGGCGAAGCTGGAGGCCATCGAGCACGTCAAGCACGTGCCGGTGGTCGTCGAGACGGTGCACGACGTCACCTCGCTGCCGAACGCCGAGGCGACCGGTCTCGGGCCCAGCCGCCGCGTCGTCCTCTGGGACACGATCGTCTCCGGGTTCACGCCGCGCGAGGTGACGGTCGTCATCGCGCACGAGCTCGGCCATCTCGAGCACGACCACATCTGGAAGGACGTCGGCTGGTACGCGCTCTTCGCCTTCCCGGGCACGTTCCTGATCGCGCGGCTGACGCGGCGCCGCGGCGGGATGGCAGAGCCGCTCGCGATCCCGCTCTCGCTGCTCGTCCTCGTCCTGCTCAACCTGATCGCGCAGCCGCTGCAGAACGTCGTGTCGCGGCATCTCGAAGCTGAGGCCGACTGGTCGGCGCTGCAGGCGACCCACGATCCTGCCGCGGCGACGGCGCTATTCCGGCACTTCGTTCCCACGACGCTCGGCGAGCCGAACCCGTCGACGTTCGACTACGTCATGCTCGAGAACCATCCCACCGTGATGCAGCGCATCGCGATGGCGAAGGCCTACGCGACGTCGGCAGCCCAGTCGCCGTAGAGCGAGGTGTAGAGGCCGCGCCGCGCGAGCAGCTCCTCGTGGGAGCCCTGCTCGACCACGCGTCCGTGCTCGAGCACGACGATGAGATCGGCGTCGCGGATCGTCGAGAGGCGGTGCGCGATGATGAAGGCCGTGCGGTCGGCGAGGAGCACGTGGAGCGCCTGCTCGATCTTCCGCTCGGTGCCGATGTCGACCGACGACGTCGCCTCGTCGAGGATGAGGATGCGCGGGTCGGCAAGCAGCGCGCGCGCGAACGCGACGAGCTGCCGCTGCCCGAGCGAGAGGCGTGAGCCGCGCTCTCCGAGCTGCGTCTCGTAGCCGTCCTCGAGCCGGAGGATGAAGTCGTTCGCCCCGACCGTCTGCGCGGCACGCACGATCTCCTCGGCCGCCGCCCCGGGCTTGCCGAAGGCGATGTTCTCGGCGACCGTTCCGGCGAAGAGGAAGCCCTCCTGTGGCACGACGCCGAGCTGGCGGCGCAGCGAGTCCTGCGTGATCTCCTTCAGGTCGAGCCCGTCGATCGCGATGCGCCCGCCCGTCGTGTCGTAGAACCGGGCGAGGAGCTTCGCAATCGTCGACTTGCCGGCGCCCGTATGGCCGACGAGCGCGACGGTCGTGCCCGCCGGCACGTCGAGGTCGATCCCGTGCAGCACCTCGTCGCCGACGCCGTACGTGAAGCGCACGTTCTCGAACGCGACGTCGCCGCGGATCTGCGGAAGCTCGACGGCGCGCTCTGCGTCGAGCACCTGGGGCTCCTCGTCGAGCACGCCCATGATCTTGTCGAGCGCGGCCGTCGCGGAGAGGAACGTGTTGTAGAGCTGCGACAGCTGCTGCACCGGGTCGAAGAAGTTGTTCACGTAGAGCATGAAGGCGAACAGCGTCCCGAGCGTGATCTGGTGCGAGAAGTAGAGGTGCCCGCCGTAGCCGAGGACGACCGCGAGCGCGACCGACGAGAGCAGGTCGACGAAGGGGAAGTAGAGCCCGTTGAGGATGACCGTGCGCATGTTCGCGTCCCGGTAGTGCGCGGCGATCGTCTTGAAGTTCGCGAACGCGCGCTCCTCGCGCGTGTACGCCTGGACGACGCGCATGCCCGCGATGTCCTCGGCGAGCGTCGCCGTCACGAGACCCAGCCGCTCGCGCACCGCCGAGTACGCGCGCGAGGACTTCACGCGGAAGAGCGCGGTCGCGACGCCCATCAGCGGCAGCACTGCGCATGTTGCGAGCGCGAGCCGCCAGTCGAGGACGAACAGGATGATCGCGGTGCCGATCAGCGTCAGCGAGCTCTGCATCAGCGTCGTCACGCCGTCGGTGACGAGCTGATCGATCGCCTCGACGTCGTTCGTGAGGCGGCTGATGATCACGCCGGCGCGGTTGCGCTCGTAGAAGCCGAGCGAGAGCCGCTGCAGATGCGAGAAGAGCCGGATGCGGAGGTCGGCCAGGATCCGCTCGCCGACCCAGCCGGTGAGATACGTCTCGACGTACGTCATGCCCCAGTTCGCGAGCCCCGCAGCGATGAAGATCGCGATCACGAGGTAGAGGCGCGCGCCGCCGTGGCCTTTGACCGCATCGTCGAGCGCGTACTTCGCGAGGTACGGCGGTGCGAGGGCGGTCGCCGTGGCGGTGAGGAGCGAGACGACGGAGAACGCGACCCGGCCGCGGTAGGGCTGGGTCAGGTTCCAGAGCAGGCCGAGGCGTCGCCGCGTCTGGCCCCACGACCAGTCTGCGACGTCGGCGCCCCGCCGTTCCATCAGGTGGCTTCCGGCCTGGTGGACTCTCACGCGACGTCCTCCATCTCGCCGCGCGCCTCGACGGCGTCGGCGAACTGTCGCTCGAGGAGGCCGTGCTCGTAGATCTCGCGGTAGACGGGATTCGACGTCACAAGCGCGTCGTGGGTGCCGCGCGCGACGATGCGCCCTTCGTCGAGGACGACGATCTCGTCGGCGAGCGCGATCGTCGAGAGCCGGTGCGCGATGATCAGCGTCGTGCGGTCGCGCATCGCGTCCCGCAGGCCGGTGCGGATGCGCGCCTCCGTCGAGGCGTCGACCGACGCAGTCGCGTCGTCGAGGATGAGGATGCGCGGGTCGACGGCGAGCGCGCGGGCGATCGCGATCCGCTGGCGCTGGCCGCCGGAGAGCGTGATGCCGCGCTCGCCGATCACCGTGTCGTAGCCCTTCGGCAGCCGCTCGATGAACTCGTGTGCCTGCGACGCGCGCGCGACGCGTTCCATCTCCTCGTCGGAAAGGCCGACCCGGCCGAAGGCGATGTTCTCGCGCACGGTTGCCGAGAACAGGAACGGATCCTGCGAGATCACACCGACCGCGCCGCGGAGCGACGCGAGCGTGACGTCGCGGACGTCGACACCGTCGATCGTGACGCGGCCGCTCGTCACGTCGTAGAAGCGCGGGACGAGCGACGTGAGCGTCGTCTTGCCGGAGCCCGTGTGCCCGATCAGCGCGACCGTCCGTCCCGGCGCGATCTCGAGGTCGATCGCCTCGAGCACCGGCCGGTCCGCGGCATAGCCGAACGTCACGTGCTCGAACCGGATCGCGCCGGGGCCGGGCGGGAGCGCGCCGGCACCGGGACGGTCGGCGACGTCCTCCGGCTCGTCGAGCACCTGGAAGATGCGCTCGCCGGCGGCCGTCGCGCGCTGCGCCTGGCCGATCCACATGCCGAGCGCACGCAACGGGATCACGAGCAGCCCGAGGTAGAGGTTGAAGGCGACGAAGCTGCCGACGGTGAGCGAGTGGTGTGTGACCATCCGCGCGCCGACGAGCAGCACTGCGGCCTGTGCGAGCAGCGGCAGGAACGAGAGCAGCGGCATGTAGGCGGCGCGCTGCCGGTTCGCCTTCAGCGTCTGGTCGAAGACGCGCTCCGACCGGCTCGTGAACTTCGCGATCTCGGCGGGCTCCTGCGCGAACGCCTTCACGACGTGGACGCCCACGATGTTCTCCTCCGCCACCGTCGCGACGTCGGCGAGCCGCTGCTGCACGTCCCGCAGCGTCGGGTGCGCGACGTGGCTGTACCGGTATGCGATCACGACGAGGAGCGGCGTCACCGCGAGCACCACCAGCGCGAGCTTCCACTCGAAGAAGAAGAGGACGATCGTCACCGAGACGACCGTGAGGACGTTCTGGAAGAAGAAGATGAGCCCGTAGCCGAGGAAGAAGCGCACGCCCTGGAGGTCGACCGTCGCCCGCGACATCAGCTGGCCGGTCTGGTGACGGTCGTAGAAGCCGAACGAGAGCCGGACGAGGTGCGCATACATCCCGCTGCGCATGTCCATCTCGACGTCGAGCGCCTGCCTGCCCGAGATGATCCGCCGGCCGAGCATCAGCGCAGCACGGACGATGCCGAGCGCGACGATCTCGCCGACGGAGACCCAGAGCCGGTGCGAGCTGTGGTGGATGAGCGCCCGGTCGATCACGTTGCGGCCGGTGACCCAGATGAGTGCGATCTGGGCGGCCTGCGAGCCGACGGCGAGCACGATCGAGACGATCAGCCCCGTGCGGTACGGCCGCAGGAACCCGAGCAGCCGGGCGAAGGTCGAACGGTACGGGACGGCGCTCACCGCCTCAGGTTAGAGACGGTCGAGCTCTCTCCGCACGAGGCCGAGCGCCCGGTCGAGCCGGGCGCGGTTCGCCGGGACGTGCGGCCAGCTGCTCGCGCCCGACGGGTGGGGGAGCGGGACGACCGGGACGCCGTCGCGCTCGAAGCGCTCGCCGACGCACGGCGTCAGCTCGGCGAAGCCGAGCATCTGCTTCAGCGCGAGCCCGCCGACCGTGACGATGAGGCGCGGCCGGAGCAGCTCGAGCTCGCGGTCGCGCCAGAACGCGCAGAGCTCCTGCTCCTGCGGCGTCGGTGCTCGGTCGCCGCGGCCCGACGCCGTCCGTCCGGGGTAGCACCGCGTCACCGATGCGCAGTAGAACGTCGCGTAGAACGTCTCCTCGTCGAGCGAGAGCCAGCGGCGGAGCGCCTGGCCGGCGCGGCCGCGCCAGGGGAGCCGCTCTGCGCCCTCGACGATGCCGGGCGCCTGGCCGAAGAGGTATGCGCGCTGCTCCGCGAAAGGCGCGCGCACCGGCAGCGACTCGAGCGGATGCCCAGCCTCGACGCACGCGCGGCAGCGGGCCGTGTCGCGCTGCAGCGCGGAAACCGAGGAATAGGACGACTTGCGAATGGTCACGCGGGGTACCGTGACCCCGAGATGCGCGCGCTCTTCTCCTTCCCGAACCCGGTCAACGAGACATCGGCACGGCTCGTGGCGGGCGCGGTGGCGGTCCTGTCGGTGCTCACGATCGCATTCCAGCAGGGCTGGCTCATTCCCGTGCTCGCGTACGGCTTTCTCGCTCGGGCGTTGACCGGTCCGAAGCTCAGCCCGCTGGCGTTTGCCGCGACGAGGCTCGTCACGCCGCGGCTCGACGTCAGGCATCGCTACTCGCCCGGCCCCGCGAAGCGCTTCGCGCAGTCGATCGGCGCGTTCTTCACCGTGACGGCGACCATCCTCTACTACGCGGCCGGGCTCCACATCGAGGCGTTCGCGCTGATCGGCGTGATCGCTGTGTTCGCAGCGCTCGAGGCCGGCCTCGGCCTGTGCGTCGGCTGCAAGACGTTCTTCGTCGGGATGCGGCTCGGCCTCGTGCCGCCGTCGGTGTGCGAGGACTGCAACCGCATCCTCGCCGGCGACACCGCGTAGGCTTCCGCGCGTGCGGCTGCCGCTCGAGTCCGTTCCGAACTTCTCGGAAGGCCGCGACGGCGCGGTCATCGAGGCGATCGGTGCCGCGCTCTCGACACACGCGCGCCTGCTCGACGTGCACTCCGACGTCGATCACAACCGCTCCGTCTTCACGCTCGTCGGCGACGAGCAGCAGCTCGTCGACGCGCTCGTCGCCGGCATCACGTGCGCGCGCGAGCGCATCGACCTGCGCCGCCACGACGGCGCGCACCCGCGGATCGGTGCCGCCGACGTCGTGCCGATCGTGCCGGTGCGCCCCGAGGACATGGGCCGCGCGCGCGAGACGGCGCTCGAGGTCGCGCGTCAGGTGGCGGGCGAGCTGGAGCTGCCCGCGTTTCTCTACGGCGAGCTTGCGCCGGAGCGGGGCCCTGCGTTCTTCCGCCGCGGCGGGCCGGACGAGCTGCAACGGCGGATCGACGCGGGCGAGATCGAGCCCGACTTCGGCCCGTCGCAGTTGCATCCGTCGGCAGGCGGGGTGATCGTCGGCGCGCGGCGGCCGCTGATCGCGTTCAACGTGAACCTCGCCGGCGCCAACGTCGATGCGGCGCGCGAGATCGCGCGCGCCGTGCGCGAGCGCGACGGAGGGTTCCGGGGCGTGCGCGCGCTCGGGCTCGAGCTGCGTGAGGCAGGGCACGCGCAGGTGAGCATGAACGTCGAGGACTGGGAGGCGACCGCGCTGCACGAGATCGTCGCCGCGATCGAGCGCGAGGCCGCGGTGCGCGGGGTGGAGGTCGCGGGCTCGGAGCTCGTCGGGCTCATGCCTGCCGGCGCGGCGGCTGCGGCAGCCGGCGCTGCGCTGCGGATCGACGGCTTCGACGCGTCGCATCTGCTCGAGCTCCGTCTTCTCTAGATCGGCAGGCCAGGCACAGGGCTAGACTCGCCGCGTGGCGCAGCGGACCGCGATCGCCCTGACCGGGGATGACCTCACCGTCCCCGACGTCTGGGCCGTCGCGGTCGACCGTGCACCGACCGAGCTCACCGACGCCGCGCGCGTGAAGATGCAGGCGGCCCGCGAGCTCGTCGAACGCGCGGCGCACGGCACGAGCGAGCACACCTACGGCGTCAACACGGGCTTCGGCCGTTTCGTCAACCGCTCGATCCCGCCGGAGCAGACGCGCGAGCTGCAGCTGCGGCTCCTGCGCTCGCACGCGTGCGGCGTCGGCGAGCCGTACCCGGACGAAGTCGTCCGCTCGGCGATGCTGCTGCGCGCGAACACGCTCGCAAAGGGAAACTCCGGCGCGCGCGTCGAGACCGTCGAGCTCCTGCTCGCCTGCCTCGACCGCGGCGTGCTGCCCGTCGTGCCTGCGCGCGGCTCGGTCGGCGCCTCGGGCGATCTCGCACCCCTCGCGCACCTCGCGCTGCCGCTCGTCGGCGAGGGCGAGGCCGTCGTCGACGGCGAAAGGCTTCCCGGCTACGAGGCGCTGATCCGCGTCGGCCTCACGCCGATCGAGCTCGAGGCGAAGGAAGGACTGTCGCTGATCAACGGCACGCAGTTCATGGCGTCGATGCTCGCGCTCGGGCTCGTGCGCGCGCGCCGTCTCGCGCAGGCGGCCGATCTCGCATGTGCGCTCTCGATCGAGGCGCTGCAGGGGTCGCGTACGTCGTTCCTGCCGCAGATCCACGCGCTGCGCCCATTGCGCGGTCAGGGCGATTCCGCGGCGAACGTCCTGCGGCTGCTCGACGGCTCCGCGATCATGGAGTCGCACCGCTGGTGCGACCGCGTGCAGGACGCGTACTCGCTCCGCTGCGCGCCGCAGGTGCACGGCGCGTCTCGCGACCTTCTCGACTACGCCGACTACACGGTGTCCGTCGAGCTGAACGCGGCGACCGACAACCCGCTGGTTCTCGTCGATGACGAGGCGCTCGTCTCGAACGGCAACTTCCACGGCCAGCCGCTCGCATTCGCGCTCGACACGCTCGCGATGGCGTGCGCCGAGCTCGCGAACATCTCGGAACGCCGTGTCGAGCGTCTCGTCAACCCGAACCTCTCCGACGGCCTGCCCGCGTTCCTCACCTCCGACGGCGGCCTGAACAGCGGCTTCATGATCGCGCAGTACGTCGCCGCGTCTCTCGTCTCGGAGAACAAGGTGCTGTGTCATCCTGCATCGGTCGACTCGATTCCGACGAGCGCCGGACAGGAGGACCACGTGTCGATGGGGAACGCGGCAGGGTTGAAGGCGTGGCAGGTGCTCGCGAACTGCGAGCGCGCTGTGGCGATCGAGCTGCTCGCCGGCGCGCAGGGTGTCGAGTTCCTCGCCCCGCTCGAGCCGGGTGCGGGCGTGCGCGCGACGCGCGCAGCGGTGCGCGAGCTCTCGCCGCGGCTTCGCGACGACCGTCCGCTCGCGCCCGACATCGAGGCGGTGGCCGTTGCGATTCGCGACGGCTCGCTCGTCGCCGCGGCCGAGGCGGAGATCGGAGCGCTGCGATGAGCACGACGCAGTCGCTCGCCGCCCGCGTCGACGCGCTCTGCGGCGACCTGTCGAGCATCCACGCACCGCGCGGAACCGCGTTGAACGCGCGCCAGTGGTCGACGGAGGCGCCGCTGCGCATGCTGCTCAACAACCTCGACGCCGAGGTCGCAGAACGTCCTGAAGACCTCGTCGTGTACGGCGGCTCGGGGAAGGCCGCGCGCAATCACGACGCACTGCGCGCGATCGTCGGTGCGCTGCTCGAGCTCGGCGCGGACGAGACGCTGCTCGTGCAGTCCGGCAAGCCCGTCGGCGTCTTCACGACGCACGAGGGTGCGCCGCGCGTGCTGATCGCCAACTCGCTGCTCGTGCCGAAGTGGGCGACGTGGGACGAGTTCCGCCGGCTCGAGGCGGAGGGGCTGACGATGTTCGGCCAGATGACCGCCGGCTCGTGGATCTACATCGGCACGCAGGGGATCCTGCAGGGCACCTACCAGACGTTCGCGGCGGCGGGGGAGAAGCACTTCGGCACGCCCGACCTCGCCGGGCGCACGATCCTCACCGCGGGGCTCGGCGGCATGGGCGGTGCGCAGCCGCTCGCCGGCACGATGGCCGGCGCCGCGATCCTCTGCGTCGAGGTCGATCCGCACCGGATCGAGCGCCGCCTCGAGACGCGCTACCTCGACGAGGCGGCCGAGTCGCTCGACGACGCGCTCGCACGCATCCGCGCCGCGGCGTCGGAGGGGCGCGCGCTGTCGGTCGGGCTGCTCGGCAACGCGGCGGAGATCGTCCCCGAGCTCGCGGCGCGCGGCGAGCACTTCGATTTCGTCACCGACCAGACCGCCGCGCACGATCCGCTCACGGGCTACGTGCCGGCGGGGCTCGACGTCGACGCGGCCGCCGCGCTGCGGGTGTCCGATCCGGACGAGTACCTCCGGCGTGCGCGCGCGTCGATCGTCGCGCACGTCGAGGGCATGCTCGAGTACGTCCGGCGCGGCGCGTATGTTTTCGATTATGGCAACAACCTGCGAGGTGAGGCCCGTGACGGTGGCGTAACGGAGGCCTTCTCATACCCGGGCTTCGTCCCGGCCTATATCCGGCCGTTGTTCTGTCGCGGCGTCGGGCCGTTTCGCTGGGCGGTGCTGTCCGGGGACCCGGCCGACATCGAGACGATCGACGAGATGCTGCGGCAGCTCTTCCCCGACGATCCGCTGCTGCAGCGCTGGCTCGAGCTCGCACCCGAGCGGGTGGCATTCCAGGGGCTGCCCGCGCGGATCTGCTGGCTCGGCTACGGCGACCGCGCGAAAGCGGGGCTCGCGATGAACGAGCTCGTGCGAAGCGGTGCGGTCAAGGCGCCGGTCGTGATCGGGCGCGATCACCTCGACGCCGGCTCGGTCGCCTCGCCGTACCGCGAGACCGAGTCGATGCGCGACGGCTCCGACGCGATCGCCGACTGGCCGATCCTCAACGCGCTCGTCAACGTCGCGGCGGGCGCGACGTGGGTCAGCGTCCACCACGGCGGCGGCGTCGGGATCGGCAACTCGATCCACGCCGGCATGGTCGTCCTGGCCGACGGCACCGCGGAGGCGGCAGAGCGGCTCGAGCGCGTGCTCACGACCGACCCGGGCACGGGCGTCATGCGCCACGTCGACGCGGGCTATGCGGACGCGCTCGACGCGGCGGAGCGCGGCGGGCTGAAGATCCCGTCGACACCGCGCGACGCGTGAGCCCGTCCCGGCTGCTCGTCCGCGACCTCGCGCAGCTCGCGACGCCGGCCGCGGGCGACGCACCGCTCCGCGGGGCCGCGCTCGGCGCGGTCGAGGTGCTCGAGGACGCGTACGTCCTCTGCGCCGGCGACACGATCGAGTCGGTCGGGCGGATGCGCGACCTGCCGCGGCTCGACGGCGACGTCGTCGAGGTCGACGGACGCGGCCGCTGCGCGATCCCGGGCCTCGTCGACTGCCACACGCATGCGGCCTTCGGCGGCGACCGCGTCGACGAGTTCTCGCTGCGCGCCGCGGGAGCGGGCTACGAGGAGCTGCACGCGCGCGGCGGCGGCATCCTCTCCACCGTACGCGCGACGCGCGCGGCAGGCGAGGACGGCCTCCGGGCCGCGGTCGTGCGGCACCGCGACTGGATGCTCGCGCAGGGCACGACGACCTTCGAGGGGAAGTCGGGCTACGGGCTCGACCGCGACACGGAGCTCGCGTCGCTCCGCGCGGTGCGCGACGCGGGCGGCGTCCCGACGTGGCTCGGCGCGCACGCGGTCCCGCCGGAGTTCGACGGGAACGCCGACGCGTACCTCGACTTCGCGCTCGCGGAGGTGCTGCCCGAGGCGGCGGAGATCGCCGAGGCCGCCGACGTCTTCCTCGAGCGCGGCGCGTTCGAGGCGGCCCAGGCGCGCCGCTACCTCCAGGCGTGCCGCGAGGCGGGCCTCGCGCTGCGCCTGCACGGCGACCAGTTCACGGAGCAGGGCGCGGTCCCGCTCGCGGTCGAGCTCGGCGCACGCTCCGTCGACCATCTCGAGGCGACGGGCGAGGACGGCGTGCGCACGCTCGCGGCCAGTGGCGTCGTCGGCGTCGTGCTGCCCGCGAGCGCGCTCTTCCTCGGCCGGCCGATGCCGCCCGCCCGCGCGCTCGTCGACGCGGGCGCCGCCGTCGCGCTCGCAACCGACTTCAACCCGGGCAGCGCGTTCTGCGAGAGCCTGCCGCTCTGCTGCTCGCTCGCCGCGACGCAGCTGAAGCTCTCCCCGGCCGAGGCGCTCTCCGCGTGCACCGTCAACGCCGCGCACGTGCTCGGCCGTGCCGGCCGCCTCGGGCGGCTCGCGCCCGGCTACCGGTCCGACATCGTCCTCCTCGACGCACCCGACTGGCGCTACCTGGCGTACCACCTCGGCGGCCGCATCGTCGACGAGGTCCTGCTCGCGGGCGAGCTAGGCTAGCCCTATGCCCTCGAGAAAACAGCGGCGCCGCCAGATGAAGGAGAAACGGCACGCGTACGAGTTCGTCTACGTCGACGCCGACGGCAACGAGCTCGACGAGCTTCCCGAGGGCTTCGAGGAGGAGACGAAGGAGCGCGACAAGGTCTCCCGGAACGGCTCGAAGCCGGAGCCGAAAAAGCCGCAGCGCCCGCAGCGCGGGTCGGGCCGCGTGCCGCCGGCTCCGTCGTGGAACCGCGCCGCGAAGCGAGGCGCACTCCTCGGCATCGTCGTCTTCGCGCTCTTCGCGTTCACCGCGAAGGGGAGCTACGTCAAGGTCGTGCCGCTCGCGATCGTCTACACGATCCTCTTCATCCCGTTCACGTACGTGATCGACCGCTTCGCCTACAACCGCTACCAGCAGCGGCAGGGCGGCGGCTCGGCGACGGCGAAGAAGAAGCGCTAGACCGCGCCCGCGCCGGCGCGCGGGACGTCGCCGCGGTAGTGGCCCTCGCCGGGCCACGGCGCGAGCATCAGCATCAGCCGTGCGCCGCCGACGGCGGTGACGGCGTGCCGCTCGTCGGGCTCGAACCGGAAGAGCTCGCCCGGCCCGGCGTCGATCGACTCGTCCCCGGCCTCGACACGGACCGCGCCGTCGACCACGAGGAGGAACGCGGACTCCTTCACCTGGTGCTCGCCGAGCTCCTGGCCGGGGTCGAGCCCGATGAGCACGACGCGGCTCTCGCCCTCGAGCGAATGGAGCACTGCGGGCGAACGGCTGCCGTCCGGCGTCTCGATCTCGTTCAGCTTCCAATGGCGCATGCATACAGCGTGCCCACACACCCAGGCTCCCAACCATGCGCCGTTACACTCGCCCGCGTGGACATCCTCGTCGACAGCTACGCGCTCGGGCCGATCAGGACGAACTGCTACGTCGTCCGCGCGAGCCGCGGCGCGACCGCTGCAGCCGTGATCGACCCGGGCGGCGACGCCGCGAGCCTCCGTCTCGAGCTGGCGCGGAGCGGCGCCGCGTGCGAGGCGATCCTGATCACGCACGGGCATTTCGACCACGTCGGCGGCGTCGCCGACCTCGCGGAGGGCACGGGCGCGCCGGTCTACATGCCGGAGGGCGAGCGCGACCGGCTCGAGCGCTACGCGGAGTTCGCGCCCACCGGAGCGCCGGGCCGCTCGTACGTGCCCGAGCACCTGCTCGAGGGCGGCGAGACGATCGAGGTCGCCGGCCTGACCTTCGAGTGCGTCGCGATCCCGGGGCACTCGCCCGCGCACGTCGCGTTCGCCGCGGGCGGTGCGCTCTTCAGCGGCGACCTGCTCTTCGCCGGCTCGGTCGGCCGCGTCGACCTGCCGGGCGCCGACTGGGACACGCTGCTCGACTCGGTCCGCACGCTCTTCGACCGCTATCCGCCCGAGACCGTCGTGTATCCGGGACACGGCCCCGCGACGACGCTCGGCGACGAGCTCGCGCGCAACCCGTTCCTCGCGGAGCTCCGCGCGTGACGCGCATCGAGGCGCCGCGCGGCACGCACGACGTCCTTCCCTCCGAGCAGCCGCTGTGGCAGACGGTGACGGGAGAGATGGAGCGTCTCTGCGCGCTCTACGGCTACCGCCGGATCCAGACGCCGGTGTTCGAGGACGTCGATCTGTTCCAGCGGACGTCGGGCGAGGGCTCGGACATCGTGCAGAAGGAGATGTACGTCTTCGAGGACCGCAGCGGCCGCAAGCTCGCGCTGCGCCCGGAAGGCACGGCGCCGATCTGCCGCGCCTACCTCGAGCACGGCATGCAGCGTGAGCCGCAGCCCGTGAAGCTCTTCACGATCGCCTCGATGTACCGGTACGACAAGCCTCAGCGCGGCCGCTATCGCGAGCACTGGCAGCTCTCGCTCGAGAACGTCGGCTCGGACGACCCGGGCACCGACGCAGAGGTGATCCAGTTCTACGACACGCTGCTGCGCAGCCTCGGCGTGAAGCGTTACGAGCTGCAGCTCAACTCGATCGGCGACCGCGAGTGCCGTCCCGCGTATCTCGAGCGGCTGAACGCGTGGCTCGACGAGCACGCCGACGTCCTCGACGACGACGCGCGGAAGAAGCGAGCGACGAGCCCGCTGCGCGTGTTCGACGTGAAGACACCGCACGTGCGCAAGGCGCTCGAGGACGCACCGAAGATCGGCGACTCGCTCTGCGACGCGTGCGCGGAGCACTTCGCGCAGGTGCGCGCCGCGCTCGACGCGTACGGCGTCGCGTACACGATCGTGCCGACGCTCGTGCGCGGCCTCGACTACTACTCGCGCACGACGTGGGAGTTCGTCGGCCCCGACGAGTCGACCCAGGCCTCGACGATCAGCGCGGGCGGCCGCTACGACTACCTGATCGAGGAGATCGGCGGCGCGCCGACGCCCGGTGTCGGCTTCGGCGCGGGCATCGAGCGGCTCGTGCTCTCCCTCGAGCTCGAAGGCGTGACCGCCGAGCCGCAGCGCCTCGACGTCTTCGTCGCCGTCGACCCGGGCCTGAAGGCGCTCGCGCTCGTGAAGACGCTGCGCGAAGCAGGGATCGCCGCCGACACCGACTACGCCGGCCGGTCGCTGAAGGGCCAGCTCTCGTACGGGCAGAAGCACGCGAAGGCGACGGTGATCGTCGCGCCGGGCGGCATGACCCTGCGCCGCTCGGGCATCGAGGACGTGACGGTGGACGAAGCCCAACTCATCGAGCTGCTGCACGCATGAGCAGCTGGCGCGACACGACCTGCGGCGAGCTCGCGGCGGCCGATGCCGGCAAGCGCGTGAAGCTCGCCGGCTGGACCGACACGCGCCGCGACCACGGCGGCCTCGTCTTCATCGACCTGCGCGACTTCTCCGGCAAGGTCCAGCTCGTCGTGAATCCCGAGCGTGCGGCCGATGCGGCGGCGCTCACCCGCGACGTCCGCAACGAGTTCGTGCTCCAGGCCGAAGGCGAGGTCGTGCTGCGTGCGCCGGAGGCCGTGAACCCGAACATCCCGACCGGCGAGATCGAGGTTCAGGTCGACCGGCTCGAGATCGTCTCGCGCTCCGAGCCGCTGCCGTTCCAGCTCGACGAGGAGAACGTCGACGAGGTGCTGCGCCTCAAGTACCGCTACCTCGACATGCGCACGCCGCGCATGCAGCGGAACCTCCGCCTCAACCACACGATCATCAACGCGATCCGCCGCGAGATGGACGCACTCGGGTTCGTCGACGTGTGGACGCCGAGCATGACGAAGGGCACGCCCGAGGGTGCGCGCGACTTCCTCGTCCCGGTCCGCCTGCAGCCCGGCAAGTTCTACGCGCTCGCACAGTCGCCGCAGCTCTTCAAGCAGCTGACGATGGTCGGCGGGCTCGACCGCTACTACCAGATCGCGACGTGCTGGCGTGACGAGGACCTCCGCGCCGACCGGCAGTTCGAGTTCCGCCAGCTCGACCTCGAGATGTCGTTCGTCGACCGCGAGGACGTCCTCGACGTGCTGGAGCGCGCCGTCGTCGCCGCTTTCGCCGGCGTCGAGCGCGAGCCGCCGCCGCGGCCGTTCCCGCGCATCACGTATGCCGACGCGATGGCGCGCTACGGCACGGACAAGCCCGACTTCCGCTACGGCCTCGAGATCGCCGACGCGACCGAGGCGACGCGCGGCTCGGAGTTCGGCGTGTTCTCCGGCTCGCCGTGCGTCCGTTTCGTCGTGGCGCCGAAGCCCTTCTCGCGCGCCGAGCTCGCACGCCTCGAGGAGATCGCGAAGGAGTGGGGAGCCAAGGGTCTCGCCTACCTCGTCAACGACGGCGGCGAGGTCCGGTCGCCGATCGCCAAGTTCCTGTCCGCAGCCGAGCTCGCCGCGTTCGACGGCGGCCCCGGCACGACGACGCTCTTCGCCGCCGGCGACGAGGCACTCGTCGGGCGCGTCCTCGGCGGCCTGCGCACGCACCTCGGCCGCGAGCTCGGGCTCGCCGAGACCGGCGAGGAGCTCTTCCACTGGGTGATCGACTTCCCGCTGTTCGAGCGCGACGAGGACACGGGCCAGTGGACGTTCCTCCATCATCCGTTCACCGCGGCCGTCCCGGGCGACGAGGGCAAGATCGAGAGCGACCCGGGCGGCGCCCTCAGCCAGCACTACGACCTGATCTGGAACGGCTGGGAGCTCGGCTCCGGCTCGATCCGGATCCACGACCCCGAGATCCAGGCCGCCGTGTTCCGCACGATGGGCCTCGGCGAGGCGGAGCAGCAGGCGAAGTTCGGCTTCCTGCTCGAGGCGCTGAAGCTCGGCGCGCCGCCGCACGGGGGCTTCGCCATGGGTATCGACCGGTTCGTGGCGCGGATGGCCGGCGAGCCCGACCTCCGCCAGGTGATCGCGTTCCCGAAGATCTCGAGCGGCGCCGATCCCCTCACGGGAGGCCCGACCCCGATGCCCGATGCGGTGCTCCGTGAGCTCGGAATCCGCTCGACCGTTGATTTCGATCAAGGCTAGGGAACAGACAGCCGATGGAGAAGTCATACTTCTGACAGCGGCTTGCCGCGTCGACGCGATCACCTAGGGAGGCGAACCACCAGATGGCTATCGAAGGTCCCGGCCGGGCAGGGGTCCCGTCGCTGACTTCCCTGCCTCGTTACGAGGACATCCCCGCGCGCGGGGACGGTCTCGATGCGGACAAGGTCAGGGACGCGTTCGACGCCTTCCGCCGCCACGCGGCCCAGCTGCAGGCGCAGCTGCGCGTGCTGCAGGCGGCCGGCTCGCGCACCGGCGTGGCAGCGTCCGTCGAGCCGACGGGCCACGCGGTGCGCATGGACGCGCTGCATCTCATCCGCGCCGCGGCCGAGTTCGCCGACACGATCGAGCGCGACGCGCAGAACGCCTCCGCCGCCCAGCTCGGGAAGACCGAGGAAGAGGTCAGCCGCCGGCAGCGCGAGCTCCAGGACCGCGAGGCCGAGATCGAGAAGTACCGCCAGGAGAGCGAGCGGCAGCGCGCAGAGATGCTGAACGCCGCCCGGAACGAGTCGCGCGAGCTGCTCGCGAAGGCGCACGCCGACTCGACGCGCGAGCTGCAGGAGGCGGAGGCCAAGGGCAACCGCCTGCTCGAGCAGTCGCGCCACCAGGCGACCGAGCTCACGAACGCCGCCCGCGCCGAGGTCGAGCAGACGCTCGAGTGGGCGCGCGCACAGGCATCCGCCGTCCTCGCCCGCGCCCAGCACGGCGCCGAGCAGCTGCTCGCCGCCGCCGGTCTCGGCCAGGACGCGATCGGCCAGGTCGCCGGCGCGATCGTCCGCGCCGCCGAGCAGGCCGGGGAGGCATCGCGCCCGCAGGCTCCCGCCGCAGCGTTCGCGGGCCCGTCCGCCGCGCCGGAGCCGCCCGCAGACCCCGAGCCGCCCGTGACGGCACCACCCGTCTCGACGCCGCCCACTGCGGCCGAGCACTCGTCCCCGCCGCAGTCGCCGACGGAGGAGTCCCCGGACGCCGCCGTCCCCGACGCGGGTGCGGACGAGGAGCCGTCCGAGCCACAAGCGTAGGCTTCGGCGATGCGGCGCGTCTTCGGGCCAAGAACGGTCGTCGAGGCCGCGTTCCTCGTCGCCGTCCCGGTCGTCGCCGCCGCGATCGGGTCCGGCATGTGGACGATCATCGCGGCGAGCGCCGTCGCGTACCTCCTGATCTTCGTGCTCGAGGCGACGCTGTGGCGGGAGGGCGGCCCTGCGCCCGCGCTCGGGCGCCTGCGCCGGCCGGCACGGGCCGCCGTCGCGCAGGAGCCCGCTCCCGCGGCCGAGGCCGCGGCTCCGGCGCCCGCTCCCGTTCCGGTTCCCGCGCCGGAGCCCGAGCCCGCACCCGCGGTGGTCGTCGAGCCGGCCCCCGTCGCGGCCCCGATCGCACCCGTGATCGCCGAGGTCGTGCCGGAGCAGCACGTCCGCGTGCTGCACCCCGAGCCGCCCGCCGTACCGGAACCGGCGCCCGAGCCCGAGCCCGAGCCCGAGCGCGTCCCGCTCGCGGCGGTGCCCGAGCCCGCGCCGGAGCCGACGCCCCCGCCGCCACCTCCGGCGGCGCCCGAGCCCGTGCCGACGTCCGTCGTCCCGATCGGCGTCAGTGCGTCGCCGCGGCAGTGGAACCTCTGGGACCTCGAGCGGCTGACGCGCGAGAGCTCCGGCCCCGACCCGGTGGCGGACGAGGAGCGGCAGTTCCTGCTCCTGTACCTGCGCGAGTTCGCCGACTCCGACGGACTGCTCCCGATCGACTTCGACGGCCTCGTCCGCGACAGCTTCGGGGAGCTCGTGGGGGCGCGGTGACCGCGTCCCCGGGACTGCGGGCGATCGGGCTCGCAGGCGTCGCACTGATCGCGATCGTCATCGCGCTCGCCGTCAACACCGGCAAGCACCATTCGAAGCTTCCGGCGGCGGCCGGCAACTGGTACACGGCGCTCGCCGCGCCGTACACACCGTCGTCGTCGCGGGCGAAGAGCACCTGCGGAGTCGTCATCGGCGCCAAGACGATCGGCGTCGCGCATCCCGTCCTGCCGTGCGGCGTGAAGGTCTACGTCTCCTACCAGGGCAAGGAAGTGCTGACGCAGGTGATCGACCGCGGCCAGCGCGTCCCGGGACGCGAGTTCGATCTCACGCGCGCGCTCGCGAAGCTCCTGCACGTGCAGGGCACGCAGACGATCCAGTGGCGTTTCGCGCGGTAGCGACTACTGTGCGAGGTGCTCGACCCGGTGCGTGGCTCCGGGTCCATATGTAGAACCAACGTCGCTACATAGGGAGCATGCATCCCGACCGAGGCCGCCTGGCGGCCGGAGAACGGTGCGGCACCCACCTGGTTCGCCAGGTTCACATAGCTCGGAGCCATCGGCAGGGTGGAGACTCGAGGGGCGGGCCGCAAGGCCCGCCCCTCGTCGTTACCGTGACGGGATGATCGAGACGTTCGGAGACTCGACGCGCGACGGCGAATGGGCTGCGGTCCGGCTCGTCGTCGACGGCGACCGGATCGTCGAGGCGGACGCGCCCGGCCTCGACCGTGCGCTGCCCGGGTTGACGCTGCTCGAAGCGGCTGCCGTCGGCGGAGAGACGCTCGCGGCCGATGCGCTCGCGAACGCGCTCGCACCGGTGTTCCGTGCGGAGCCGAAGCCGGGACGCACGGCGGTCGCCATGAGCGGCGGCGTCGACAGCGCGGTCGCGCTCCTGCGCGCGGGCCGGTCCGCGGTCGGCGTGACGCTGCGGCTCTGGCTCGATCCCGATGGGCCCGACGCGGAGCGCGCGTGCTGCTCGCCCACCGCGGTGGTCGCCGCCCGCGAGACGTGCCACCGGCTCGGGCTCCCGCACGTGACGCTGGACCTGCGAGAGGAGTTCCGCCGCGCGGTCGTCGCGCCGTTCGTCCGCGGCTACGCGCGCGGGGAGACGCCGAACCCGTGCATCCGCTGCAACGGCGGCTTCCGCTTCGCCGAGCTACTCGCGTTTGCGCGCCGCGCAGGCTGCGACCGGCTCGCGACCGGCCACTATGCGCGCATCGTCGAGCACCGCGGCCGCCGCCTGCTCGCGCGCGGCGCAGATCCCGCGAAGGACCAGTCGTACATGCTCGCGCGCCTCGACCCACGCGAGCTCGAGCGCATCTGGTTCCCGCTCGGGGAACAGGACAAGGCGGCGACGCGCGCCGAGGCGGAGCACGCCGGCCTCGACGCGGCGCACCGCGCCGAGAGCCAGGAGGCTTGCTTCCTCGCCGGTGACGACTACCGCGCGTTCCTCGGACGTCATGGCCTCGTCCCGCAGGCGGGCGCGATCGTCGACGAGACGGGCTCGCCCGTCGGCACGCACGAGGGCTTCTGGCGCTTCACGCCGGGACAGCGAAAGGGGATCGGCGTCGTCGCGGAGCGGCCGCTCTACGTGCTCGGTGCGGATGCGGCGACGAACACGGTGCGCGTCGGGCCCCGCGGGTCGCTCGCCCGCCGCACGGTCGCCGCGTCGGGCCGGCTCTACGTCGACGTGGCCAGAGCCGATGCGAAGCTGCGGTACCGCTCGCCGTCGGTCCCCGCCGCCGTGGCTGCGGCGCCGGGCGGCTTCGTGCTCGAGCTCGACGAGCCTGCCTACGGCGTGGCGAGCGGCCAGGCGGCCGTCTTGTACGAGGGAGACGCCGTCGTCGGGTGCGGCCTCGTCTCGTCCGGCGGCGACAACTAAGATCGCGGCGCAATGCTCGTTGCCGCATTCACGTGGGGGGACCTCTGGCGGCTCGCGCTCGCGGTCTTCCTCCTCGCCGTCGGCCTCGCCTTCGCGTACCTGCTCGTGCGCCTGGGCGGAACCGTTGGGCGCCTTTCCGCGTTCATAAGCGGGGCAGAGCGCGAGATCCTGCCGGTCATCAACAAGGTCGGAGGCAGCGTGGATCGTGTGAACGGGCAGCTCGACAAGGTCGACAGGATCACCGACAGCGCCGTCGACGCGGCAGACAGCGTCGACACCGCGGTGCGCGCCGTGAGCGTCGCCGTGACGCGGCCGGTGCAGAAGGTGTCCGGTCTCGCTGCCGCGGTCAGCTACGGCGCGGCCGATTTCAAGGCCAAGCGCGACTGGAAACACGCGGTCCAGGCGGGGAAAGAAGCTGCGGCTCGCCGGGAACAGGAGCTCGGGGAGGAACTGCACGAAGTCCGCGAGGGACGATGAGCGACGAGGTTCGGCTCACGCTCCCCGCAGAGGCGGACTTCCGGCCGATCGCGCACCTCGTGGTCGGCGGCTTCGGCGTCCGTCTCGATCTGACGTTCGACGACCTCGACGATCTCCAGGTCGCGCTCGAGGCGCTGCTCGGCTGCCGCGACGACGAGGGCGACATCGTCGTCACCGTCAACGCGGGCGACGGGACGGTGCGCGCGTCGGTCGGTCCGTTTCCGCTCGGGGCATTGGACTCGCTCGAGCGCGAGGACGCGCCGCTCGGTCTGCGCCGCGTCCTCGAGACGGTGTGCGACAGCTACGAGATCGAGGAGCGCGACGGCGGGTCGTGGGTCGAGCTCGCGAAGAGGGCGCCCGCCTGATGGTGCGCATCGACGACAAGATCCTGCTGCGCAAGTACCACGAGGAGGGCGACCTCGCCGCACGCGAGAAGCTGATCGAGCAGTACATGTCGCTCGTCCGCTCGCTCGCGCGGCGCTACTCCTACCGCGGCGAGCAGCTCGAGGATCTCGTCCAGATCGGCGCGATCGGCTTGATCAAGGCGATCGACCGTTTCGACCTCGACCGCGGCGTCGAGCTGACGACGTACGCGACGCCGAACATCATCGGCGAGATCAAGCGGCACTTCCGCGACAAGGGCTGGTCGGTACGCGTGCCGCGCGGCCTCCAGGAGCTCAACGTGCAGCTGTCGAAGCTCGTCGAGTCGCTGACGGTGCAGGAGGGGCGGTCGCCGACGATCCCCGAGCTCGCAAAGGCGGCGGGCGTCGAGGAGGAAGCGGTGCTCGAGGCACTCGAGTCCGGCCGCGCGTACTCGTCGCTCTCCCTGTCGGTGGGGAGCGGAGGCGACGGTGAGGAGGACCTCGACCCGATGGAGTCGATCGGCACGGAGGAGCACCAGTTCGAGGTCTCGGAGGACCGCGCCGTGCTCGCGCCGGGGTTCGCCGTCCTCGACGAGCGCGAGCGCAAGATCCTGCAGCTCCGCTTCTTCGACGGCCTGACGCAGTCGCAGATCGCGCAGCAGGTCGGCATCTCGCAGATGCACGTGTCGCGCCTCATCCGCCGCTCGCTCGAGAAGATCCGCGAGGAGATCGCGGCGGACGAGACCGCGCCGACGAAGTTCTAAGGCCTTCGACCTGGTCGCCAAGGCGACCAGGTCGAGTGAATTCGGAGTCCGTGCTATGCGCTGAGCGAGCGGAAGCCGAAGTTCAGGAGCCGCTTCGCGTCGGTGTACATGTCATTCGAGTCGAGGACGACCGCGATCAGCGAGACGCCGCCGCGCGTCGCCGACGCGACGAGGCATGGGCCGGACTTGTGCGTGTACCCGGTCTTCACGCCGTTCGCGCCCGGATAGCTGCCGAGGAGCCGGTTGTTGTTGATGTAGATCTTCGAGAACGTCGGCGCCGACCACGGCACGTGCATCACCGGGGTGCGCACGATCTCGCGGAAGCGCGCGTTACGCATCGCGACGCGCGTGAGCGCCGCGAGATCCCACGCGCTCGAGTAGTTGTTCACGTCGACGACGCCGCTCGGAGAGACGAAGTGCGTGTCGTGCAGCCCGAGCTTCTGCGCCTCGGCGTTCATCTGTCCGACGAACGTCCACTTGTCGCCACCCGCGGCGATCGCCAGCGCGAGCGCGTCGTCGTTCCCGGAGTAGAGGAGCAGCGAGTAGAAGAGCTTCCACGCCTGAACCTTCTCGCCGGCGCGCAGCCCTTCCCGGACGAGCGGGACGCGCGGCACCGACTTGTCGACCGTGACGACGTCGTGCGGCTGCAGCTTCCGGAGCGCGAGCAGCGCGGTCATGATCTTCGTCGTCGAGGCGACGTCGCGCCGCTCGTGCGCGTTCCGTGCCCAGAGGACGCGTCCGGTCTTCGCGTCGACGAGGATCTCCGACGCGCCGAGGAGCTGCGGCGTGAACGTGTGCGACAGGAGCGCGCCCCCGGTGAGGAGCCGCTCCGGCGCGGCACGGTGCACGGGCGCCTTCGGCACGGCGACGTGCGCGGCCGTACGCGGTGAGACCGACGCCACCGGCTGCGCCGACCGGTGGGCGCCGACCCAGGCGCCGCCGAGCCCCGCGGCGACGACCGCGAGCCCGACGGGCGCGAGCCGGCGGAGGCGGTAGCGGTAGCGCTTGCGGCGGCGCGGGACGTACGAGGCGGGGACGATGAGGTCGGGCGCCACCGGGCGAGCATAGAGGGACGGCCCGATGTCCTCAAACGGGTGCGCGTCGGGGGCGCGCCTACAATGGCCGCCGTGCGCACGTCGGCCGAGATCCGCGAGGGCTTCCTCTCCTACTTCGAGGAGAAGGGCCATCTCCGCTGCCCGTCCGCCTCGCTCGTGCCACGGGCCGACGACCGCTCGACCCTCCTGACGACGGCCGGGATGCAGCCGCAGATGCCGTTCTTCCTCGGCCGCGAGGCGCCGCCCGCGCTGCTCACGACGACGGCGCAGAAGTGCTTCCGGACACCCGACATCGACGAGGTCGGGCTCGACACCTATCACCTCACCTTCTTCGAGATGCTCGGCAACTTCTCGTTCGGCCAGTACTTCAAGGAGGGTGCGGTCGAGTTCGCGACCGAGTTCATCCGCGACCGGCTGCGTCTCGACTGGGACCGCATCTGGGTGAGCGTCCATGCCGGCGACCCGGAATTCGGGCTCGGCCCCGACCAGGTCGCGATCGACCTGTGGGAGAAGATCGGCATGCCGCCCGAGCGGATCGTCGCGCTGCCGTCGTCGGAGAACTTCTGGTCTGTCGGCGGCCCCGGCCCGTGCGGCCCCGACTCCGAGATCTACTACGACTGGGGTGCGGAAGCGGGTTGCGGCGAGCCGGACTGCAAGCCGGGCTGCAGCCGCTGCGAGCGCTTCCTCGAGTTCTGGAACCTCGTCTTCATGGAGTACGAGCAGCGCGCCGACGGCACGCTCACGCCGCTGCCGAAGCAGAACATCGACACCGGCCTCGGTCTCGAGCGCACGGCTCGCATCGTGCAGGACGTCGCGTCGGTCTACGACACCGACGGCTTCCAGCAGATCATGTCGTGGGTGGCCGAGCAGTCCGGCGTCGCGTACGGCGACTCGACCGACGCGACGAAGGCGCACCGCGTGCTCGCCGACCACGGCCGAGGGATGACGTTCCTCGTAGGCGACGGCGTCACGCCGTCGAACGAGGGCCGCGGCTACGTCCTCCGCCGCATCATCCGCCGCGCCGCGCAGCACGGCCTGCGCATCGGCATGGAGACGCCGTTCGTCGCAGGGCTCGCCGGTGTCGTGATCGAGCAGATGGCCGGCGCGTACCCCGAGCTCGCCGAGCACCGCAAGCAGATCGAGCGGGTGCTCGCCGCAGAGGAGGAGCGCTTCGCCGAGACGCTCGAGCGCGGCATGAAGATCTTCGAGGAGGCGGCGGCGCACGGGAGGATCAGCGGCGACGACGCCTTCACGCTGCAGGCGACCTACGGCTTCCCGATCGAGCTGACGCAGGAGCTCGCACGCGAGCGCGCGCTCGAGGTGAACGACGAGGAGTACACGCGCCTCATGGACGAGCACCGCGAGATCTCGCGTGCCGGCGTCGCTGGCGGAAATGCGCAGCGCGCGGCCGAGTTCTCGAACAACGCCGGCTTTCGCACCGATTTCGTCGGCTACGAGAAGATCGAGGCGCTGACGCAGATCGGCGCGCTCGAGGAGCTCGAGGACGGCCTGTTCCTCGCGAAGCTGCGCGAGTCGCCGTTCTATCCCTCCGGCGGCGGCCAGGTCACCGACACGGGGTGGATCGAGAAGGAGGACGGCGCGCGCGCGACGCTGCGCGAGGCGTACCGCTTCGAGGGCGACCAGGTCATGCTCTTCGAAGGCTCGGGCTTCGCCGCCGGCGACCGCGTCAAGGCCGCCGTCGCGTGGAGCGCGCGCTTCCCGACGCAGGCGAACCACACGGGCACGCACGTGCTGCACCAGTGCCTGCGCGAGGTGCTCGGCGACCACGTGAAACAGGCGGGCTCGGCAGTGCGTCCCGACAAGCTCCGCTTCGACTTCACGCACCCGCAGGCGCTCACGCACGACGAGCGGGCGGAGGTCGAGCGCCGTGTGAACGAGCGCGTCTTCCAGAACCTGCCGGTGCGCACGTATGAGACGACGATCGCGGAGGCGCGCACGCTCGGCGCGATGATGCTCTTCGGCGAGAAGTACGGCGAGGTCGTCCGCGTCGTCGACGTCGGCGGATGGTCGGTCGAGCTCTGCGGCGGCACGCACGTCCGCTCCACGGCGGAGATCGGGCCGTTCGCGATCCTCAACGAGAGCTCCGTCGGCGCCGGCGCGCGCCGCATCGAGGCAGTGACCGCCGGCGAGGCGTTCGCGTACCTCCGCGAGCAGGCGCGCGAAGCCGACGTCCTGCGCGAGGAGCTCGACCGCGTGCGGAAGGACGCGCGCAAGCCGCGCGAGGAGGCGGCCGTCGACTTCGAGATCGTCGCGAAGGAAGGCCCCGTGCTGCTCGTCGAGGCGAAGGCGCTGAAGGGTGGCCCGCTCCGCGATCTCTCCGACCGGCTGCGCCAGCAGGAGAAAGCGGACGGCGCGATCGTCGCGTCGAGCGACGACGGCCGCGCGTTCCTCGTGATCAACTTCGACGAGTCGCTCGTGTTGCAGGGGCTCGACGCCTCGGAGCTCGTGCGCGAGCTCGGCAGGCACATCGGCGGCGGAGGCGGCGGCAAGCCGACGCTCGCGGAGGCCGGCGGCAAGAACCCCGGCGGCGTGCGCGACGCGCTCGAGGCCGGAAAGCAGGCCGTCGCGGCGGCGCTCGCATGAAGGTGATGGCACTCGACTTCGGCTCGGCCCGCACCGGCGTCGCGGTCTCCGACCCGACCGGGATCATCGCGCGGCCGCTCTGCGTGGTCGAGCGCGCGGCGACCGAAGCGGGGCTCGCCGAGCTCGCGCAGCTGGTGCGCGACCAGGAGCCGGAGCAGATCGTCGTCGGACATCCGCTGACACTGCGCGGCCAGCGCGGCGAGCAGGCGCGCGCGACCGAGCGCTTCGCCGACGCGCTCCGCGGCGTCGTCGACGTCCCGGTGCTCCTCTTCGACGAGCGCTTCACGACCGATCTCGCGCAGCAGACGCCGTCGGGCACGCAGCTCGACGCCCGTGCGGCGGCGCATCTCCTCTCGGGCTATCTCGCGTGGTCGAGCGGCGCCCCGGCGTGATGCCGCCGAAGCCGGGGCCCCCGCCCCGGCAGGTGCCGCGCGCACGCATCGTGCGCCGGCGGCTGATCGCCGTCGGTGGGGTGCTGGTCGTGCTCGTCGTCGTGGCGGCGGCGATCGCATTCGCGACGCACAGGCGCAGCTCGGGCGCGCCGACGACGACCGCGGTCGTGCTCGCGAAGCCGTTTCGGATCGTCTTCCCCGAAGGCTTTGCGCGCCGCGACATGGCGGAACGCGTCCGCGTCGTCGCGAAGATCGCGCAGAACAAGCATCGCGGCCACGTGCGGCTCTCCGAGCGGGCGTATCTCGCCGCGTCGCACCCGCGCCGCCTCGCGGGCTTCGGCTCGCAGAAGCGATCGCTCGAGGGGTTCCTCTTCCCTGCGACGTACGACTTCGTGGCGGGCACGACGTCCGCGCAGCTCGTCCAGGACCAGCTCGCCGCCTTCGCGGAGAACTGGAGCCACGTCGACCTGCGCTACGCGCGCTCGAAGAACCTCACGCCGTACGACGTGCTGATCATCGCGTCGATGGTGGAGAAGGAGGCGCTCGCGCCCGACGAGCGGCCGCTGATCGCCGCGGTCATCTACAACCGGCTGCACGACCGGATGCCGCTCGGCATCGACGCGACGATCCGCTACGGCCTCAACGTCCCCGGCACGAAGTCGCTGCTCGAATCGGAGCTGCAGAGCAACAACCCGTACAACACGCGGAAGTTCGCCGGGCTGCCGCCGACGCCGATCGCGAACCCGGGGCTCGCCTCGATGCAGGCCGCTGCGCATCCGGCGCACGTCGACTACCTCTACTTCGTCCGCAAGCCGGACAAGGTGCACCACTACTTCACGAAGAGCTTCAACGACTTCGTCAACCACGAGCGCCAGTACGGCTACTGATGCTCGGCGGGTCGACGCGCCTCGTTGCGCTGCTCGGGCACCCGGTCGCGCACTCGTTGTCGCCGCGGATGCAGAACGCGGCGTTCGACGCGCGCGGCCTCGACTGGGCGTACGTCGCGCTCGACGTCGAGCCGCAGCAGCTCGAGACGGCGGTGCGCGGCCTCGTCGCGTCGGGCTTCGCCGGCGCGAACGTGACGATCCCGCACAAGCGTGCGGCGGCCGCGCTGTGCGACGAGGCCGACGGTGAGGCGGTCAACACGCTCGTCTTCGCCGGCGCCCGCATTGTGGGCTTCAACACCGACAAGGAGATCGTCGCCGGGATCGACTCGACGCGCGTCTGCCTCATCGGCGCGGGCGGTGCGGCGGCGACGCTGCTGCCGGGCCTGCGCGGCGAGGTCCGGCAGTTCTCGCGGCGCGGCGAGTGGCCGCCGGACGCGGACGGCTGCGACCTGGTCGTGAACGCGACGCCGGTCCGCGACGAGCTCCTCGTCGAGCCGCGCGCCGGGCAGACGGTCGTCGAGCTCGCCTACGGCGACGGCGACACGGCGCTCGTCCGCGCCGCGCACGCGGCGGGTTGTCCGGTCATCGACGGCCGCGAAGCGCTCGTACGGCAGGGCGCCGCGAGCTTCGAGCGCTGGACGGGCGTGCCTGCGCCTGTGAGCGCGATGCGCGCCGCTCTAGGCTTGTCGTCATGAGTCTCGAGCTCGCATCCGCCGGCGAGTCGCACGGGCCGGCGCTCGTCGCCATCCTCTCGGGCCTGCCCGCCGGGCTCGCGCTCGACCGCGAGGCGATCGACGCCGACCTGCGCCGCCGGCAGCAGGGCTACGGCCGGTCGCCGCGCCAGCAGATCGAGACGGACGAGGTCGAGGTGCTCGCCGGCCTCCGCCGCGGGCTCACGCTCGGCACGCCGCTCGCGCTCGTCGTCCGCAACCGCGACCACAAGAACTGGACGTGGGGGATGAATCCCTGGCCGTCCGACGGCGCGCCCGAGGGGAAGGGCACGAAGGCGGTGACGCTCCCGCGTCCGGGTCACGCCGACCTTCCGGGCGTCCAGAAGTACGGCCTCACCGACGTCCGCGATGCGCTCGAGCGCGCGTCCGCGCGCCACACCGCCGTGCACGTCGCCGCCGGCGCGGTCGCAAAGGCGCTGCTCGCGCAGATCGGGATCTCCGTCCTCGGGACGGCGGTTCCGGTCGCGGGCGCCGATCCCGCGACGATCGACGCGGCGCGCAGGGATCGCGACACGCTCGGCGGCGTCGTCGAGGTGCATGCGCTCCGGGTCCCGCCGGGCCTCGGCTCGTACGCATGCAAGGAGGACCGGCTCGACGCGCGCCTGGCCGCCGCGCTGATGGGCATCCAGGCCGTGAAGGGCGTCGAGATCGGCGACGGCTTCGCGCTCGCGCACCTGCGCGGCTCCGAGGCGCACGACGAGATCTCGCGCGACGAGCGCGGCGTGCACCGCGACTCGAATCGCGCGGGCGGAGTCGAGGGCGGCATCTCGAACGGTGAGGAGATCGTCGTGCGTGCAGCGATGAAGCCGCTGCCGACGCTGATGCAGCCGCTCGCGTCGGTCGACCTCGAGACCGGCGAGGCCGCCACCGCGCTCGTCGAGCGCAGCGACGTCTCGGCCGTCGAAGCGCTCGCCGTCGTCGCAGAGGCCGCCGTCGCCTGGGAGCTTGCGCGGCTTGCGCGCGACAAGTTCGGCGGCGACGCGCTCGTCGACTTCGTCGCCGCGTGGCGCGCCTATGTCGAGCGGATCGACTGGAGCCCGCGCTGACGAAGCACGTCGCGCTCATCGGGTTCATGGGCGCCGGCAAGACGACGCTCGCAGAGGAGGTCGCGCGGCGGCTCAACCGCCTGCTCGTCGAGGTCGACCGCCGCGTCGAGTCGACGTCGAAGGAGTCGATCCCCGAGCTCTTCGCTGCGGGGGAGGGCGTCTTCCGCGAGGCGGAGGAGCGTGTGGTGCGCGGAGCGCTCGCAAGCCCGCGGCCCGCGGTCGTCGATCTCGGCGGCGGCGCGGTGACGACGCCGCACGTCCGCGAGCTCCTCCACCACCACGCGATCACAGTCTGGCTCGACACCGACGTCGACACGTGCTGGGAGCGCGTGCGCGGGAGCAACCGGCCGCTCGCGCAGGACGAGTCGGAGTTTCGGCGCCTCTTCGACGAACGGCGTCCGCTGTACGAGCATGCAGCGGACTTCGTCGCGCGGGACGCAGACGACGCCGTGCTCGCCGCGGCGGGAGTGCTCGTCGCGCGCGGATCGCT
>DASYGK010000045.1:0-9563 GCA_035999905.1 Gaiellaceae bacterium | reverse complement strand
AGCCGCGCGGACGCGCGCTCGAGCGCTTCCGCGAGCTCGGCGAGCTCGTGCTCGTCGGCGAATGCGAGCTCGACGCGGCCCGCGCCGACCTTCGCGTGAAAGCCCGTCAGGTGCTCCAGGGCGACCCGCACGCGCGACGCGAGCTCGGGGTCGACGGGAGTCGCGCGCACGCGCGGTTTCTGCTTCGCGCCCGCCCACTTCGCACGCTGCTCGGCGGCGCGCACCGACAATCCCTTCTGCACGATCTCGCGCGCGAGCCGCCGCCGGCCTTCGTGGTCCGGCACCGCGAGCACCGCGCGCGCGTGGCCCTCGCTCAGCTGTCCGCGCTCGAGCATCCCGAGCACGTCGTCGGGAAGATCGAGTAGGCGGATGCGATTCGACACGGACGGCTTCGAGCGGCCGACGCGCTCCGCGACCTCGCCGAGCGAGAGGGAGAACTCGTCGATCAGCACTGCGCACGCACGCGCTTCTTCCACCGGCGTCAGCTGCTCGCGCGCGACGTTCTCGATCAGGCCGAGCAGCAGCGTGTCGCGATCGTCGGCAACGCGGACGACCGCCGGCACCATCGCAAGGCCGGCTTCGCGCGCTGCACGCCAGCGGCGCTCGCCCGCGACGATCTCGTAGCCGCCGGCGTCGCGCGGGCGCACGAGCAGCGGCTGGATGATCCCCTGCCTGCGCACCGACTCCGCGAGGCCGGAACCTGCTTCGCCGTCGAAGCGCTTGCGCGGCTGCCGCGGGTTCGGGTGCACCGCGTCGACCGGCAGCTCGAGCAGCTCGTTCGCGGCGACTTCCATGCCGCCGACGAGCACCTCGAGGCCGCGGCCGAGACCCCTACGGTTAGGCGCGCTCGACAAGCTCCATCGCCACCTTCCAGTACGCGTCCGCTCCGGCGGAGCGGCGGTCGTACGCGATCGCCGGCAGTCCGTGGCTCGGCGCCTCCGCGAGCCGCACCGACCGCGGCACGGAGGTCCGGAAGACGAGCGGCCCGAAGTGCTTCCGCACCTCCGCCTCGACGTCCGCCGCGAGCCGCGTGCGCGCATCGACCATCGTCAGCAGCACACCGCCGATCCCGAGGCTCGGGTTGAGGCGCCGGCGGATGAGGTCGATCGACTGCATCAACTGGGTGAGCCCCTCCAACGCGTAGTACTCGGCCTGCACCGGCACGAGCACGCGATGCGCGGCGGCGAGCGCGTTCACCGTCAACGGGCCGAGCGACGGCGGGCAGTCGAGGAACACGAAGTCGTACTGCGACGTGCCCGACGCGAGCGCCTCGGTGAGATAGCGCTCGCCGTCCGCGCGCTGCGCGAGCTCGATCACCGCGCCGGCGAGCTCGGGCTTCGACGGGACGAGGTCGAGATTCGGAAACGCCGTGTGCTTCGTGAGGTCGCCGAGCGGCGCGCCGTCGAGGAGGTCGTAGCTCGACGTCCCGTTCGCGCGCATGCCGAGGCCCGACGTCGCGTTCGCCTGCGGGTCGAGGTCGATCACGAGCGCGCGCTCGCCGGCCTCCGCGAGGCACGCGGCGAGATTGATCGCGGTCGTCGTCTTGCCGACGCCGCCCTTCTGGTTCGCGAGTGCGTAGATCCGGGCCATCGGGGCCATTGTCGCTATGCGAGCGGACGCTTCCTCGCGACACCCACCCGGCGGGGGAAGCCGGCCGGCGTGGGAGCGAGCTTCCGGAGGACGACGAGGCCGTCGTGCTCCTCGGGCGGGCCTCCTCCGAGCAGGCCGGAGACGGTCGCGACCGCCTCGAGGTCGGCGGACGGGCCGAGCCAGAGGACGGCTGCGCCGCCCGGGCGGACGAGCGGCAGGCACCACTCGGCGGCCACCGCGGGCTGCGCGAGCGCCTTGGCGAGCGCGACGCCGTACGCGTCCGTCTCCTGCTCCTCGGCGCGGCCCCAGACGACGCGCGCGTTCGGCGGCGCCCAGCGCTCGAGGAAGTCGCACTTCCGCCGCTCCGCCTCGAGCAGCGTGAACGCACGCTCCGGAAGCGCCAGCGCGAGCGGGATCCCCGGCGAGCCGCCGCCGGAGCCGACGTCCACGACCGGGCCGTCGAAGCCGCGGACGACGGCCGCGGCGCGCAGCGCGTCGTCGAGAAGCATCGCGCGCGCCTCCGCCGGGTCGCGGAGCGCCGTCAATCCGGGCGCGGCGAGCACCGCCGCCAGCCAGTCAGCCGGCAGGGAGGACGACGACGTACCGATTCGGCTCCGTCCCCTCCGAGGAGGTCTCGACGCCGCCGAGCTCCTTCAGCCGCAAGTGCACGACCTTCCGCTCGACCGCCGTCATCGGCTCGAGCTCGACGCGCACCCCACTCGCGCGAACCTGTTGCGCCGTCCGCTCCGCAAGCGCCTCGAGCGTCGCGCGACGGCGCTCGCGATAGCCCGCCGCGTCGACGACGACCTCCTTGCGCTCGTCGCCGTAGGCCCGGTGGGAGATCGCGTTGAGGAGGTACTGCACCGCGTCGATCGTCTGGCCGTGCCTGCCGATCAAGAGCGCGACGTCGGCGCCCGAGCAGGTGACGGTGATCGTGTCGTCGTCCTCGTGCACGTCGACGCGGCCGTCGACCCCGAGCGCCGCGACGATCCGCCCGACGAGCACCCGCACCTCGCCCGCAAGGCCCCCTTCGTCGAGGGTCGCCCGGTCGAGCGCGTCCTCGGGCACCCGCGCGAGCACCCGCGCCGGCGCGTAGCCGACTCCGAGCAGGCCGCGCTCCCCTTCCGTCACGACCTCGAACTGCACCGCGGCCTTGTCCACGCCGGGATGCCGGAGCTCGAGCTCCCGCAGCGCCGCCCACTTCGCCTCGCCGACCGTCTCCCCGGTCGCCTCGACGACGACGTCGCCGGTCACCGCCGGCCGGCCTTCTTCTTCCGGCGTACCTTGCGCGGCGCCGCGGGTGCTGCGGCCGCCGGCTGCGGCTTCGGCGCATCCGGCGCAGGCTTCGCACCGTTGCCGCCGCCGTCGCCCTCGTCCTTCGGCGGCGTCCGCGACGTCTTCTTGTCGCCGAAGAGCGACGGGGCAGGTGTCTTCGGCACGAGCCGCCGCGTGATGAGGCCCTGGCCGACCGTCCACAGGTTGGTGGTCACCCAGTAGAGGACGAGGCCGGCCGGGAAGCGCGCGATCACGAACACGAACACGAGCGGCATGACCATGAACAGCGTCCGCTGCATCTTGTCGACGGTCGCCGACATGAAGAGCGTCGAGGCCATCTGGCTGCCGACGTACACGACGAGGAGCACGAAGCCGCCCCAGTGCGACGTCGTGTGGTCGGCGATCGACGGGATGAAGTGGAGAAACGAGAGGCTGCCCGGATGGAGCGCCGCGGGCTCCTTCGCGAAGTGCCGCAGCGAGTAGTAGAGCGCGATGAAGACCGGGAGCTGAACCAGCATCGGCAGGCACGACGCAGCCGGGTTGATCTGGTTCTCCTTGTAGAACTTCATCAGCTCTTCGTTCTGCTTCTGCTTGTCGTGCTTGTACTTCTTCTGGATCTCCTTCATCTGCGGCGCGTGCCGCTGCAGGCTCTGCATCGAGTGGATCTGCTTGACCGTCAGCGGGACGAGCAGCATCCGCACGATCACCGTCAGCGCGACGATCGACCACGCCCACGTCAGCCCGATCGTGAAGTGAAGCCAGTTGAGGACGTGGCGCGCCGCATGCTCGAGCGGCGTCAGCGGAGAGCCGAGGATGAAGGAGACGAGATGGCTCATCGGACCGGGTCGAAGCCTCCGTGGCTCCAGGGGTTGCACCGCAGCAGGCGCCAGCCGGCGAGGACGGCGCCGCGGACGAGCCCCTTTGCGCGCACCGCGTCGATCGCGTACTGCGAGCACGAGGGCTCGTACTTGCACGTCGTCGGGAAGAGCGCTCCGAAGGTCGCGCGGTAGAGCCAGACGAAGCCGACGCCGACGCGGTACATCAGGCGGCCGCCTTCGTCATGCCGAGCACCTCGTCGACGCGCTCGGCGAGCCACTCGAAGCCGTTCGCGGTGACCGCCTCGGGCAGGCCCGGTCGCACGATCAGAACGTAGTCGCTGCCCGCCGGCACCTCGTCGAGCCGCGCCTGCCAGACCTCGCGCAGCTGCCGCTTGATCCGGTTGCGCTCGACGGCGCCGCCGACGGACTTCGGGACGGAGAAGCCGAAGCGCGGCGCGCCCGGATCCTCGTGCGGGAACCAGTAGAGGACGAGGAACCGCGAGGACACGGAGCGACCCTGCCGGTAGACGGCGTCGAAGTCCCGCGAGCGGGACAGACGATTCGCACGCTTCACGGCGTTCAGCTTAGTGCGTCGTTACGCCGAGAGACTCGAGCGGCCCTTGGCGCGGCGGCGCTTCAGGATCACGCGGCCGGCCTTCGACGACATCCGCGCGCGGAAGCCGTGCTTGCGCTTGCGGCGTCGGACGTTGGGCTGATAGGTGCGCTTCATGAGAAAGGGGCTCCGAACGGAGAAATTCCCCCGAGCCGGGGGACCGCGGGGCGTCAGTATAGACGACGATCGTCCACCGGCTTCTCCACAGGTCCGGCGCGTGCAACGATGCGCGTAAGGGGAGTTTCCCCCACGACTGTCCACACCTGTGGAGGGAATCGGACTACCCCGTAAATCCCTGCAAATCGGCGCATTTTGTGTCCGTTCGGGACGCTGCTATGCTCGCCACCCGGGTTCACGAGTCAGGAGCTGGCAGCAGGGTGGAACACCAAATAGAGCTGACGGCCGAGAGCCTGTGGAGCGAAGTCGCCGGTCGGCTCAGGGGTTCCCTCAACGACACGACCTACGGGACGTGGTTCGGAGAAGTAACGGGCGTCGAGCTCTCCGACGACTGCTTCGTCCTCGGTGTCCCGAACGACTTCACCCGCGACTGGATCGAGGGCCACTTCCGCGGCCTGATCGGCGCCGCGATCCGCGACGTGACCGGTGCGGAGCGTCCGCTCGAGCTGCGCGTGACCGAGTCCGCAGCCGGGATCGCCGCGGTGCCTGCCGACGAGGACGGAGACGAGCCGCTCCCCGCCCCCGCGGTCGTCGAGCGCATCCCGGGCCGGCCCGAGAGCGGCGGCTTCAACGCGAAGTACACCTTCGACTCCTTCGTGATCGGCTCGTCGAACCGCTTCGCGCACGCTGCGGCCCTCGCGGTCGCAGAAGCGCCTGCACAGGCGTACAACCCGCTCTTCATCTACGGCGGCACCGGTCTCGGCAAGACCCACCTGCTCCAGGCGGTCGCGCAGTACGTGAGCGAGCACACCGGCGAGCTGAGCGTCCGCTACGTCACGAGCGAGACGTTCATGAACGACTTCATCAACTCGCTCCGCGACACGCGCATCGAGGGCTTCAAGCAGCGCTACCGCACCTATGACGTGCTCCTGATCGACGACGTCCAGTTCTTCGAGCACAAGGAGCGGATCCAGGAGGAGTTCTTCCACACCTTCAACTCGCTCTACGAGGCCGGCTCGCAGATCGTCATGTCGAGCGACCGGCCGCCCCGTGACATCGCAACCCTCGAGGAGCGCCTCCGCAGCCGCTTCGAGTGGGGCTTGATCACGGACATCCAGCCGCCCGACCTCGAGACCCGCATCGCGATCCTGCGCAAGAAGGTCAAGACGGACGGCATCCACGTGCCTGATCCCCAGGTGCTCACATTCATCGCGAGCCGCGTCTCCACGAATATCCGCGAGCTCGAAGGAGCCTTGACGCGCGTCGTCGCGTTCTCGTCCCTCACCGGCCGCGCGATGTCGGTCGAGCTGGCACAGGACGTGCTGCGCGACGTCTTCCCGCAGGGGGAGGCGGCGGAGGTCTCGATCAAGCGCATCCAGGACCTCGTCGCCGAGCGCTTCAACATGTCGCTCGAGGAGCTCTGCGGCGACAAGCGGTCGCAGAACATCGTCTATCCGAGGCAGGTCGCGATGTACCTCTCGCGCGAGCTCACGGACTCCTCGCTGCCGAAGATCGGCAAGGAGTTCGGCGGCCGCGACCACACCACCGTCATCCATGCGACGTCGAAGATCGCGCGACTGATCCGTGAGGACAGGTCTGTGTACAACCTCGTGCAGGAACTGACCGCACGTGTGAAGCAGGTCCGGTAGCGACATGACCCTGTGCAATCGGGCCATCTCTCCCCAGGGCGCGTACAGTGCGGACTCGGCTCAACCAAGCCGTCTCACGCCGTCTTCCCCGTCGTCCACACTCTCTACTACCTCTACAAGGATTTCTTAAATGATTGAAACTGCAGACAGCGTGGGCGCCACTGTGGGAAGCGGACTCAAGATCACGTGCTCGAAGGACGAGCTCGTCCAGGCGCTCGGCGTCGTCTCTCGCGCCGTGTCGACCCGCACGTCGGTGCAGATCCTCTCAGGGATCCTGCTCGAGGCGCAGGGATCGGAGCTGCGTGTGGCAGCGACCGACATGGAGCTCTCGCTCCGCGCCACCCTCACGGCGCAGATCGAAGGCGACGGGGCCATCGTGCTGCCGGGCAAGACGCTTGCCGACATCGCGAAGCTGCTGCCGGCGGACGAGGTCGCGATCGAGCATCGCCCGAGCGAGTCCGTCGTGCACGTCACGTCGGGCACCGCGAGCTACACGCTGCACACGTACAACCCGGAGGACTTCCCGCGGCTGCCGGAGCTCGACGCCGTGACGACGTTCTCGGTCGACCGCGAGCCGCTGCTCGAGACGATCGGCCGCGTTGCACGCGCGGCGTCGCGTGACGAGTCGCGCCCCGTGCTGACCGGCATCCTCGTCCAGTTCACCGCCGGCATGCTCGTGATGGCCGCGACCGACTCGTACCGTCTCGCGGTCAAGCAGACGGCGCTCGAGGGCACGGTGCCCGAGCTCGAGGCGATCGTCCCCGCCCGCGCCCTCCAGGAGCTCGCACGCATCGCGACCTCCGGCGACGAGGTCGAGGTCGGCGTGCACGAGAACCAGGTGATCTTCGCGACGTCCGGCGTCTGGCTGACGACGCGCCGCATCGACGGCCAGTTCCCGAACTACAAGCAGCTCCTGCCTGAGGCGTTCGAGTACGAGCTCACCGTTCCGCGCGGCGAGCTGCTCGACGTGGTCCGCCGCGCGTCGGTGATGATCCAGCGCTCGACGCCGCTGCAGGTGCGATTCGCCGAGGGCGAGCTCACGGTGATCGCACGCACGCACGAGGTCGGCGAGTCGCAGGAGTCGATGCCGGTGGGTTTCACCGGGGAGACGCTCGAGATCGGGTTCAACGCCGACTTCCTCCGCGACGGGCTCGAGTCGCTCGAAGGCGACGACGTGCGCGTGAAGCTGATCAGCCCGCTGCGCCCGGCCGTGATCCAGGGCGACGGCGACGACTTCACGTACCTCGTCATGCCGATCCGCCTCCCCGGCTGATCGTCGAGACGGTCTCCCTCGTCGACTTTCGCTCCTACGCGCGGCTCGAGCTCGGCCTGCGGCCCGGCCTCGTGCTCGCTGTCGGCCCGAACGGCGTCGGCAAGACGAATCTGCTCGAGGCGCTGCACGTCGGCACGCAGGGCTTCTCGCCGCGCACCCGCACCGACGCGCAGCTGATCCGCTTCGGCGCGACCGCATCCCGGATCGCGGTGCGCGGCCGTCGGGGAACGGTGCCGCTCGAGGTGGAGCTCGTGCTCGAGGCAGGGGCGGGCAAGCGCGCCCAGCTGAACGGCGCACCGCTGCGCGCCGCCGACCAGCTGCGCGCGGAGACGGCGACGCTCGTCTTCACACCGGACCGCCTCGGCGTCGTCAAGGGCGCACCGGCGGCCCGGCGCGCGTACTTCGACCGCGCGCTCGGACGCCTGTCGCCCGCGAGGGCGCAGCTCGCAGCGGACTACGGCGCCGCCGTCGCGCAGCGCAACGCGTCCCTGCGCCGCGTCGCCGCGGGCTTCTCGTCGCGCGATGCCCTCGCACCGTGGACGGCGCAGGTCGCGGAGCTCGGGACGGAGCTCGTTGCTGCCCGACGCGAGACGCTCGCGCTGCTCGACCCGCCGTTCGCGGAGCGCGCCGGCGAGCTCGGCCTCGCGGGCGCCGAGCTTCGCTACGACGGCGGCCCGGTGACGGTTGCGGCGCTCGAGGAACGGCTCGACCGCGACCTCGACCGCGGCGTGACGGGGCTCGGCCCGCATCTCGACGACGTCGTGATCGCGTCCGGTGTGCGCGAGCTGCGGAGCTTCGGCTCGCAGGGAGAGCAGCGGCTCGCCGTGCTGGCGCTGCTCCTGGCCGAGGCGGAGCTGATTGCAGACCGGCGCGGAATCCCGCCACTCCTCCTGCTCGACGACGTGCTCTCGGAGCTCGATCCCGAGCGCCGGCGGATCCTCGCCGCGCGCGTCGCGCAGGCCGGCCAGGCGCTCATCACGGCGACCGACGCCGCGATGCTCCCGGCGGAGCCCGACCAGCTGCTCGAGGTCACGCCGGGCGCGATTCGCGAGGCCGCGTGATGGAGCCGATCGGCGACGAGCTGCGCAGCGAGCTCGCGCGTTTCGGCCCGCAAGGCGGCATCGGCGACACCGTCGCTGCATGGCCGGCCGCGGTCGGCGAGGAGATCGCGCGGCACGCCTGGCCGGCGCGCTTCACACGCGACGGCACGCTGCTCGTCAACACGCGCGACGCCGTGTGGGGCTTCGAGCTCACGCAGCGCGCGGCGGAGATCTCGTCGCGGCTGCCGACGAAACCGAAGCTGAAATTCGCACCGGGGCCGCTGCCGGAAGCGACACCGGAGACGCCCGCAGACTCGGTGCGGGACCGTCCGGAGGCTACCCTGGAACAGGCACGCGACGCGGCCGAGTGGGCCTCCGCGATCGACGACGAGGAGCTCCGCGACCTCGTCGCCCGAGCGGCCCGCGCGAGCCTCGCGAGAGCCGCCGTAGAGCGCCCGGGCGACCGCTCGTTCTGATACACTTACAAGTGCCCGCAAATGCGGTATTTGCAGGGCTTTTTTGATGGCCGAAGACGCCTATACAGCAAAAGACATCACCGTTCTCGAGGGCCTCGAGCCGGTCCGGCTCCGGCCGGGCATGTACATCGGCTCGACGGGCCAGCGGGGCCTCCACCACCTCGTCTACGAGGTCGTCGACAACTCGGTCGACGAGGCTCTCGCGGGCCGCAACGACCGCATCGAGGTGACGCTCCATCCGGACCATTCCGTGACCGTCCGCGACTGGGGCCACGGCATCCCGGTGGACGTGATGCCCGATCAGAATCTCCCCGCGCTGACGGTCGTGCTGACGAAGTTGCACGCCGGCGGCAAGTTCGGCGGCGACGGCTACAAGGTCTCCGGCGGCCTGCACGGCGTCGGCGTCTCCGTCGTCAACGCCCTGTCGGAATGGCTCGTCGCCGAGGTGCGCCGCGACGGCAAGGCATACCGGCAGGAGTTCGCGCGCGGGGTGCCGCAGGGCGACATGGAGGTCGTCGGCGACGCGGCGGACGAGGATACGGGGACGACGATCTCGTTCATGCCCGACGGGGAGATCTTCGAGGAGATCGACATCGACGCCGGCACCGTCACGCAGCGGTTGCGCGAGACGGCGTTCCTCACGAAGGCGCTCCGCATCAAGCTCACCGACGAGCGCGCCGACGGCAAGACCGTCGAGTTCCACTACGAAGGC
>DASYGK010000034.1:0-21845 GCA_035999905.1 Gaiellaceae bacterium | reverse complement strand
GACCGAGAGGACGATCACCGGCACCGTGCTCCACGTTCGCAGCTCGCGGCAGACGTCCGTGCCGCGCGCGTCCGGCAGGACGAGGTCGAGGATCACCGCGTCGGGCGGGTTCACCGCGGCAGTTGTGAGCGCCTGTGCGCCCGTCGTCGCGGTGTCGACGTCGTAGCCCGCGCCGCGCAGGCTCATCTCGAGCGCACGAAGGATCTGGAGCTCGTCGTCGACGACGAGGATGCGGCTCATGCCGGCACCGGCGTCCGCTCGGCGGCAGGGAGCGCAAGCACGAAGTGACCGCCCCACGGATCGTCCTCGATCCAGACACGCGCGCCGTTCGCCTCCGAGAATCCGCGCGCGATCGCGAGACCGAGGCCCGCACCCCGCACCGCCGAGCCGCCGCCGCGCTTGAACGCCTCGAACACCGCGTCGCGCTCGGCCGCGGCGACGCCCGGGCCCTGATCGACGACGTGGAGCAGGACCTCGCCGTCGCGCTCGTCCGCACGCACCTGCACCGGCGAGCCTGGCGGTGAGAACTTCAGGGCATTGTCGAGCAGGTTCACGAGCACCCGCTCGATCTGCACCGCATCGACGCGCACCGGGGACGCATCGGCGTCGACCTCCGCGGTCACGCGCGCAGCTTCGGGCCCGACCTCCTCGACGGCGCGGCCGACCAGCTCCTCGACGGGCCAGAGAGCCGGATGCGGCGACGCGACACCGCTCTCGAGGCGAGACAGGTCGAGCAGGTTCCCGACGATCCGGTCGAGCCGGTCCGCCTCGCTGCGGATCGTCGTCACGAGCTCGACGCGATCGGCATCGGGGAGGCGCAGCTCGGGATTCGCGAGCCCCGACGCTGCGGCGACGATCGCCGTCAGAGGCGAGCGTAGGTCGTGCGAGACGGCGTGCAGCACGGCGGTCTTGATCGCGTCGCTGCGCCGGAGCGCCTCGGCCTCGAGCACCTCCTCCGCGAGCGCTGCGGCCTCCCGCTCGCGCAGCTCCGCGAGCTCGGCACGTCGCCGCGCGCGCGCGGCGAGCGCGCTCACGACGATCGCGGTCACGAGATAGACCGCGAGCGCGAGCCAGTTCGCGCCGTCACGGAGCTGGAACGTGTGTGTCGGCGGCAGGAAGAACCAGTTGAAGGCGAGCATGCTCGCGACCGAGACGAGCGAGGCGAGGCCGATCCCCCAGACCACCGCGATCGGCAGCACGGCGAACACGTACAGGACGCCGAGGCTGAGCACCGGCACGTAGGGCTTGAGCTCCGCGATCGAGGCCGTGACGAACACGACGGCGCCGGCACTCGCGAGGAGCCCGGCGGCGAGCTCGCCCGGGGAGCGGCGCAGGTTCATGCGGCGAACGGTACTCCTGCCGGCCGCGCGAAAAGTCAAGACTCGCCCTGGCCTGATCGGCCAGGGCGGAAGAGCAAAGGTCAAGACTCGACCTGGCCTGGTCGGCCAGGGCGGAAGGGGATGGGCCGGCGCCGCTTCGCGGCGCCGACCCGCTGTGCTTAACCGTGGATGCTGATGATCAGCGGGATGATCAGGATCGCGACGATGTTGGCGATCTTGATCATCGGGTTGATCGCAGGCCCGGCGGTGTCCTTGTAGGGATCGCCGACGGTGTCGCCCGTGATCGACGCGTTGTGCGCGTCGGAGCCCTTGCCGCCGTGCGCGCCGTCCTCGATCGTCTTCTTCGCGTTGTCCCACGCGCCGCCGCCGGCGGTCATCGCGATCGCGAGGAAGAGGCCCGTGACGATCGTGCCGATGAGCAGGCCGCCGAGCATCCGCGGGTTGATGATCCCGACGACGATCGGGAACGCGATCGGCACGAGGGCGGGCAGCAGCATGCTGCGGAGCGCGGACTTCGTGACGATGTCGATCGCGCGGCCGTACTCCGGACGCGTCGTCCCCTCCATGATCCCGGGGATCTCGCGGAACTGGCGGCGCACCTCGACGACCACTTCGCCGCCGACACGGCCGACTGCCTGCATCGCGAGCGACGCGAAGAGGAACGGCATGAGCCCGCCGATCAGCAGGCCGGCGATCACCCAGGCATTCGAGAGGTCGAACGTGAGCGTGCCGAGGCTGCCGTGGCCCGCTCCCTGCGTGTGGATCCCGTCGGCGTACGAGCCGAAGAGGACGAGCGCGGCGAGCGCGGCAGAGCCGATCGCGTAGCCCTTCGTCACGGCCTTCGTCGTGTTGCCGACCGCGTCGAGCGGGTCGGTGATCGCGCGCACCTCGGGCGGGAGGTCCGCCATCTCGGCGATGCCGCCCGCGTTGTCGGTGACCGGGCCGTACGCGTCGAGCGCGACGATGAGCCCGGTCATCGAGAGCTGCGCCATCACGGCGACGCCGATGCCGTAGAGGCCGGCGACGTGATTCGCGAGCAGGATGCCCGCGGCGATGACGATCACCGGGAGCGCCGTCGCCTGCATGCCGATCGCGAGGCCTTCGATGATGTTCGTCGCGTGGCCCGTCTCCGAGGCCCTCGCGATCGCCTTCACCGGGTTCCAGCGCGTGCCGGTGTAGTACTCGGTGATGCCGACGAGCAGGAACGTGACGACGAGGCCGATCAGCGCGGCGACGTACAGGTGCCAGAAGCTGAAGCGGCCGGTCGTGCAGAAGCCCTTGACGATCGGGATGAACCCGATCGCGCTCAGCACGGTCGCGACGAGCACGCTGCGGTAGAGCGCGTTCATCACGTTGCCGCCCTCGCGCACGCGCGCGAAGAGCGTGCCGATGATGGACGCGATGATCGAGAGGCCGCCGATCGCGAGCGGGAGCAGCCAGAGGTGCGTCCCGGTGTTCGCAGCGCCACCGGTGATGCCGAGCAGCATCACGGCGACGGCGGTGACGGCGTAGGTCTCGAACAGGTCGGCCGCCATGCCGGCGCAGTCGCCGACGTTGTCGCCGACGTTGTCCGCGATCACGGCCGGGTTGCGCGGGTCGTCCTCGGGGATGCCGGCCTCGAGCTTGCCGACGAGGTCGGCGCCGACGTCGGCGGCCTTCGTGAAGATGCCGCCGCCGAGCCGCGCGAAGACGGAGATGAGCGAGCCGCCGAACGCGAGCCCGAGGAGATCCTTGATCGCCGAGTTCGGCGTGTGGCCGAGCCAGCCGGTCAGCGCCCAGTAATAGCCGGCGACCCCGAGCAGGCCGAGGCCGACGACGAGGAGGCCGGTGACCGAGCCCGCACGGAACGCGACGTTGAGCGCCGGCGAGAGGCCCTTCCGCGCGGCCTCCGCGGTGCGCACGTTCGAGCGCACGGCGACGTTCATCCCGATGAAGCCGGCGGCCGAGGAGAGCACGGCGCCGATCAGGAAGCCGACGGCCGTCCCCCACCCGAGCTTGTTGTAGAAGCCGAGCAGGAGGAACGGGACGACGGCAACGGCCGCGATGGTGATGTACTGGCGGCGCAGGTAGGCGGCGGCGCCTTCCTGGACGGCGCGCGAGATCTCCTGCATGCGCTCCGTCCCGGCGGGCTGCCGGAGCAGCCAGACCGTGAGGTAGAGGCCGTACACGACTGCCGCGCCGGCGCAGAGCAGTGCGAACAGCACTGCGTGGTCACTGAAAAAGCTCATACGTCCAGGGCTCCCCTTGATCGACTCGACCGCGTTACAAAGTGGCCCGGGGAAACCCCCGGCGCGCGCAGGTTTGTATCAGATTTGGCGGTCAGACCCGCGTCACAAAGGCGACCCCGGTGCCAGGCACTTGCCCGGCACTTGCCTGGCCCGGCCCCGGCACCGGGGTCACGAATCGGCGGGATTCCCGGCGGCCGCCTCGGCGTAGGCGAGCTTGAGGTTCGCCGTCACGTGCTCGATGTCGCGGCGCGGGGCCTCCTCCAGCAGGGGGCCGAGCGCGGTGAGGGCGTCGATCGCGACACGCGCCTGCTCGAGGTCGCGGATCTCCGGCGCGAGCTTGCCGTAGGCGAGCGACGCGAGCAGCGAGCTCGTGTGCAGGAGCAGGTCCGAGACCTTCGCCTTCTGCAGCTCCTCGACGAGCTGCGCGGCTTGGCTGGACTCAGCCGGAGACTCGCTCACCGGCCCCGACCTGCTCGGCGAAGATCTCCTCCATCGTCGCGCCCTCTGCCTGGCGCGCGATCTGGCGCTCCGCTGCGTTTCGCTCCGGGATCGCGAGCCACTGCGACGCGCCGAGCTCCTCGGCGACGGGCTGCACCCACTCGACGAGCTGCTCGAGCCGCGCACGCGCCGGGATCGACTCGCCGCGCGCGAAGTCGATCAGCTCGCCGGAGAGACCCCAGCGGATCGCGCGCCAGAGATTCTCCTCGAGCAGGCGGTTCGGCCACGCCGGCAGCGGCTCGCCCTCGTCGAGCGCGCGCGCGATGCGGGCGGTCAACGCGTAACACAGCGCCGCGAGCGAGCGCGCCTCGGCGAGCTCCGGCTGCGCGTCGCAGATGCGGATCTCGACGGTCGGGAACGCGAGGTGCGGACGGACGCTCCACCAGAGCTGCGTGTGCTCGGTGACCGAGCCCGTCTCGTAGAGGAAGCGGATGTAGCGCTCCCACTCGTCCCAGCTGTCGAGCGCATCCGGGATCCCGCAGCGCGGGAACATGCGGGTGAAGATCTGCGTGCGCGCCGAATGGAGATGCGTGAACACGCCCTCGACGAACGTCGAGCTCGCGGAGAGCGCAAGCAGCTCCGGGAGGTAGTTCCGCAGCGCGCTCGTGACGCGGATCGCGCGGTCGGGCCCGTTGACGCCGATGTGCACGTGCAGGCCGAACGTGTTGTTGCGCCAGACGACATAGCGCAGCAGCTCGTCGTTCCGTCGGTAATGCGGCGTGTCGATGATCCGCTGGTCCTGCCAGCGGCTCCACGGATGCGTCGCGACTGCGGAGAGCCCGACCCCGACCCCGTCCGCGAGCGCACGCAGCTGCGACCGGCGCTCGCCGAGCGCGGCCGCCGCTTCCGCGAACGTCTCGCAGCGTCCCGTGCGCACCTCGACCTCGGACGCGATCAGCTCGCCGACGAGATGCGGCTCCACCTCCGTCCCGCGCGCCGCCTGCTGGACGTCTTCGAAGCGGTTGACGAGCTCGAGCGACGCCGGGTCGAGGAGCGCGAACTCCTCCTCCACGGCCAGCGTGAAGTCGGGCACCTCTTCGAACGCCGCGCGCGACGCCGCGAGCAGCTCCTCGAAGCCGACCTTCTGCTCGTCGCCCATCGCGCAAGCCTAGATGGTTGATGCCACGACAATGCGCGCCTGGCTGGTGGCCCAGGCGCGGCGCCGTGCGGCCGGTCAGCCTTGACCAGGCGGCCTGCCTGGCCTGCGGCTGCCCCGTCCACACGGCTTGGCCTGAGCCACCCCCAGACGCACCCCGCCGTGGCATCAACCATCTAGTTGCCGAACGGCTCCAGAAGTCGCTCCGCCACCCGAGCCCAGCTCCAGCGGTGCTCGACCGCGCCGCGCGCCGCCAGGCCGAGCGCGCGCCGCTCTTCCGGCGGAAGCTCGAGCAGCGTGCGGAGGCGATCGCGCAGCGCCGACGCGTCGCCCGTCGGGAACGCCGCGAGCTCCCGGCGCCCCTCGGGATACTCGGCCGCGATCCCCGCCGCCACCTCGGCGAGACCGGAGTGGTCGGCGACGACCGGCGGCACGCCCGCGGACGCGGCCTCGGCGGCGACCATCCCGAACGCCTCGGGGAAGATCGACGGCACCACGGCGACGTCGCAGAGCGGCAGCAGGTGCACCAGATGCCGGTGCTCGAGCGCGCCCGTGAAGAGCGTCCCTTCGGGCGCCTGCGCCTCGAGCGCAGCGCGGTAGTCGCCGAAGCCCACGATCACCGCGCGCGCGCCGAGCCCGCGCATCGCCTCGAACAGCACCTGGACGCCCTTGTTCTCGATCAGCTTCCCGAAGTAGAGAAGTGTCGGCGCGTCGTCCGCGAAGAACTCCTCGAAGCGCTCGGCGTTGCCGGGGTCGGGATGCCGCTCTCCGGCATCGATCTGGTCGCGCCGCGACTCCGCGATCAGCCCGGCGAGCGCCTCGGCGCGCGGCTCCGGCGTGAACTCGTCCACGTCGACTCCGGGTGGCACCTCGTGCACGCGATCGACGTGACCGACGACGTCCTCGAGCACGGCGCGGATGTGCGCCGAGCCGACGAACACCGCCTCCGCGCGCGCGAGCCCCTCTGCGCCCCACCGCTCCAGCTCGGGACGCCCGCGCATCGAGTACTCGAGCTCCGAGCCGTGCGCCTTCACGCCGTAGCGCAATCCGGATGCGGCGCCGACCGGGCCGCCCAGGAGAACGTGGTTCGCAAGGACGAGGTCGGCGGGCGCGAGCTCGCGCAGTGCCGCCGCGTTCGCGGCGACGTAGCGCTCGCGCTCCTCGACGGTGAAGTCCTGCAGCAGCTTCGCCTCGAGGCCTTCGTAGCCGTCGAGCACGAACACGGGCAGGAGATCGCCGGGAAGCTGCGGCACGACGACGCGCGCCGAGCCGATGTCGTAATGCTCCGCATGGCGCTCCTGGCAGACCACCGTCACGTCGTGGCCCGCGTTGCTCCACTCACGCGCAAGCGCACGCGTGTAGACGTTGGATCCGGTGCCCCCGAGCAGGTAGCCGTGCCAGATCAGGATGCGCACGAGGCGCAGCCTAGGTCAGATGAAAATAGAGCGCGTAGAGCAGCTCGACGGCGGGGTTCGACGTGTGCACCGTCACGTCCGCCGGCGTCTCGAGCAGCGCCTCGGAGTAGTTGAAGATGATCTTCACGCCCGCCGCGACGAGGTCGTCGGCGGCGGTCTGCGCCGCGTCGGCGGGAACGGCCAGGACGCCGACGATGATGTTCTTCTCGCGCGTCACCGCGTCGAGGCGCACGTACTCGCTCACGGTGACGTGCCCGACGGGACGCCCGATCTTCTCGGGATCCTTGTCGAACACCGCGGCGATGTTGATGCCGTGCTCGGCGAAGATCGGCGAGCTCGCGATCGCCTGGCCGAGGCGGCCGGCCCCGATGAGCGCGATGTTGTGCTGGCCCTGCGTCCGCAGGATCTTGCGGATCTCGCCGAGCAGCGAGTCGATGTTGTAGCCGACCCCTCGCTTGCCGAACTTGCCGAAGGCCGACAGGTCGCGCCGGATCTGCGTCGCGTTGATGTTGGTGTACTCGGCGATCTCCTGCGAGGAGATGCGCGTCTTTCCCATCTTGCGCGCCTGCGTCAGCACCTGGAGGTACCGGGACAGGCGGGCGGCCACACCAACCGTGAGACGATCCGCCACGCGTCCTCCGTTCGTCGCTTGTAACAGCGCGAAAGGTTGTAGCAGCTACGCCCGGGCGCTCGCTTGTGCAACCGCACGCCGGAAGGCATCGGGCTGCACGTGGTAGGTGAAACGCCGCCGGCCGTCGATCTCGATCACCGGGAGCCACTCCCGGTGGGCGGCCTCGAGCTCCTCGTCGCCGGTGATGTCGACCTCGCGCAGCGCGAAGCCGAGCTCCTCCTGCAGCGCGTGGAGCTGCTCGATCGCGCGGTCGCACAGATGGCAACCCTGCGCGTGGTAGACGACGACGTCGGCGCGTCTAGGGGTAGATGCCACGGGTGATCGTCGCTTCTGCGACGCGCTGCACCGCCAGGCCGTACGCCGCGACACGCATGGGCACGCCGCGCGTCTGCGCGGTCTCCCACGTCTCCTCGAACGCGCGGCTGACGATGTCGTTCAGCTTCGCGTTCACCTCCGACTCCTTCCAGAAGTACTCCTGCAGGCCCTGCACCCACTCGAAGTACGAGACGACGACGCCCCCCGCATTCGCGAGCACGTCGGGGAGGATCAGGATGCCGCGGTCCTCGAGAATCGCATCGGCGGCGGGCGTGACGGGGCCGTTCGCACCCTCGCAGACGATCGACGCCTTGATCCTGTCGGCGTTCTCCACGGTGATCACCTGCTCGAGCGCGCACGGCGCGAGCACGTCGACGTCCAGCGACAGCAGCTCCTCGCCGGAGATCGACTCCGTCCCCGCGAGTCCCGCGAGCGTGTGGTGCTCGCGCTTGTGCGCGAACGCCGCAGGGATGTCGATGCCGTTCGCGTTGTGCAGCGCGGTCGTCGAGTCCGAGATCCCCGTGACGATCGCGCCTTCTTCGTGGAGGAACTTCGCGAGGTAGCTGCCGACGTTGCCGAAGCCCTGCACGGCGACGCGCATCCCCGCGACCGAGCGATCCTGCTTCGCGGCGGCATCGCGGATGCAATAGAGGCCGCTGCGCGCCGTGGCCTCCTCGCGGCCGAGCGACCCGCCGATCGCGAGCGGCTTGCCCGTCACGACACCGAGCACCGAGTGGCCCTTGTTCATCGAGTACGTGTCGAAGATCCACGCCATCACCGATGCGTCCGTGCCGACGTCCGGCGCAGGGATGTCCTTCTCCGGGCCGATCTCGTTGATGATCTCGCTCGTATAGCGGCGCGTCATGCGCTCGAGCTCCGAGCGCGAGAGCCGTTTCGGGTCGACGACGACACCGCCCTTCGCGCCGCCGAACGGAATCCCCATCAACGCGCACTTCCACGTCATCCACATCGCGAGCGCCTTGACCTCGTCGAGCGTGACGTCGGGGTGGTAGCGGATGCCGCCCTTCGACGGCCCGCGCGCGACGTTGTGCGTCACGCGGTAGCCGGTGTACACCGCCGTCGAGCCGTCGTCCATGCCGACCGGGATCGAGACCTCCACCGCCTTCTTGCACTCGCCGAGCACGCGCACGAGGTTCGCGTCGATGTCGAACGCAGTCGCGACACGCTGGAGCTGGTCGCGTGCGATTTCGAGTGGGTTCTCGCGGAGATGCGAGGTGGGTGCGTCGACCGTCGTCACAGAGGCGTTATCCGGGACTGCATGGCGAGTATACGTCCGGCTCAGCGGAGCACGAACGGCAACCGTCGCCGGCTGACGGGCGAGCCGTCGACGGGATAACCGGTGACGTGCACGACGTATCCGCCCGGCGGCAGGAGCTGCCCGTCGGGCCCTCGTCCCGTGAGGCCGAACGTGTACCGGCCGGGGAGCACGTCGCGCAGGCGTGCGAGGAGCCCCACCCGCGTTCCGTCGGATCGCCAGAGGTCGACGTCGAGCATCGCGAGCGGCCGGATCTCCGACTGGCCCGCAACGCCGAGCACGCGGCCGACGTCGAGCGCCAGCAGCGCCGGCGTCACGTCGGACGCCTTGAACGACTTCGCAGACAGCGAGGCGCGGCCGATGAGGTCGACACCGTCGGGACCGAACGCGATCGCCCAGGGCACGCGGATCTGGCCGCCGCCCGCGACGCGGACGACGACCGCGCCGTCTGCCGTCGAGCTGCCGGACGGCGCCGATGCGGTCACCGCGCCGATACGCACGAGCACGCTGTGGCCGGCGCGCAGGTGGATGCTCGTCGGATGGAGCGTGAAGTCGACGGCCGCCGCCCCTTCGTGCTGCGTGGCGATGCCGAGCGCGACGCGCACCGCGCGCGTCGAGAGGTTCGTGAGCGTGAACGAGGCCGCGACACGCCACCCCGCGCCGGTCGAACGGCCGAACGCGAGCGTCGCAGGAGCCGCTGCGAGCTCGCCCGCGACCGCGCCGCCGAGATCGACCGTCCCCGAGCCCTGCGCCGTCACGGGGTCGAGCTGCGTCGGGCGGGCCGTGCCGACGAGCAGTCCCTTGAGGGCGTCGGCTCCGAGGTCGGGACGCGCCTGCGCGAGGAGCGCGGCGGCACCTGCGACGGTCGCGGCAGCCGCGCTCGACCCGTTGACGGTGGCGAACTCCGGAGTCCCGTCCGCGCTCGCTCCGGGCTCCGAGGTGGCGAGCCCGACGCCCGGTGCGACGAGGTCGGGCTTCACGCGGCCGTCGAACGCGAGCCCTGTCGAGGAGAAGCTCGCGACGCGGCCCTCCGACGCGAGTGGGACAGCGCGCGCGCGCCCGAGCGACACGCTCACGGCCGAGCCCGCCGCGAGCCGCGCGAGCAGCGCACGGGCAGTCTCGAGCGGCAGCGACACGACCGGCACGGAGACGTTCTCCTGCAGGCCGAGCGCGCCGGCCGGCAATGACGCGCGGCTGCCGTAGAGGAGGATCGCCGACGCGCCCGCGGTGGCAGCGCGTTCTGCCGCCGGCACCGGAGACGCGCCCATCGGCACGAGTGCGGCCTTGCCGCCGACGATGCTGCCGCCGCGCCGGTTGAAGAAGTCGATGAGGTGCGGCGCCGCGCCCCCCGGGCCGCCGAACGTGCCGCGCGGCACCGCGACCTGCAGGTCGAGGCGCGACTGCGGCATGACGGCGCCCGCGAGCGGTGTCGTGCCGTCGAGCAGCGTGTCGAGGCCCGAGCGGACGACGATGCGCGCCTGCGCCGCGGTCGTGCGCGCGTCGGCTGCGCCGACGGTGAGCGCGTCCGGCGCGCCGCCGGGGCCTGCGATGTCGCCGTACCCGGACGCCGCGGCGCCGTCGTTGCCGGATGGTGCGACGACGAGCGTGTCGAGCGCGAGCGCACCCGATGCCGCACGCGCTTCCGGGCCGTCGGTGAAGCCCGCGAACGGCTCGGCGAGCGGGACGAGCGCGATGCGGGCCGCGTCGTGCGCGTCGCCGTCGTCGTTCGGGTCGACGGCGCGCTCGAGCCCCGCGATGATCTGGTCGCTCCGCGCATAGATCGCGTAGCCGCCGAGCGCGTCGGGCTGCCAGCCGGCGACGCGGATCGGCAGCACGGCGGCGCCGGTGGCGACACCCGAGAGCCCCGACGGCCCGCCGGCGCCGACGAGCAGGCCGGCCATCTCCGTGCCGTGGCGCTCGAGCTGCGACGAGTCCCCGGGCCGCGCTGCCGCGAGCGCTCCGGCGTCGCCGCCGATCACGTCGATGCCCGAGAGCACGCGCCCGCGGAGGTACGGCAGCGCCGCGTCGACGCCGGTGTCGAGCAGCGCGATCGTCACGCCGCGGCCGTCGACGCCGGAGATGCCGATGTCCGGACGGTGCCCGGAGCCCGGCCCGTAGTCCGCGCGCGAGAGCACCTGCGTCGAGATCGTCGACGGATAGGCGACGCGCACCGGATACACGCCGTCGACATCCTGGTCGCGCTCGATCAGCGGGATCGCGCTCGGATCGATCACCGCCGAGAAGCCGTCGAGCACGCGCGTGAAGCTGTAGTCCGGATGGACCGTCACGCCGGAGAGCGCGAGGCGCGTCACGAGCAGCCGCTGCGCCGCGATCACGTTCGCGGTCCAGCCGCGCTCACGCTCGGTCGACACGACGCCGCCCGCGGCGGCGACGCGCTGAGCGAGCGAGGGCGTCTTCAGGACGACGATCACGCGCTGCGTCGGCGCGACGCGCGGGCGCGAGCCGACGAGGCCCTGCCACTCCGCCGCGCTCGTCGCACGCGCCGGGGTCTGCCCCGCGCTCTTGCCTCCGGTCGCGAGGAGCACGGCCGTCGCCGAGACGACGAGGAGCCCGAGCAAGACCGCTTGGCGCGGCTCAGCGCGAGGCGTAGGCATCGAGGCCAAGATATCCGGGGTACGGGACGGGCTCCGCGTACCGTCCGGCCGACGCGATCATCGCGGCGTTGTCCGTGCAGAGCGGCAACGGAGCCAGGGCCGCGCCGGGGAGCCACGCGCGCAGCTCGGAGTTCGCCGCGACGCCGCCGACGACGGCGATCCGGGCCGCTCCGACCTGCTCCGCGGCCTCCTGCGCGCGCCCGGCGAGGGCGCGGACGATCGCCCGCTGGTACGAGGCGGCGAGATCGGGGCGCCTGGCCTCGAGCTCCGCGGGGCTCAGGTCGCGCGTCGCGTAGAGGAGCGCGGTCTTGAGGCCGGAGAACGAGAAGTCCAGCCCCGGGACGCGCGCGACCGGGAACGCGTACGCGCCGGGGTCGCCCTCGCGCGCGAGCCGGTCGATCTCGCGGCCGCCGGGATAGCCCAGGCCGAGCAGGCGCGCTCCCTTGTCGAACGCCTCTCCTGCGGCATCGTCGAGCGTCGTCCCGAGCAGGTGCTGCTCGGTGTGGCTGCGGACGTCGAGCAGAAGCGTGTGCCCGCCGCTCGCGAGGAGGCAGAGGAACGGCGGCTCGAGTGCGTCCGGCTGGAGATAGAGGGAGGCGACGTGCCCCTGAAGGTGGTCGACGGGGACGAGCGGCAGCCGCCGCGACCAGGCGAGCGCCTTGGCCGTCGAGAGCCCGACGAGCAGGGCGCCGATCAGGCCCGGGCCCTGCGTCACCGCGATTCGCTCGAGGTCGTCGAGCGTGACGCCGGCGTCGCCGAGCGCCTCGCGCACGACGGGAACGACGAGCTCGAGGTGTCGGCGCGACGCGACCTCGGGCACGACGCCGCCGTAGCGCGCATGCAGGTCGGCCTGCGACGCGATGACGTTGGAGCGGATCTCACCGTCTTCGGTGATCACCGCCGCGGCGGTCTCGTCGCAGCTCGTCTCGAGACCGAGGATCACCGAGCCGCGTCAGTCACGCGCGACCGGGTCCTTCCACATGATCAGCGCGTCTTCGCGGTTGTCGGTGTAGTAGCCGCGGCGGATCCCGCGCGCTTCGAAGCCGAGCCGTTCGTACAGCGAGATCGCCGTCGCGTTCGAGACGCGCACCTCGAGCGTGTAGCCGCGGCGCACGTCGTCCTCCGTCAGCTCGAACAGCCGCTCGATCAGCATCGTCGCGATGCCGCGGCCGCGCTGGTCCGGATCGACGGCGACGTTCATCACGTGCCATGCGTCGACGTAGCGCGAGACGATGAGGTAGCCGCACAACGCGCCGTCCTCCCCCTCCGCCTCGAACGCACCGAGGCAGATCGAGCTCGGCTTCGCGAGCTCGCCGGCGAACATCGACCGCGACCACGGCGTCGGGTACGAACGGCGCTCGATCTCCTCGATCGCGCGCAGATCCGCGAGCCCGAGCTGGCGAAGCTCGATCGTCGTCACGACGCAACGCTCCGGTCGGCATCCGGCACGCGCAGGTACAGCGGCTCGATCTCCTCCACCGCGCCGAAGTCGTGCGCGAGCTGTGCGTGGAAGCGCGCCCGTGGAAGATGCAGCTCGTCGCCGTCCGCCGGCACGATCGCCCCCTTCGCCTCGAGCAGCTCGCGGTAGCGGAGCGCGCCGTCGCCGACGCACACCGTTCCCGCGGCGACGTCGAGCTCGGCCGGCGCGAGCACGACCGGCTCGCCGTCCCGAAGCGTGAAGATCTCACGGCGCTTCGCGTCGACGACCGGCACGGCGCCGGGCGCGCCTGCCGCGAGCGCCGCGAGCGTCGACACCCCTGCGCCCGGCAGGTCGAGCGCGAACGCGAGCCCGCGCGCGGCCGCGAGGCCGATGCGCACGCCGGTGAAGCTGCCCGGCCCGATGCCGACGGCGAGCGCGTCGAGGTCGTGCGGGTGCGCTCCGCCCTGACGCAGCAGCGCGTCGACGTCTTCGAGCAGCGTCGAAGCGCGCGAGACGCGCTCTCCGAGCACCTCGCCGTCGTCGACGAGCGCACTCGTCGCAACATTCGTCGCCGTATCGAACGCCAGCGTCAGCACTCGTCGATCGAAACCAGTCTCCGGGCACCCGCAGCATGCCGCATCCGCACCACGAACCGGGCGGGCGGCAGCACGCCGGTCGCGGCCTCCGGCCATTCGACGAACGCGATCGCGCCCTCGAAGTACGGCTCGAGGTCGCCCCACTCCGCTGCGGACACGCCCTCGAAGCGGTAGAGGTCGAGGTGCGACACCTCCGCCCCGTCCGCGGCGTGGTAGCGGTGGCCGATCGTGTATGTCGGGCTCGTCACGCGCTCCCGCACGCCGAGCGCGGCACACGCCCCGCGGACGAACGTCGTCTTGCCCGAGCCGAGCTCGCCGGCCACCGTGACGAGGTCGCCCTCGACGAGCCGTGCGGCGAGGCCGGCGGCGAGCGCCTCCGTCTCCTCCGGCGATGCGGTCTCCGTCTCGGCCATCGCTCCCAAGCGTAAAGTCCCGGGCATGCCTGCGTATCTCATCGTCGAGACCGACATCACCGATCCGGAGCAGTACGAGCAGTACAAGGCGGCTTCGCCCGCCGCGATCGCAGCCGCCGGCGGCCGCTTCGTCGTCCGCGGCGGCGAGCTGGCCGTGCTCGAGGGCGAATGGCAGCCGAAGCGGCTCGTCGTCGTCGAGTTCGACGACCTCGAGGCCGCGAAGCGCTTCTACGAGTCGCCGGAGTATCAGGCCGCGATCAAGCTCCGCGAGGGCGCCGCGCGGCTGAACATGGTCGCCGTCGAAGGCGTCTAGAAGAGGCCGAGCTGCTCGCTCGCCGCGGCCTCCTGAGCCGCGACGAGCCTCAGCTCCGGCTCGGGCGCGACCGCCACCGGCTCCGGCGCGCCCCCGAGCAGCTGCGGCAGCCGCGCGAAGTCCGACTCGAGCACCTTCAGCATCGCCGGCGTGTAAAGCGCCGCAGCCGGATGGTAGAGCGGGTACAGCAGGACGCTTCGCCCGCCGATCGTCGTCTGCTGCTCCTGCCCGTGCACGCGCGTGATCCCGAGCGGCCGGCCGGAGAGGAGCTTCGTCGCGAAGTTGCCGAGCGTCGCGACGACCATCGGCTCGATCAGCTCGATCTGGCGGAAGAGGTGGCTCTCGCACTGCTCGATCTCGTCGGGCTGCGGATCGCGGTTGCCGGGAGGCCGGCACTTGAGCACGTTCGCGATGTAGACGTCGCCGCGCTGCAGGCCGATCTGCGCGAGCAGCTTCTCGAGCAGCTTGCCGGCCTGGCCGACGAACGGGAGGCCCTGCTTGTCCTCGTGAAAGCCCGGCGCCTCCCCGACGAACATCAGGTCGGCGTGCGGGTTGCCGGCGCCGAACACGACCTGCGTGCGGCCCTGTGCGAGGCGGCAGCGCGTGCAGCCCGCGACGGAGTCGGCGTACGCCTGGAGCTCGTCGACGTGCTCGACCGGAACGGCACTCACGGGGAACGAGTCTACGGCCGCTCCCGGACGGGCGTCCTCAGCGCCCGATCGAGACGACCCGGGCACGCCAGGTGCCGCGCGGGGCCTCGACGGTGATCTCGTCGCCGACGCTCTTGCCGAGGACGGCGCGCCCCACGGGCGAGTCCGGCGATACGCCACCGACGCTCGAGATCTCCACGGTCATCGGCTCGCCGTCCTCCCGCTCGAGCTCGACGCGCGAGCCGACGGTGACGACGCCGCTCGCGGCCGCCGCCTCCTCGTCGATCACCTCGGCGTGCTGGAGCCGCGAGCGCAGGATCGTGATGCGGCGCTCGAGCAGGCCCTGCTCGTTCTTCGCCGCGTGATACTCGAAGTTCTCGGAGAGGTCGCCGTGGCCGCGCGCGATCGCGATCGCCTCGACGATGGCCTGCCGCTTGGGGCCCTCGAGCTCGGCCAGCTCGGCCTCGAGCTGCTCGCGCTCGGCACGCGTCAGCTGCTCCCCATGCTGCTCCCCCATCGCGGTGCGGCTAGTGCCCGCAGCCGCACGAGCCGCCGCAGCAGCCACCGCCACCGCCGCCGGCGCGACTCGAGACGCTCGGCTGCTTGGCGACGCCGTGCACGGCGAACGTGGAGAACTGCCTGGAGACCTTCGTCGCGGCGCAGTCCGGGCAGGCGACCCGCTCCTCGCCGCGGACGAGCTCCTCGAAGTGCGACTCGCACTCCATGCAGACGTATTCGTAGATCGGCATGACCTGGAGTGTACGCGCGAATCAGCCGGCGATGCGGGCCGTCACGATCGAGTCGAGCTTCGGGAACGTCTTGTGCAGGAAGGCGTTGCCCTTGGCTGCGATCTGCGGCTGGTCGTTCGTCGGCTTCTCGCCGTAGCCCCCGTAGAGGCGGTCGACGACGCGCATCCCGCTCGTCACGCGGCCGAACGGCGCGAAGCCCTGCGTGTCGAGGCCCGCGTTGCTCCCGAGGTTGACGAAGACCTGCGTCGTGCGCGTGTTCGGCCCCGCATCCGCATAGGTGATCGTGCCCGGCGTGTTCGAGAGCTTGACCGGGTCGTCCTTGAGATCCGCGTTCTGCCACACCTTCGAGACGGTCGGATAGGGGCTGATCCCGAACTGGACGACGAATCCCTTGACGACGCGGAAGAACGTCACGCCGTCGAAGAAGCGCGCGCGCACGAGGTTGTAGAACCGGTCGGCGCCGGCCGGCGCCCAGACACGATGAACCGTGACGACGAACGTGCCCCGCGTCGTCTTGAACGAGACGTGGTACACGGCAGGAGCCTTCGCGTGCAGCGACGACGGATGCAGGAGCTGCGGCGGCGGTGATGCAGCAGCGGCCGCACCGGTGACGACGGCGGAAGCGAGGAGGACGGCGAGCGCGAGGCGGAGCACTGCCTGCAGGCTAGCCCACGAGACGAGCCGCGGCGTCCCCGGCGATGCGGGCGAGCCGCTCCACCTCGGCGACGCGCGGGTCGCCGTCCACCGCCGTGAGGTTGGCCGAGACGAGTGTGACCGCGGCACGCGCGGCGGCCGCGGCGAGCGTCGCCGCGGCGATCGCATCCGCGCGCACGCGCGGCTCGCCGCGCGTGGCCACTTCGGCTGCGAGCTCGGCGACGTCGGCCGCGACGCGCGCGATCTCGAGCGGTGGCTCCGCCGCCGCGGAGAACACCCGGCCGATCTCCCAGTCGCGCTTCTCGGGGACGAGCGCCGCGACACCGTCTCGTACGGCGAGCGCCGCCTCGTAGCCCTCGGCCGTGTGCTGCGCGAGCGGCGCCGCCCGGGCACGGAGCGTCTCCGCCTGCGCGGCCGCGCCGGCCGCCGCGTCCCAGGACTCGAGCGAAGCGCGCGCCGCCATCGCGACCACCGCCGCCGCCATCGCGACGGTGACCGCTGCAGCCGAGCCTCCGCCCGGTGGCACCGGGCCTGCGAGCTCGTCGAGGAGCTGTGCGACCGTCAGGTCGAGGGACCGCGGCAACGCCATCGGGAGATTCTTCCCGATGGCGTACCGCGCCGGGAGTGCAGTCAGCCGGTGCCGAGACGGAGCCGTAACGCGGCGACGATGGAGGGAGTCGCCGGATACCCCTCGGCCTCGAGTGCCGACTCGAGATGGGCGACGAGCCTCGCTCGAAATACTGCGTCCGCCTCGGCGCGCGCGACGATGCCGTCGATCTCGACGCGCGCCTGCGGCAGCTCCTGCGCCGCCCGGACCCACTCTCCGGGCGGGGGAGGCAGGAGCCGAAGCAGCTCCCCGATTCGCTCGATGTCGTAGCCGGTCATCTCGATCTCCAGACGCGCGAGCGGGTCACGATCTTCCCTCGAGCTCACCGCGGAGCTTCCCGAGACAGCGGGAGATCCGGCTCGCGATCGTGCCGGCAGGCAGGTCCAGGGCCTCACCGATCGCGCGATAGCTCTCGTCGCGGCAGAAGAAGCGGTCGAGGATCTCGCGGCAGGGCTCGCCGACGGCGTCGAGGCCGGCGCGGACGGCCATCGCCTCGTCGAGCCGTGCGAACGTCTCGTCGAGCTCGGCGACCTCGAGGTCGTCGGTCTCGGCAGGGCCTTCCCGGCCGGACGCACGCAGGCTGTCGATGCAGCGCCGCCGGGTCAGCTGCGCGATCCACGGCCGGATCGCCTCGTCGCTCCGCAGCCGCTCGAGGTGCTGGTAGACGCGTGCGAAGACGTCCTGGAAGACGTCCTCCGCGTCGTGCGGCCCGAGCCGGAACGCCTGGACCGCGATCGCGTAGACGTAGCGGGAGAAGCGCTCGACCAGCTCGTTCCACGCCTCGGTGTCGCCGTCGCGGCAGCGAGAGACGAGCTGGGCGTCGGTGGCCGTGGCCGCCACCGGCCGAGGATACGACGTCCGCCGCAGGGCCGTCATCCGACGCGGTGTCACGTCCCCGTGGCGGCCGTGGGTCGAGACGAACGCGACGCGCACCCCTACGGAGGCTTGACCGACGCGTGTGCAAACGCACATGGACGGGTACACTGGCTGTGCCCGGCATCCGCTATGGAGCTGGAGCCTTCGAATGATCGAGCGAATCCATGTGATCGGCTCGGGCCGTGTCGGCTCGGCTGTCGCCGCGCGGTTGCGCGAGCGGGGCATCGCCGTGGGCGCCGACGTGCCGGAGCTCGTGCTCCTGTGCGTCCCGGACGGGGCGATCGCGGACACGGCCCGCGACCTGGTCGCAGGACCTTGGGTGGCGCACGTCAGCGGTGCGACGCCGCTCGCCGCGCTCGAGCCGCACGAGCGGCGGTTCAGCGTCCATCCGCTGCAGACGTTCTCGCTGTCACGGGGGCCCGAGCAGCTCGACGGCGCGTGGGCCGCGGTCACGGCCGAGACGGACGAGGCGCGCGCCGCCGGCTTCGAGCTCGCGGCGCTGCTCGGCCTGCGGCCGTTCGAGCTCGCAGACGAGGCGCGCACGCTCTACCACGCGGGAGCCGTCTTCGCCTCCAACTACCTCGTCACGCTGCACCGCGCCGCGTCGCTCCTCCTCGAGTCGGCCGGCGCGCCGCCGGAAGCGCTCGAGCCGCTGTTGCGGCAGACGATCGAGAACGGCTTCGAGCTGACCGGGCCGATCTCGCGCGGCGACTGGGCCACGGTCGACGCGCACCGCGCCGCGATCCACGAGGTGCACCCGGAGCTCGACGAGCTCTACGAGACGCTCGCCGGCGCGACGCTGGCGCTCGCCACATGAAGATCGTCCGGACGGTCCAAGAGGTTCGCGCGCTCGCGCGCGGCGACGTCGGGCTCGTACCGACGATGGGCGCGCTGCACGAGGGCCACGTCTCGCTCTTCCGCGCCGCGCGCACGGAGAACGAGCTCGTCGTCGCGTCGCTGTTCGTCAACGCGGCGCAGTTCGGAGAGCAGTCCGACCTCGACGCATATCCGCGCGACGAAGCCGCGGATGCGCGCGTCGCGGAGAGCGCGGGAGTCGACGTCCTCTTCGCGCCGGGCGTCGAGGAGATGTACCCGGCCGGCTACGCGACGTGGGTCGACGTCGAAGGCACGGGCTCGGAAGGGGGCGCGCGGCCGGGTCACTTCCGCGGCGTCGCGACCGTGTGCCTGAAGCTCTTCACGATCATCCGCCCCGCACGCGCGTACTTCGGGCAGAAGGACGCGCAGCAGGCCGCGGTCATCCGCAGGCTCGTACGCGACCTGAACCTCGAGCTCGACGTCCGCGTCCTCCCCACCGTGCGCGATCCCGACGGGCTCGCGCTCTCGTCGCGCAATGCGCGGCTCTTGCCGGACGAGCGCGCGCAGGCTCTCGCGCTGCCGCGCGCGCTGGCACAGGGCGCCGCTGCACATCGCGCCGGCGGCGATCCCGTCGCAGCGGCGCGCGCCGGGTTCAACGGCCTCGTTCCCGAGTACGTCGACGTGCTGCACATCGACGACACCACCGTCCTCGCCGCCGCAGCGCGCGTCGGCGAGACACGCCTCATCGACAACGTCATCCTCGAAGGAGAGCTCACGTGAGCGACAAGCCTCAGCGCTATGCGTCCTGGACCGCCGGCAAGCTACCGCTGCCGGAGCTGCTCGAGCTGAAGCGGCGCGGCGAGATGATCGTGATGGTGACCGCGTACGACGCCCCGAGCGGCCGGCTCGCCGACGCTGCGGGCGTCGACATGATCCTCGTCGGTGACTCGTCGGGCATGGTCGTGCACGGCCGCGAGTCGACCGTCGCGGTGACGCTCGACGAGATCGTGCTGATGACGCAGTGGGTCACGCGCGGCGCGAAGCGGCCGCTCGTCGTGGCCGACATGCCGTTCGGCTCGTACGAGCTCTCGAACGAGCAGGCGATCGCGAATGCGGTGCGCCTCGTGAAGGAGGGCGGCGCCGACGCGGTCAAGCTCGAGCGCGGCGGCACGTCGATCGAGCGCGCACGCGCGATCGTCGAGGCCGGCATCGCGGTGATGGGCCACGTCGGCCTGACGCCGCAGACCGCGACGGTGCTCGGAGGCTTCAAGGCGCAGGGCCGCACCGCGGACCGCGCGAAGCAGCTCGTCGCGGACGCGCTCGCGCTGCAGGAGGCGGGCTGCTTCGCGATCGTGCTCGAGGCCGTTCCCGCGGCGGTCGCCCGCGCGGCGACGAAGGCGCTCGCGATCCCGACGATCGGCATCGGCGCCGGCGGCGACACCGACGGGCAGGTGCTCGTGTGGCACGACATGCTCGGGTATTACGAGGGACACGCTCCACGCTTCGTGAAGCGCTACGCCGACCTCGGCGACGTGATCGTCGAGGCGCTCGGCCGCTATGCCGACGAGGTGCGCAGCGGGACGTTTCCCGAGGAGCAGCACACGTACGCGATGCCCGAGGAGGAGCGCGCCGCGTTCGAGAAGATCTAAACGGTCGTCGCGAGCACGACGAGCACCGGCAGCGCGGCCGTGAGCACGACCGTCGCGACCGCGCGCGGCCAGCTCCACCCGTGCACCGAGCGCACGCCGATCAGGAGCAGCAGGACGCACCACGCGATCACGGCGTAGTAGATCCCGCCGAAGATCGCGTCGCCGGTGCCGTAGTCGTCTCCGCCGGTGCGGAAGAGGTCCGTGCCGTAGATCGCGATGCGCACCGGCCAGAACGTGAGCAGCGTCAACGCGAGCGGCGCCGCGGCGAGCGTCAGCAGGTGGCGCGAGCGGCGCCAGGAGCCCTGGCTGCCGAGACGGCGCGACACGCGGAAGAGGAGGCCGCCGCCGAGCCAGAAGAACGCGAGCGCGTAGAGGGCGCCGGCCATGAACGCGAGCACGGCGACGAGGCCCATCGACACCGACCCGTCGTTGAGCGAGCGCCGGAACGTCGAGGTGCCGAGGACGCCTGCGATGCCCGCGAGCCCGGCGATCAGCATCAGCGGCTCCTGGCGTGCCTGGGCCGCCTCGTCGGAGTCGTCGCGGAGCGTCACGAACACGGCGTGCGGCGCGACGAGCACCGCAGCGGCGCGCATCCACCAGGCGCGCTCGAGCGCGGCCTCCGGTGCCGCTTCCGCGTTCACGAGAGGCAGGGTAGCCTCACGCGGATGGAGCCCGCCGACCCCGAGCTGACCGCGCAGGTCGCCGCCGCGACTCCCTACTCCGGCTTCCTCGGGATGGAGATCGTCTCCGCGTCGCCCGACGAGGTGCGCAGCCGGCTCGCGTGGGACGCCGGCAAGTGCACCGCGGGCGGGATGCTGCACGGCGGCGCGCTGATGGGCCTCGCCGACTCGACCGGCGGCTTCCTCGCATTCCTCAACCTGCCGCCCGACGCGCGCGGCACCGCGACGATCGAGTCGAAGACGAACTTCTTCGCGCCGCTCTCGGGCGGCCACGTGCACGGCACGAGCCGCCTGCTGCACAAGGGCAAGCGCACGATCGTCGTCGACACCGAGCTGCGCGACGACGACAGCAAGCTGCTCGCGCGCGTCACGCAGACGCAGGCGATTCTCTAAGCCGCGGCGACGGCGCGCTCCGGCAGCACGTGCTGCAGGAACTGGCCGGTGAAGCTGCCCGGCACCTCGGCGACCTGCTCGGGCGTGCCGACGGCGACGATCTCGCCGCCCGCCTCGCCGCCCTCGGGGCCGAGGTCGACGAGCCAGTCCGCCTGCTTGATCACGTCGAGGTTGTGCTCGATCACGAGCATCGTGTTGCCCGCGTCGACGAGCCGCTGCAGCGTGTCGAGGAGCTTCTCGATGTCGGCGAAGTGCAGGCCTGTCGTCGGCTCGTCGAGGATGTACAGCGTCTTCCCCGTCGCGACCTTCGAGAGCTCCGCGGCGAGCTTCACGCGCTGCGCCTCTCCGCCCGACAGCGTCGTCGCCGGCTGGCCGAGCTTCACGTAGTCGAGCCCGACGTCGTGCAGCGTCTGCAGGCGTCGGCGGATCTTCGGGATCTTCGCGAAGAACTCGAGCGCATCCTCGACCGACATGTCGAGCACGTCGGCGATCGACTTGCCCTTGAAGCGCACCTCGAGCGTCTCGCGGTTGTAGCGCGCGCCCTTGCACGTCTCGCAGGGCACATAGACGTCGGGCAGGAAGTGCATCTCGATCTTGATCTGGCCGTCGCCCTTG
>DASYGK010000140.1:0-7020 GCA_035999905.1 Gaiellaceae bacterium | reverse complement strand
GTCGATGCCCTGATCCTTCTTGAACTCGGCGACCATCCAGTCGACGACCGCCTTGTCGAAGTTGTCGCCGCCGAGGTGGTTGTCACCCGCGGTCGACTTCACCTCGAAGACGCCGTCGCCGAGCTCGAGCACCGACACGTCGAACGTGCCGCCGCCGAGGTCGAAAACGAGGATCGTCTGGTCGGACTCCTTGTCGAGCCCGTACGCGAGCGAGGCCGCGGTCGGCTCGTTGATGATGCGCAGGACGTTGAGGCCCGCGATCTTGCCGGCGTCCTTCGTCGCCTCGCGCTGCGCGTTGTTGAAGTACGCGGGCACGGTGATCACCGCGTCGGAGACCGGCTCGCCGAGATACGCCTCGGCGTCGTGCTTGAGCTTCTGGAGGATCATCGCGCTGATCTCCGGCGGGGCGTAGTCCTTGCCGTCCGCCTTCACGCGCACGTCGCCGCCCGGGCCCTGGAAGACCTCGTACGGGATCATGGTCATCTCCTCCGAGACCTCCGAGAACTTGCGCCCCATGAAGCGCTTGATCGAGAAGATCGTGTTCTCGGGGTTCGTCACCTGCTGGCGCCGCGCGGGGGCGCCGACGAGCCGCTGGCCGTCCTTCGTGAACGCGACGACGGAGGGCGTCGTGCGCCCGCCTTCGGCGTTCGGGATCACGGTGGGCTCGCCGCCCTCGAGCACGGCCATGCACGAGTTCGTCGTGCCGAGGTCGATACCGATTGTCTTTGCCATCTGTGTGGTGCCTCCTCAGTGAGAAAATCTGAGTCCGAGGATAGCAGATATTCGGAGAGGCCGCGCTAGCGGAAGGCGCCGATCAGCGCCCCGCCGGCGACGACGAGCAGCGCGCCGAGCGCGAGCCTCCGCCCGACGAGCTCGGTGCGCCGGAGCAGGAGCACCGCGAGGCCGACGCCGAAGAGCGACTCGGTCGCGACGAGCGGCGAGACGACCGTCACGCGCCCGCGGTAGTACGCCTCGAAGAGCGAGACGTACGAGAGCCCGAAGAGCACGCCCACGCCGAGGAACGGCAGCGCGTCGTGGAGACGCTGCCGGCCGCGGAGGCGGGGGCCGAGCGCGACGAGGATCACGACCGTGCCCCCGAGCAGCGCGGCGGCGGCGGCCACGCCGGGCGGCACCTCCGTCCCGCGCGAGAGCCAGCGCAGGAGATTGTCGCGCGCGGAGAAGAGAATCGTCACCGCGAACGCGTAGACGAGGCCGATCGTGCGCAGATGCTCCGGCCTCCCCCGCTCCCGCGCGAGCTCGAAGCCGCCCGCGACGATCAGCACGGCACCGGCGATCAGCGGCACGCTCACCGGCTCGCCGAGCAGGACGAGCGCGATCGTCACCGAGATCAGCGGCGCGACGCCGAAGACGACCGACGCGCGCGACGCTCCCGCCTCGCGGATCGCAAGCGTGACGAGCAGCTGGCCGATCCCGGGTTGCAGCAGGCCGGCGAGCAGGAACGGCCACGCCGCCCCGGCGTGCACGCCGCGCGACGGCGCCTCCGCCGCAGCGGCGACGAGGCCGACGGCGAGCGCGCCGAGCACCGTGCAGATCGTCGCGAGCTCGACACCGGCGTGGCGGCTCAGGCCGATGCGCAGGCCGACGCTCATCGCGCCGAACAGCACCGCAGAGAGGAGCGCGAGCCCGACCGCCGCCATGACCGGAGACGCTACTCGACCCGTGCGTACACTCCGTCGCATGGCCACCGACACGCACACGGCGCTCGCCGCGCAGCTCGCCGAGGACGCCGCCGAGCGGCTCCTTCGCTACGTCCGCTTCGACACGCAATCCAACGAGGACTCCGAGAGCTATCCGAGCACCGCGAAGCAGCTCGACCTGCTCCGCGCCCTTCACGGGGAGCTGCAGGAGCTCGGCCTCGAGGACGCCGCGATCGACGAGAACGGCTACGTCACGGCGACGCTGCCGGCGACGATCGATCGCGAAGTGCCGGCGATCGCGTTCTTCGCGCACGTCGACACCGCGCGCGAGGTGAGCGGCGCGAACGTCCAGCCGCAGCGGATCCGCTACGAGGGCGGCGAGATCGTGCTCGGCAGCTCGGGCCAGACGATCCGTCCCGCGGAGTCGCCGCAGCTCGCGAACCATGCAGGCCACGATCTGATCACGACCGACGGCACGACGCTGCTCGGCGCAGACGACAAGGCCGGCATCGCGGAGATCATGGCGGCGGCCGCGTATCTCACCGCGCACCCGGAGGTTCCGCACGGGCCGGTGAAGATCGCCTTCAACCCCGACGAGGAGATCGGCCGCGGCGTCATCCATTTCCCGGTCGACACGTTCGGCGCCGTCGCGGCGTACACCGTCGACGGCTCGACGACCGGCGAGATCCAGTCGGAGACGTTCTCCGGCGCGCAGGTGCGGATGAAGGTGCGCGGCCGCGCGATCCATCCGGGGTGGGCGAAGAACGAGCTCGTCAACGCGATCAAGCTGACGGCCGAGATCGTGGAGCGGCTCCCGAAGGACGCGCTGTCGCCGGAGACGACGGAGGAGCGCGAGGGCTACGTGCACCCGATCCTGATCTCGGGCGACTCGTCCGAGGTCGAGCTCCGCTTCATCGTGCGCGACTTCGAGAACGACCGGCTCGACGAGCATGTCGAGCTGCTGCGCCGGATCGCGGAGGAGGTCGCCGCGACGGACGACCGCTGCTCGATCGAGGTCGAGTCGCGCATCCAGTACCGCAACATGCGCGACACGCTCGCGCGCCATCCGGAGATCCTCGCGAACCTCGAGGAGGCCGTCCGCCGCGTCGGGCTCGAGCCGAAGCGGACGTCGATTCGCGGCGGTACCGACGGCTCCGCGCTCACCGAGATGGGGCTGCCGACGCCGAACATCTTCACCGGCGGCCACGACGCCCACAGCGAGCGCGAGTGGATCTGCGTCGAGGACATGGGCCTCGCCGCCGCGACCGTCGTCGAGCTGGCGAAGGTCTGGGCCGGCGAGTAGCCCGGCTCCCGCGGGCTACATTGTCCGCATGGAGCCGCTCCGCGACACGTTCGGCCGGCCGCTCGAGACGCTTCGCATCTCGATCACCGACCGCTGCAACTTCCGCTGCGTCTACTGCATGCCGAAGGAGGCCTTCGGGCGCGACCACGCGTTCCTCGAGCGCAGCCAGCTGCTGAGCCTCGAGGAGATCGCCCGCGTCGCCGGCATCTTCGCGTCGCTCGGCGTCCGCACCGTCCGGATCACCGGCGGCGAGCCGCTCGTGCGCCGGAACGTCGAGCACCTCGTCGAGCTGCTCGCCGCGATCCCGAACCTCGAGCTCGCCCTCACGACGAACGGCTCGCTCCTGCCGCAGAAGGCCGAGGCGCTCGCACGCGCAGGGCTCGACCGCGTCACGGTGAGCCTCGACTCCGTCGACGACCCGACCTTCCGCGCGCTGAACGACGTCGACTTCCCCGTCGAGCGCGTGCTCGAGGGCATCGACGCCGCGGCCGCAGCCGGCCTCCGCGTCAAGGTGAACGCCGTCGTCAAGCGCGGCGCGAACGACGACGGGATCGTCGCGCTCGCCGAGCGCTTCCGCGGCACGGGCCACGTCCTGCGCTTCATCGAGTACATGGACGTCGGCCACTCGAACGGCTGGCGCCTCGACGACGTCGTGCCCGCCGCCGAGATCGTCGAGAAGATCTCCGCCGCCTGGCCGCTCGACCCGGTCGAGCCCGCGCGCGCCGACGAGACCGCGCGCCGCTGGCGCTACCGCGACGGCGCCGGCGAGATCGGCGTGATCGCGTCGGTCACCGAGCCGTTCTGCGGCGGGTGCTCCCGCGCGCGGCTCTCCGCCGAAGGGCAGCTCTTCACCTGCCTCTTCGCGGTCAAGGGCCACGATCTCAGGGCGCCGCTCCGCTCGGGCGCCTCCGACGAGGAGCTCGCCGCCTCGATCCGCGGTATCTGGACGCCCCGAAACGACCGCTACTCCGAGCTCCGCACCGCCGAGACCGCATCTCTGCCCAAGATCGAGATGTCGTACATCGGCGGCTAGATCGCTCTTTCGGAGCGACCGCCCCGCCGACTAGAATCCCCTCGTGACCGCAGTCGTTGCAGCCGGCCGGCGTGTCCTTCCCCGTGGATGGACCGATTTCTGGCTCCAGCTCGGGATCTGGCTCGGGTTCTACACCGCCTACATGGGCGTGCGGAGCCTCGCCGACCGCGACCCGGCGAAGGCGTTCGTCAACGGCTTCCGCGTGATCGCCCTCGAGCAGCGGATCACGCCGAACTTCTTCGAGCAGACCGCCCAGCGGATCGCCGACTCGTCTCACTTCCTGCTGACGGCGGCCGCGTGGACGTACTGGAACTCCGAGTTCACGGTGATCTCGCTCGCGTTCCTCTGGGTCTACCTGCGGCGCCACGACCAGTTCAAGCGCTTCCGGAACGCGCTGCTGCTCACGAATCTCATCGGCCTCCTCGGCTACGTCTTCATGCCGACGGCGCCGCCGTGGATGTTCCCGAGCTTCGGCTTCATCGACGGCGTGAACCACACCCACACCGTCCTCGGCATGTTCGGCAACCCGTACGCCGCGATGCCGAGCCTCCATGCCGCCGACGCGCTGATCGTCGGCGTCGCGCTCTTCCTCGCCTGCCGGCGCTGGTACTTCAAGGCGCTGTGGGCGATGTGGCCCGCGTGGGTCTGGTTCTGCGTGCTCGCGACGGCGAACCACTTCTGGCTCGACGTCGCGGCGGGCATCGCCGTCGCGATCGTCTCTCTCGTGCTCGTCCGGCGTGTGCCGTGGCTCGGTGCCCGGCGGACCGCGCCCATCGCAAACCTGCTATAGTCTCGGCATAGCAGGAATGCGATTGGACGAGAGCCCGAGAGAGTTCCCATGCATGCGATGAAGGAAGAAGCCCCCGCCCTCAGCAGGGTCAAGCAGGGTTACACGACCGGCGCACGGACGCTCGCGACCCGGTCGGTCACGGGCCTCGCCCGCACCCGCGTGACCCCCAACGCGTTGACCGTGTCCGGTGTGACGCTGTGTCTCGTCGCGGCGGTGCTCGTTCCGTTCGAGACCCACAACGACCTTCTCTACTACTGGCTCGGCGCCGGCGTCTTCGTGCTCGGCTCGATCCTCGACATCCTCGACGGCGCCCTCGCGCGTGCCGGAGGGAAGTCGTCGGTGTTCGGCGCCTTCCTCGACTCGACGACCGACCGCGTCGGCGAAGGCGCGATGCTCGCTGCGATCGCGCTCGTCTTCGCGCGGAACGGCAACGACACCGCGGTCGTGTTCACGATCGTCGGCGTCGCCGGCTCCTTTCTCGTGCCGTACGTGCGCGCGAAGGCGGAGGCGCTCGGGCTCAAAGGCGACGTCGGCCTCGGCTCTCGCGCCGAGCGCGTCGTCGTGATCACCGCGGGGCTCGTGCTCGCACCGTGGGGCCTGCTCCCCTGGGCGATCTATCTCCTCGCAGCAACGTCGTGGCTCACCGTCCTGCAGCGCGTCCTGCACGTCCGCAAGCAACTCATTTCCGGAGGAACGAATGTCCAGCAACGGTAATTCGAACGGGCGCGCGCATCTCGACGACGGCAAGGTCCGCGTCGCGATCGTCGGCGTCGGCAACTGCGCCAACTCGCTGCTCCAGGGCTGCGAGTACTACAAGGACGCCGACGACGACAAGTTCGTCCCGGGTCTCATGCACGTGAACCTCGGCGGGTACCACATCCGCGACATCGAGTTCACCGCCGCATTCGACGTCGTCCAGGGGAAGGTCGGCGAGGACCTCGCCGACGCCATGTGGGCGCACCCGAACGACACGATCAAGTTCGCCGACGTGCCGAAGACCGGTGTGAAGGTCTCGCGCGGCATGACCCACGACGGGCTCGGCAAGTACATCTCGCAGGTCGTCACGAAGGCACCGGGGCAGACCGACGACATCGTCGGGATCCTCAAGGAGACGAAGACGGACGTCGTCGTCAGTTATCTCCCAGTCGGCTCCGAGGCGGCGGCGAAGTGGTACGCCGAGCAGTGCCTCGAGGCGGGCGTCGCGCTCGTCAACTGCATGCCGGTGTTCATCGCGCGCGAGGACTACTGGAACAAGCGCTTCCAGGACGCCGGCGTGCCGATCATCGGCGACGACATCAAGTCGCAGGTCGGTGCGACGATCACGCATCGCGTCCTGACGTCGCTCTTCCGTGAGCGCGGCGTGCATCTCGACAAGACGATGCAGTTGAACGTCGGCGGCAACTCCGACTTCCTCAACATGCTCGAGCGCGACCGTCTCGAGTCGAAGAAGATCTCGAAGACGAACGCGGTCACGTCGATGCTCGACTACGACCTCGGCCCCGGCAACGTGCACGTCGGCCCGTCCGACTACGTGCCGTGGCTGACCGACCGCAAGTGGGCCTACATCCGGATGGAAGGCACGTCGTTCGGCGACGTGCCGCTCAATCTCGAGATGAAGCTCGAGGTCTGGGACTCGCCGAACTCGGCAGGCATCGTCATCGACGCGGTGCGGCTCGCGAAGCTCGCGCTGAACAACGGCGTGGCGGGCTCGCTCGTCGAGCCGAGCTCGTACCTGATGAAGTCGCCGCCGCAGCAGATCCAGGACGACGACGCGCGCGAGCGCACCGAGGAGTTCATCAGGAAGTACCGCAAGGGCGCGCCCGTCGAGGCGTCGGTCACGGCAGCGAGCTGAGCCAGGTCACTTCCTCGGGCTGGTAGCGGGACTCGGTCGAGAAACGGATCTCGAGCGGGCCCCGCTCCTGCCCGTGCGAGGCAAGCCAAGGGTCGTCGCCCGGCACGAGCACGACCGCGCAGTGGTGACCCGGGTACTCGCCCCAGACGACGATGTCGCCGGCGAGCACCGCACGCCGGTCGACGTTTTCCATCGCCTCCATCAGCGTCCCCGTCCAGCCGCCGCCGTCGTAGTCGAGGCCGTTCGGATCGTCCGCGCCGGCGAGGAAGTAGCAGAGCGTGGCGAAGCCGGAGCAGTCGGTCGTGAGCGGCAGCTCGCGCGCGAGCGGGATCGGGCGAACCTGGCCGTAGTGGATCCGGGGCTCGTTTCGGATCCCCCATCTGG
>DASYGK010000111.1:0-5145 GCA_035999905.1 Gaiellaceae bacterium | reverse complement strand
CGCTTCGTCTCGAGATCGACCTCGACCCCGTCGACGCCGTCGACGGCGCCGAGCTCCTCCGTGACGGCGGCGATGCAGTGCTCGCAGCTCATCCCGGCGACGGTGTACGCGATCTCCGCCATGCCTCTCCATCATACCCTGCGGGGGTATTGCGAACGCAAGCCCTACGAGAACGTGACGAGCGGCTCGCCCCAGCGCCTTGCGCCGGCCGCGCATGCCGCACGGTCCGGCGCGGCGAGCTTCGGGCACCCGCCGCGCAGGAAGCCTCCGTTCGTGACGACGTTGAACGTGCGCCCGAACCACGAGTCGCAGCCGGCACGGCCGCCGGGGGGCATCCGCGCGCAGACGTCGAAGAGCGCGAGTTGCGCCTTCGGCTTGCCGGCGTCGGCCTGGTTCGCGACGCCGCGGAGGCACGCGAGCGCGTCGGCCGCGGCCGGGAGGCGGGTGCAGATCGTCGCCTGCGCGTACGGCACGTCGAGCACCGTCTTCGAGCCGCCCGCGATGCAGCCGGCGCGCTGGGCGCCCGTCAGCCCATGACAGAGCACGAGGAGGTCGTGCGCGGTTGCGATCGACGGGCCCGGCGACTGCTCGATGAAGTAGCGGTACCAGCACGCGAGCGCGAACTGCGGGTACTGCGCACACAGGACGCGCGGCGAGCGGATCGCGTGCACGGGAGACGTCGTCTGGTCGGCGCCGTTCACGGCGATCCAGTAGTCGTGGAAGACGCCCTGCGCGCAATCGGGCGTGTACGCGGGCCCGAGCTGCACGCACGCGTGCACCGCAAGGAAGAGCGACTCGTGGTAGCCGCGCATCAGCGCGTGACCGAGGCTGTGCACGCACGTGAACTGCCGGTAGCGCGTCGGCAGCTCCGAGCACGTCTTCGCGGCGCCCTTGCCGCCCGTCGAGATGATCTCCGGGCCGAGGTACATCACCATGCCCATCCCGAAGCCTGCGGAGCAGCCCGGGTCGTTCGAGCGCGGGACGACCGACTGCAGGCGCTCGAGCGTGAGGTGGTGCTCCCGCGCCCAGTCGCGGCCGACGACGTGCATCAGCATGTGGCAGCGCCCCTCGAGCGCGGTACCCGCGGCCGCGGCGAGCCTGTCGATCCGCGGCAGCTCGCTCGCCGGGTCGCCGGACCGGTCGATGTCCTGGAGCAGCAGGCGGATGTAGCAGGCGTCCTTGGCCACGTCGAGGTGGATCTGCTCGCACTGCCAGAGGAAGACCTTCTTCGGCCCTGCCGCCAGATCCGGGTGCTGCGCGCCGCCGCCGCAACCGGCGCAGAGCACGGCAAGCGCGACGAGCCCACCTGCGAGCGCGGCTCTCACCCCGGAAGCGTAGTCACGACGGAGTAGACAAGGGGCAACCCGGAGGCGCAGAATGGTGGCTCGGGCCTCGGCCGGTCCGCTCGTGCCGCACTGAGCACCTACCGGGGAGTTCGCCCAATCCGTGATGCCCGAGCCTGCGTGCGCGGGCCGGGTCCATCTCCCAGTGGACTCGGCCCCGCCGCTCGTCGCTACAGCGTGACCTCGGCCGCGTCGCCGACCATGCGCGTGAAGCGCGGAGCGACGTCGAGCGCGCTCTCGTTCGCGCACCATTCGATGTCGGCCTCGAGCGAGTGGCGCCGGAGGTTCGACGCGCTCCAGCTCGCGCCGAGGCCTTCGAGTGGCGAGCCGAAGCTGCGCGCGAGCCGGATCGCGAGCTTCGCCGAGTCCGCGGGCTCGCCGCCGAGCGCGTCGGCGATGCGACCCGCGCAGTAGGCGTCGTCGAGCGTGAGCTGGCCGAGGACGCCGGCGCAGAGCACCGCGACGTCTTCCCCGCTCTCGCCCGCCGCGCGCGCGACGGCGCCGAGATTGAGGAGCGAGCCGACGTAGACGCGCTCGAAGCGCACGGCCGCGTCGACGAGGAGGCGCGTGCCGTTCGTCGTCGTAAGGACGAGCGTGTCCGCGGCCGGCTCGCCCGCGACCTCGCTCGGCGAGTTGCCGAAGTCGAAACCCTCGATCCGCACGTGGCCGCGTTCCCCCGCGAGCTTCGCCGGCCCCTCCGTGCCGGCGAGCCAGCGGGCGGTCTCGACCTCGACGCAGCAGAGCACGCGCTCGTAACCCGCGGCGAGCGCCTGCGTCATCGTCGAGGTCGCGCGGAGGACGTCGACGACGATCCCGATCGGCGCCGGTGTTTGCTCGCCGGGCGTGAACGCGACGTGGACGCGCACGCGACTAGCCGGCGAGCGCGCGGGCGAGCGCGAGGAGCGCCGCCTCCGCGGCCGTCTCCCGCGCGTCCGCTTCGTGACTCCAGCGGCGGTGCTCGGCGAGCGTCTCGTCGATCCCGGCGAGCATCGCCGCGATCGCCTCCGCGGACGAGGAGCCCGTCTGGCGGCGCGCCTCGGCGCAGGCCGCCGGGTCGAGCGCGTCGCGCAGGGCCGTCTCATCGATCGTCACGGGCCGGCCGATCGCCGCCTCCGCGGCGGCCGAGAGCCGGGCCGACGTCAGCTCGGACGGCGGCTCGCCCGCCTCGACGAGATCCCGCACGGCGCGACCGACGACCGTGTGGGCGCTCCGATAGTCGATCTCGCCGCCGAGCGCGAGGACGTCGGAGACGTCGGCGGCGGTGACGAAGCTCTCGCGCGCGATCTGCTCGAAGCGCTCCACGCGGAGCACGATGCCCTCGAGCACCGATGCCGTCAGCCGCGCAATCGAGACGGCCTCGTCGAGCGCGCGCGGGATCGTGCCGTTCAGGAGATGGAAATGGTCGGTGCGCGCCGAGCCGGTATGGAGGGCGACGAGTGCGCCCGTGAGATCGCCTGCGGCCTGTGCCGCCTGCGTGCGGATCGCTGCGAGCGCGTACGGGTTCTTCTTCTGCGGCATGAGCGCGCTCGCGCGGCTGTGGGCGTCGTCGAGCTCGACGAGCCCGAACTCCTGGCTCGCGTAGATCTCGAAGTCCTGGCCGAGCTGGCTCTGGTGGGTCGCGGCGATCGCGAGCGTCGTGAGGAGCTCGACGTAGACGTCGGCCTGCCACGCAGCGTCCTTCGCATGCTCGACGACGCCGTCGCAGCCGAGCAGCTCGGCGAGGCGCGCACGGTCGAGCGCCCACCGCGAGCCTGCGCTGCCGCCGGCCCCGGCGACGCTCCGGCCGAGAGCGGCGTGGCCGGCGCGCGCCCGACCCGCATCGCGCAGGGCCGGGTAGGCGTACGCGAGGAGCAGGTGGCCGACGGTCGTCGGCTGCGCCGGCTGGAGGTACGTGTAGTCCGTGCCGACCGCGGCTGCCGTGGTACGTGCCTGACGCGCGAGGGCGGAGACCTGGTCGGCGAGGGCGTCGTGCAGCTCGCGCACCCGCCGGCGGGCGGTCAGCCGCACACCGACCCGGAACGCCTCGCGCCGCGGCCTCCCGGCGCTGAGCCAGCCCGCGGCAGAGCGGCCGACCCGCCGCTCGAGCTCGGCCTCGCGCGCGTTGAACGCGTCGCCGACGGAGGGATCCCACGGGAACTCGTCGCCCGGGATCGCGTGGAGCTCGAGCAGGCCGCGCAGGAGCGCCTTCGCGTCGTCGCCCGCGAGGTCGCCGCCCTCGACGAGCGCAACCGCGTGCGCCAGATCGGCGAGCGACAAGCCGTGCGCGAGACGCGGCCCGTGGGCGCTCTCCGCCGCGAACGCGGCGGCGACGAGCTCGCCCGCTGCGGCCCCGCGCAGGCGCCCGCCGCGCCCCAGCTCCTCCGTTCCACGCACAGGCGGAGCCTAGATGATCGATCGCCTGGCTCCGGTCGTGGCTGGAGCGCATGATCGATCATCTAGGCTGGTCGCGATGTCGACTGCGGAGACGCACCTGCCGACCTGCTACCGGCATCCAGACCGAGAGACAGGGCTCTCGTGCTCCGAGTGCGGCCGGCCGATCTGCACCGAGTGCATGACCCCCGCCCCGGTCGGCCTGCGCTGCCCCGACCACGCAGGCTCGGCGCGCCGCGGCGGGCCGCGCGTCGGCGGACGGCAGCTCGTCGTCCCGCGCACGCCGCTGCGCGGCACGGAGGCGCTCGTCACGAAGGCGCTGATCGCGATCAACGTCGGCATCTACCTGATCACCGCGGTGCAGGGTGCAGGGCTGAACGCGCCGGGCGGGTCGCTCTGGACGAAGATGATCCTCTGGGGGCCGTTCCTCAAGCACAACGGCGACTGGTGGCGGCTGATCACCGCTGCGTTCCTTCACGCGAGCGTCCTGCACATCGCGTTCAACATGCTCGCGCTCTGGTGGATCGGCGCGCCGGTCGAGAACTACCTCGGCCGCACCCGCTACGTCGGCCTCTATCTCGTGGGCGGTCTTGCGGGGTCGGCGGGCGCACTCGTCGATTCGCCGACGATCCCGGTGGTCGGCGCGTCGGGCGCGATCTTCGCGATCCTGGGCGCGATGCTGATCCTCGAATGGCAGGCCACCGGCAAGCTCGGCGGCCAGGCGATGACGCTGATCGTGATCAACCTCGCGCTGAACTTCGCGTTCAACGGGACGGGCGGCAACATCTCGATCGGCGGCCATGTCGGCGGCCTGATCGGAGGCATCCTCGCGACGCTCGCGTTCGCGCGCTGGGGCAAGGGGCACGCGGCGTACGGGAAGCTGGGCCTCGCGGGGATCGCGGGGCTCGCAGCGGTTGGCGTCGCGAGCATCGCGATCGCCTACTGGCGCGTCCGCGGTCTAGCCTAGGTATCTGCGCGCGCCGAGGTAGAACGCGTCCCAGCGCACCGGCACGACGCGCACGCTGTGCGCGGAGTCGGGCGCCTCGACCATGAGCCCGTTGCCGGCATAGATCGCGACGTGGTCGGCGTAGTTGCGCGAGCCCCAGAAGAGCAGGTCGCCGGCGCGCAGGCTCGCGCGCGCGACGGGCGTGCCGTGCCGGTACTGCGGGTCGGCGTCGCGCGGGATCGTCATCCCGTGCACGCGGAACACGTCCCACACGAGGCCCGAGCAGTCGAAGCCCCACGCGGAGAGGCCGCCCCACAGATAGCGCAGGCCGACGAAGCGCTTCGCCTGCGCGACGATCGACGCCGCGGACGCGTGCAGCGGGGCGCCGACGTCTGCGGCCGGCACGCTCCCGGCGCCGTCGGGCGTGCGCACGAGCACCGCGGTGCCACGGCGCCCGGTCACGCCCAGCGTCGTGCCGTAGCTGAG
>DASYGK010000053.1:0-20207 GCA_035999905.1 Gaiellaceae bacterium | reverse complement strand
CCTCGAGCCGAGCCTCACCGGCCATCCTCAGCTCCGCAGGTACGCGTCGCTGCCGTCGAGCCAGTCCTCGCGCGGCGGCGAGAAGACGTCGACGTCGAGCGTGTCCTCGAGCGCTTTCGCGGAGTGCGGCAGGTGCGCGGGAATGTGCAGCACCTCGCCGGCCGCGACGTCGACGACCTGCGCCTCGTCCTCGCCGAGCGTGAAGCGCAGCACGCCCTCCAGGATGTACGTCAGCTGCTCGTTGTGGTGGGAGTGTTTCGGCACGATCGCGCCCTGCGCGAGGTAGACGTGCGCGATCATCATCGAGTCGCCGGTGACGAGCCTGCGGCCGATCAGCGGGCTCAGCTCCTCGCGCGGGAGGTCGTCCCAGCGGTAGTGCGTCGCGTCAGCCATGATCGGAGTCTATGGAGCGCTGGGCCACCTTCGACTGCTACGGGACGCTGATCGACTGGAACGGCGGGATCGGCCGCGAGCTCGAGCGGCTCTTCGGCGCCGACACGGCGTCGGGGCTGCTGCACGCCTACCACGAGGTCGAGCCGCAGGTGCAGCGGGAGGCGCCGGACCGCGCGTACCGCGACGTGCTCACCGTCACGCTCGCGCGGCTCGCGGAGCGCGAGGGCCTCGAGCTCCCGGCGGACGAGCAGGACGCGCTCGCGCGCTCGCTGCCCTCGTGGGAGCCGTTCCCCGAGGTGCGCGCGGCGCTCGACGACGCCCGCGCGCGCGGGTGGAGGCTCGCGATCCTCTCGAACACCGACCGCGACTACATCGACGCGTCGCTCGCGCAGATCGGCGTGCCGTTCGACCACGTCGTCGTCGCGTCGGAGATCGGCTCGTACAAGCCGGCGCACGGGCACTGGCAGGCCTTCGACCGGGAGACGGGCGCCGACCCGGCCGGCCGCGTGCACGTCGGCGCGAGCCTCTTCCACGACGTCGCTCCTGCGCGCGAGCTCGGCCTGCCGGTGATCTGGGTCAACCGGCTCGGCGAGGAGCCCGAGCCGCAGCCGGACGTCGAGCTCCACACGCTCACCGGTCTCGGCGAGGCGCTGGACTCGCTCGTCGCATGAACGTCAGGCCCTTCGGCGACGCCGACCTCGAGGCAGTCGCTGCGCTTCTGCGCGCCGACGAGGAGCACACCCAAGGGCGCCCTTCGCAGGTCGGGGCGGCCGACCTGCGCGAATGGACGAGCCGGGCGAATCTCGCGGAGGACAGCTGGCTCTTCGAGCAGGATGGCGCGCTCCGCGCCGCAGGCTGGGTCGACATCGTCGACGACCTCGGCGTCGGGATCGGCGTCGTCCACCCCGAGTGGAAGGGCACAGGGCTCGGCGCCCAGCTGGTCGACCGCTCGGAGGCGACCGCGCGCACGCGCGGCGCCGCGCGCATGCACCAGTTCGCGCTCGGCGCGGACGCCGCCGCGGCCGCGCTGATGACCGCCCGCGGCTATCGCGACGTGCGGCACTTCTTCGAGATGGCGATCGAGCAGTCCGATCCGCCGCCGCCCGTCGAGCTCCCGGTCGAGCCGGTGCGCGACGAGGACCTCCGCGCGTTCCACCACGCCCTCGACGAGGCGTTCCAGGACCACTGGGAGCATCACTCGAGCCCGTTCGACGAGTGGTGGGCACGCCACAGCAGCAACCCGAACTTCGACCTCTCGCTCTGGTTCCTGATCCGCGACGGCGACGAGATCGCCGCCGTCACGCGCAACCAGGGCAACCGCAACGGCGGCGGCTCCATCGACGCGATCGGCGTGCGCCGCGCCTGGCGCGGCCAGGGCTACGCGAAGGCGCTGCTCCTGCACTCTTTCCGCGTGTTCTTCGAGCGTGGTATGCCTCGGGTGACGCTCGGCGTCGACGCGGAGAACCCCACCGGCGCGACGCACCTCTACGAGCGGGTGGGCATGCACGTGGAACAGGAGAACGTCGTGTTCGAGAAGGAGCTCCAGTGAGCCGCCTCCGCGCGAAGTGCCCGACCTGCCGGGCCTACACCGCCGTGGGCATAGGCCCGGACTACGAGTGCCATTCCTGCGGTCGCACGTTCGCGGCCGGGATGATGCGCGTGCCGCGCGCGTGGGGCGACGGCGGCGAGGCGATGATCGCCGCCGCGTCGCTCGAGCTCGACTACCCCGAGGTCGGCGTCGTCGAGGAGGAGTCGCTCCGGGCGCAGATCCTCGCGATGGCTGCCGACCTGCCGCAGCGCCCGCTCGTCCTCGGCGGCTGCTGCTGCTCGCACGTCGGCGCCGTCGAAGGCCTCGCGTCACGGCACGACCGGCTCGGCGTGATCTGGCTCGACGCGCATGGCGACCTCAACACGCCCGCGAGCTCGCCCTCGGGGAACGAATGGGGGATGCCGCTGCGGATGCTGCTCGACGGCGGCGCGATCGACCCGCAGGACGTCGCGCTGATCGGCGCCCGGAACCTCGACCCGCCCGAGGTCGAGTTCATCGCCGCCTCCGGCATCCACGACACCGCGGAGGCCGTGCTCGACCGCGTCGACTGTGTCTACGTCGCCCTCGACTGCGACGTCTTCGAGCCGAGCGAGCTGGCGGTCTTCATGCCCGAGCCGGGCGGCCCGACGGTCGCCGAGGTCGAGAAGCTCTTCGTGGGTCTCCGCGACCGCGGCGTCATCGTCGGAGCCGGCCTCACGGGCCTCGCCCCCGACCCCGCCAACGTCGAGAAGCTCGAGCGGCTCTGTACGGCCCTGGGCTATTAGCGCGTGACGCAACCCAGTGCCGGCCGGACCGGTCTAAGCTAGCGCCGTGGCCAAGATCGACGTCTCGATCGAGACCGACGACCAGCCTGCTCCGCCGCCGAAGCACCCGAATACCTGTCCGGTGTGCCATTCCCACTACCGGGACGACGAGCTCGAGCAGGCCTTGTGGGTCTGCGCCCAGTGCGGGCATCACTTCACGATGCGCGCACGGGCACGCATCGACATGCTCGCCGACGAGGGCTCGTTCGTCGAGGAGTCGGCCGACCTCCACTCGGAGGACCCGCTCCAGTTCTTCGACCTGCGCCCGTACACCGAGCGCCTCGCGGAGGCCGAGATGTCGACCGGGCTCGCCGACGCGATCGTGATCGGCCAGGCCGCGATCGGCGGACGCGGCTGCGAGCTCGCGGTCATGGACTTCTCGTTCATGGGCGGCTCGATGGGCAGCGTCGTCGGCGAGAAGTTCTCGCGGGCCTGCGACTCGGCCGCCGAGCGCGGCACGCCGCTGATCACCGTCACCGGCTCCGGCGGCGCGCGCATGCAGGAGGGGATCCTCGCCCTCATGCAGCTGCCGAAGACCGTCTGCGCCGTGGCCGACCTCCACGACGCGGGTCAGTCGCTCATCTGCGTGATGGCGCACCCGACGACCGGCGGAGTGCTCGCGAGCTTCGCGACGCTCGGGGACGTCCTGCTCGCAGAGCCGGGCGCGCTGATGTCCTTCGCCGGCCCGCGCGTCGTGCAGGGGATCACGCGGGAGAAGCTCCCCGACGACTTCGGCCGCGCCGAGCAGAATCTCCGCTTCGGCCACGTGGACGCGATCGTCCCGCGCCCCGAGCTGCGCTCCAACCTGTCCCGCCTCCTGAGGTTGTTCGATGCCCCCGAGTGAGCACGAGCTGCGTCTGCGTGAGCGGCTCGGCCGCCTGCGGAACATGCCGCTCCTCGGCGGCGCGAAGCTCTCCGGCGAGCTCGACCGCCTCCAGCGGCAGCTCGACCGGATCGGCCAGCAACCGACCGACGAGGACATCTGGCGCTCCGTCGAGCTCGCGCGCCACATGGACCGCCCGTACACCCTCGACTACGTCGAGCGGATCCTCGACGACTGGTACGAGCTCCACGGCGACCGCGGCCGGATCGACGACGGCGCGATGGTCAGCGGGCTCGGCAAGCTCGACGGCCGCACGGTCGCGCTCGTCGGCCAGCAGAAGGGCCGCGACATCCAGGAGCGCGCCAGGCGCCAGTTCGGGATGCCGAACCCGGAGGGCTACCGCAAGGCGATCCGCGTGATGGAGCTCGCCGACCTCCACGGCTTCCCCGTGATCTCGCTCGTCGACACGCCGGGCGCGTACCCGGGCGTCGCGGCCGAGCAGCACGGCCAGGGCGGAGCGATCGCCGCCTCGCAGATGGCGATGGCGAAGCTCACCGTCCCGACCGTCGCGTGCGTGATCGGCGAGGGCGGCTCGGGCGGCGCGATCGCGATCGCGCTCGCCGACCGGGTGCTGATGCAGGAGCACGCGATCTACTCCGTGATCTCCCCGGAGGGCTGCGCGATGATCCTCTGGCGCGACGCGGGCGAGGCGAAGAAGGCGGCCGCGGCGTTCAAGCCGGACGCGGCCCACTGCCTCGAGCTCGGCGTGATCGACGGGATCGTGCCCGAGCCGGAGGGCGGCGCCCACACCGATCCCGCCGCCGCAGCCCGGATGCTCGCGGAGGCGCTCCGCGACGCCCTCGACGACCTCGTCGACGTTCCCGGCGACGAGCTGCGCCGCCGCCGGCGGGCGAAATTCCGCTCGCTCGGCGTCTTCGCGTGAGCTTTCGGTAGATTTCAGCAGCTTCGTGGCGGCGGCCGCCGGGACCTGTCCACAGCGTCCACAGGCTTATCCCCGGTTGTCGACCTCGCTTGAAACCGGCCCCGGTACGACTCGAGGCCGGCAAAAGCCGGCCCCGAGTTTCGACCCCCCCGCTGGGTGGAGAAGCGCGCCGGAGCATTCGCTCCGCACCAGGCTCTTTGCACCGGCGGCGCCGATCCAAACCTGACGGGCAAGCTACGCCCGTGGCGGACGAGATCCGGGACTACGAGCGCAAGCGCGACCGGCGGCGGACGCCCGAGCCGTTCACCTCGCGCCGCGGCGGGACGGAGGAGCCGATCTTCGTCGTGCAGCGCCACGACGCCCGCCGGCTCCACTACGACTTCCGGCTCGAGCGGAACGGCGCGCTCGCTTCCTGGGCCGTCCCGAAAGGCGTCCCCCTCGAGGCCGGCGCGCGCGTGCTCGCGGTCCACGTGGAGGACCACCCCCTCGACTACGCCTCCTTCGAAGGCGAGATCCCGAAGGGCAACTACGGCGCCGGCACCGTTGAGATCTGGGACCACGGCACGTACGAGCTCGTCGAGGAGAAGCGGGACGGCGGCCTCACCGTCCGGCTCCACGGCTCGCGGCTCGAGGGGACGTGGGCGCTCGTCCCGGCCGCGCTCGACGGCGACCCTAAGAACTGGCTCCTGATGCGCAAGCGCGACGACACGGCGCGCGCGGCCGCGCCGCGCAACGACTACGCGCCGATGCTCGCGACGCTCGCCGAGGGCCTCCCGTCCGGCGACGGCTGGCTCTACGAGGTGAAGTGGGACGGCTACCGCGCGCTCGGCTACGTGCGCGAAGGCGAGGCGCGGCTCGTCTCGCGGAACGGCAACGACCTCACCGCGCGCTTCCCCGCTGCGGCGAAGGCGCTCGCGCTCGCGGTGCGGAGCCCGGAGTGCGTCGTCGACGGCGAGGTGTGCGCGCTGGACGAGCACGGACGACCGAGCTTCTCGGCGATGCAGCAGGGCAAGCCGGGGACGCAGATCGTCTACGAGGTGTTCGACGTGCTCGAGGTCGACGGTGCGCCCATGCTCGACCTGCCGCTGACCGAGCGGCGCAAGCGTCTCGAGCAGCTGATCGACGAGCGCACGCCGGCCGTGCAGGTCTCCGGCGTGTTCGAGGACGGCGAGTCGCTCTTCGTCGCCGCGAAGGAGCAGGGGCTCGAGGGCGTGATGGCGAAGCGCGCCAACTCGACGTACGCGGAAGGGAGACGCACGCCCAGCTGGCTGAAGATCAAGACGCACGAGCGCCAGGAGCTCGTGATCTGCGGCTGGACGAAGGGCCAGGGCCGTCGCGCGGGGAGCTTCGGCTCGCTCGTGCTCGGCGCGTACCGCGACGGCGAGCTCGCCTGGGTCGGGAACTGCGGCACCGGCTTCAGCGAGCGCACTATCGCCGAGCTGCGCGCGAAGCTCGAGCCTCTGCGGCGCGACACGTCGCCCTTCGGCACCGAGCCGAAGATGGCGAAGGTCAAGAAGGGCGCCGTCGTCTGGGTCGAGCCGAAGCTCGTCTGCGAGGTCGAGTTCGCCGAGTGGACGCACGACGGGCATCTCCGCGCGCCGTCCTACGTCGGGCTGCGTGACGACAAGCCCGCGGCCGAGGTACACCGTGAGAAGCCGGTCGAGGCGAGCCGCGTCAAGCTCTCGAACCTCGACAAGGTGTTCTTCCCCGCCGAGGGCATCACGAAGGGCGACCTGCTCGACTACTACCGCGCCGTCGCGCCCGTGTTGCTACCGCACCTGCGCGACCGCCCGTTCACGATGCGCCGCTATCCCGACGGCGCTTTCGGCAAGGCGTTCTTCCAGAAGGACGCGCCGAAGCACATGCCCGACTGGATTCCGCGCTTCCGCGTGCAGGCGACGACGCGCGAGACGCCGCGGCGCACGAAGTGGATCGAGGCGCCGCTCGTGAACGACGAGGACGCGCTGCTCTGGGTCGTGAACATGGGCTGCATCGACCTCAACACGTGGTACTCGCGCGTCGACAAGCCAGATCGGCCCGACTTCGTGCTCTTCGACCTCGACCCGTCTCCCGACGTCGGGTTCGAGGAGACCGTCCAGGTCGCGCTGATCGTGAAGCAGGCGCTCGACGCGCTCGGGCTCGTGTCGTTCCCGAAGACGTCGAGCGCGGACGGCATGCACGTGCTCGTGCCGGTCGAGCGGCGCTACTCGTACGACGACACGCGCGAGTTCTCGGAGATCGTCGCGAACGCGATCGCGCGCACGCATCGCGGGCTCGCGACGACCGAGTGGACGAAGGCGAAGCGGCGCGGCGTGCTGATCGACTCGAACCAGAACGGCGAGGGCAAGACGATCGCCTCCGTCTACTCCGTTCGCCCCCGTGCGGGCGCGCCCGTGTCGACGCCGCTGCGCTGGGACGAGGTGACCGAGTCGCTCGACCCCTCGGCGTTCACGATGGACGTCGTCCGTGAGCGGATCCGGAAGCACGGCGACCTCTTCGCCGGCGTGCTGACGACGCGGCAGCGGCTCGACCGCGCGCTGAAGGCTCTGCGCTAGCCCAGTCCCTCGGGGTGCCCGAGCGAGCCGAGCTCGACGACGTCGCGCCGGAAGAGGAGCGACGTCGTCCAGTCGACGACGACGCGCAGCTTCCGCGAGAGGAGCGGCAGCTGGTACAGGTGGTACGTGCGCGTGACGAACCAGCCGGGGAAGCCGCGCAGGCGCACGCCGAGCACGTCTGCGATGCCCTTGTAGCGGCCGAGGGTCGCCACCTGGCCGAGCATCCGGTAGCCGTACGGCTGCGGGTCGCCCTGGAGGTTCTTCGCGAGGCGCCGTGCCTGGCGGAGCGCGTGCTGGCACGTCGGCGGGTCGGGCACGTCGCTGCGCGTGTTCGGGACGCGTGCGCAGTCGCCCAGCGACCACACGTGCTCGTGGCCGCGCACGCGCAGGAGCTCGTCGACCTCCACCCGTTTGCGCTCGTCGAGCGGCAGGCCGAGCTGCTGCAGCAGCGGGTTCGGCGCGACACCCGCGGTCCAGACGAGCGTGCCGGTCGGGATGCGCGTCCCGCCAGCGAGTGCGACATCGGTTGCCGAGACGGACTCGAGCGTCGTGCCGACGTGGACCTCGACGCCGCGTCCGGCGAGCTCGTGCGCCGCGTACTCGCCGAGACGAGCCGGGATCTCCGGCAGGATCTTCGGCGCGGCGTCGACGAGCACCCACCGCCGCGGCACGGCTTGGAGCCCGGGGTAGAAATGCAGCGCGTCCTCGACGAGATCGGAGAGCTCCGCCAGTGCCTCGACGCCTGCATAGCCGGCGCCCACGAACACGAACGTCAGGCGGCGGCGGCGCTCGGCGTCGTCGAGCGCGGCGTCGGCCGCTTCGAGCTCGCGCAGCACGTGGTTGCGGAGGTCGATCGCGTCGGCGAGCGACTTGAACGAGAGGCCGTGCTCGGTGAGACCCGGCACGGGAGCGACGCGCGGGATTGCGCCGAGCGCGAGCACGAGCTCGGTCCACCGTACGGTCTGCGTTCCGACCTCCGTCGCGATCTCCGCCGTGCGCGCGGTGAGGTCGACACCGGTTGCGCGGCCGAGGAGCAGCTCCGCGTTCGGGCACATCACGCGCAGGGGAACGACGGCATGACGCGGCTCGAGCGTCCCGGATGCCGCCTCGGGGAGAAGCGGCGTGTAGAGCATGAAGTTCTCGAGGCTGGCGATCGTCGCGCCGCGTGTGCCGAGCAGCCGCGCAACGTATGCGCCGGCGAAGCCCCCGCCGAGGATCAGCACACCGCCGCGTGCGTCACGTGCGTCCACACGTTCCTTCTAGCAGCTCAAGCCGTCGAGCCGGCTGCGGAGAAAGTCGCGTTCGACGTCGGTCGGGGCGAGCTCGAGGGCGCGTCCGTACGCGGCCGCCGCCTCTTCGGTGCGACCGAGCCGGCGCAGCAGGTCCGCCCGCGCCGAGTGGAGCAGGTAGTAGCCGTCGAGCCCGTCGAGCGCGTCGATCAGCGCGAGACCTGCTGCCGGGCCGTCGGCCATCGCGACCGCCACGGCACGGTTCAGCTCGACGACGGGCGACGGCGCGAGCTCGCCGAGCCGCCTGTAGAGGAGCGCGATCTGCGCCCAGTCGGTCTCGTCCTCGGTGTGCGCGGCGGCGATCGCGGCCTGCAGCTGATACGGCCCCGGTCTCCCGAGGGCGATCGCCCGAGCGAGCGCGCGGCGTCCCGCGCCGATCTCGGCGCCGTCCCACAAGGCGCGATCCTGCGCGTCGAGCAGCACGAGCTCGCCGTCGCGCACGCGCGCGTCACGCCGTGCGTCCTGCAGCAGCGGAGCGCGTGAAGGCCGTGCACCTCCGCCTCGTCGGGCATCAGCGTCGAGAGCAGCACCGCGAGCCGGATGGCCTCTGCGCACAGCTCGCGCCGTACCGGCGGCCCATAGCCGGCGTTGAAGATGAGATAGACGACGCGAAGCACCGAGCCGAGCCGCTCGGGGAGCAGATGATCCGGTGGGACGCGGAACGGGATGCCCGCGTCGCGGATCTTCCGCTTCGCACGCACGATGCGCTGTGCCATCGTCGCATCCGGGACGAGGAACGCGCGCGCTATCTCGTCGGTCTCGAGCCCGCCGAGCGAGCGCAGCGTCAGGGCGAGCCGTGCCTCGGGAGCGAGCGCCGGGTGGCAGCACGCGAAGATCAGGCTCAGCCGCTCGTCCTCGATCGCCGTTGCGTCCTCCATCTCGTCCTCCGTCGTCCGCGCTTCGATCTGCGCGAGGAGCTCGGTCTTGCGTTGCAGGTTCTGCTCGCGGCGGATGCGGTCGATCGCGCGGTTCCGCGCGACCGTGACGAGCCAGCCTGCGGGGTTGTCGGGAACCCCGTCGCGCGGCCAGCGCTCCGCAGCGACCGCGACCGCGTCCTGAAGCGCGTCCTCGGCGCGGTCGAAGTCGCCGAGGACGCCGATCAGGGTTGCGAGCACGCGGCCGTGCTCCTCTCGGAAGAGCGCGGCGAGCGCGGTGCCGGCGCGCGCGGCTATCCGGTCGGCAGGATCGGGCGCACCTCGATCGTTCCGTAGCGCGCCGATGGGATCTTCGCCGCCCACTCGAGCGCCTCGTCCACCGAGTCCGCGTCGATCAGGTAGTAGCCGCCGAGCTGTTCCTTCGTCTCCGCGAAGGGCCCGTCGGTCACGACCTGCTCGCCGCCTCGGATGCGGACGCACGTCGCGGCCGACGTGGGCTGAAGCTGGTCGGCGGAGAGGAGCGTGCCGTGCTCGCGCAGATCGTTGGTGAACGCGCCGTACTCCGCGTAGACGCCCTTGCGCTCGTCGTCGGACATGTTCGCCCAGACCTGCTCGTCGTCGTAGATCAGGAGCATGTATTGCATGTGGAAGCCCTCCTTGGACGTCGCTGACGAGGATACGACGAACGGGCTAGCGCGATTTCGACATGCGGCCGAGCAGAGTCAGCGCGCCGCCCTTGTCGAGCCACTCGTTGAGGTTGCCGCATTTCGGGCTCTGGACGCAGCTCGGGCAGCCGTGCTCGCACGGACAGCCCTCCAGCATCCGCACGGTGTCGGCGACCCAGCCCTCGAACTGGTCGAAGCCGCGCTCGGCGATGCCGACGCCGCCCGGGTGGCCGTCGTAGATGAACACCGTCGGCGCTCCCGTGTCCTCGTGGACGTTCGTCGAGAGGCCGCCGATATCCCAGCGGTCGCACATCGCCCAGAGCGGGAGGATCGCGATCATCGAGTGCTCGGCGGCATGAAGCGAGGAGAGCAGCACCGGCATCTGCTCGAGCCCCTCGAGGTGCTTCGCGCTCGGCACGTACCAGATCGCCTCCGTGTCGAACGTCGTCGCCGGGAGGTCGAGCTGCACCGTGTCGAGGGTTGCCTGGTCCCGCACCGACTTGCGCTGGTACGCGACCACCTGCTCGGTGACCGACACGCGACCGAACGTCAGGGTGAGGCCGAGCCGCCGCTCGACGCGCAGGGGCTCCTCGATGTCCGTCGAGGTCTCCTTCTTCGCTTGCGTGTACCAGTCGCCGGCGAACGGCTCGACGACGGCGTGCCGCGCGGCGTGGTCGAGCTCGCGCACGAGCCACTGCTCGCCCATGTGCAGGTACACCGCTCCTTCGTGCACGGTCGAGTACGCGCGCTCGCGCTCGACGATGCCGAGCACGGAGCCCGTGCTCGCGTCGATCACCGTGAACGAGTCGGCGGAGGCGGAACGCAGCTGCACGCGGCCGGCGGGGTAGTCCTTCCCGGCCCAGACCCAGCCGCGCGGCGTGTGCTGCAGCTCGGGCACGTGCGGCGCGCGCTCGAGAGCGGCATCGCCGAGCGTCGCGCGGTCTGCGTCGTCGATCGGAGCCTCGAATGCAGCAGCGGCAACGTGGCCGTCGAGCACGCGTGGGTTCGCATGGTCGAGGATCGCCGCCTCGACGCGGCGGCCGAGCAGCGTCTCCGGCTCGCGCATGAAGTACTGGTCGAGCGCGTCCTCCGAGGCGACCATCACCGCGAGGCCGTGGCCGCGCCGGCCCGCGCGGCCCCACTGCTGGCGCAGGCTGGCGATCGTGCCGGGGAAGCCGACCGAGATCGCGCAGTCGAGGAGACCGATGTCGATGCCGAGCTCGAGCGCGTCCGTCGCCGAGACGCCGAGCAGCTCGCCGCCGACGAGGCGCCGCTCGATGTCGCGCCGCTGCTGCGGCGTGTAGCCCGCACGGTAGGGCGCGAGCCGCTTCGCGGTCTTCGCATCGACGCGATCCGCCGCCATGCGATGCACGAGCTCCGCCGCCTTGCGGCTCTTCGCGAAGCAGATCGTGCGCAGGTCGCGCCGCACGAGCTCGGCCAGGAGGCGCGCCGCCTCGCCGAGCGCGCTCGCGCGCAGCCCGAGCTCCGCGTCGAGCAGCGGCGGGTTCCACAACGCGATCGTCCGCTCCGCGCGCGGTGCGGCGTCGTCGCCCACGACGGTCGCCTTTGCGCCGAGGAGCGCGTGCGCGAGCTCGCCCGGGTTCGCGATCGTCGCTGACGCGAACAGCACCTGCGGCTCGGCGCCGTAGATGCGAGCGAGGCGAATGAGGCGCCGCAGCACGTTCGCGACGTGCGAGCCGAACACGCCGCGATACACGTGCGCTTCGTCGACGACGACGAAGCGCAGGTTGTGCAGCACGTCCGCCCACAGATCGTGCCGCGGGAGCACGCCGAGGTGCAGCATGTCCGGGTTCGTGAGGATGAGGTTCGCCCACTTGCGGATCTGCCAGCGGTTCTCCTGCGGGGTGTCTCCGTCGTAGATCGCCGCACGCACGCGCGGCACGGCGAGCTCGCCGAGCGCGCGTGCCTGGTCCTGCGCGAGCGCCTTCGTCGGATAGAGGTAGAGCGCGCGGTTCTTGGGCTCGGTCGCGAGCGCGTCGAGCACCGGCAGGTTGAACGCGAGCGTCTTGCCCGACGCGGTGCCCGTCGTGACGATCACGTGCCCGCCGCGCGCCGCGGCGTCCCACGCCTCCGCCTGGTGGGCGTACAGCTCCTCGATCCCCTGCTTCGCGAGCGCGGCGCGCAGCTTCGGGCTCAGGCCGTCGGGCAGCGGCGCCGTTCGCGGCGGGCGCGGCGGCTCCGTCGCGAGGTACGCGAGCTCCTCGCCGTCGAGCAGCCCCTCCCATCCGGGGCGGCCGGTCAGGGCGAGGTGCGGCTCCATGCCGTGCCATCTTGCCCCACGAGCACGACCAGCCTTGCCTCGATCCCGGAGAGGTCGGCGTCGGCGGGAGCGACGACCGCGTCGAACGGCCCGGCCGGCGCCGCCGCGAGGACGACGCCCGCACGCTCGGCCGCGCGTGCCGCGTACTCCGGGTCGGGCTCGACGACGACGACCTCGAAGCCGGCGAGCCGCAGCGGCTCGGCGTGGATGCCCGCGAAGCCGAGCTCGAGTACGAGCCCCGGCGGAGGCCCCAGCAGGTCGAGCACGCGCGGCGTCGCGCTCGCCGCGAGCGCGGGCGGAAGCCTCACGCGTCGCGGAGCGCGGCGATCGCCCAGACCCCGAGCAGCGCGACGCCCATCGTGATCAGCGTCGTCGTCCCGCCCGGCGCCCGCTGGAGCGCGAGCGCGACCGTCTGCTGGATTCCGACGAGCGCCGCGGAGGCGGCGCCGACGGCGGCAACGGTCGCGAACGTGCGCACCCCTGCAATTGTGGGGTGTTAGCCTGACGACACCGGGGTGCCGCCCACGCGGCTGAGATCACACCCGTCGAACCTGATCCGGCTAGTACCGGCGAAGGGAGGCCATGCCCGTCCCACGCGCACTCACGATCGCGACCTCCGACTCCGGCGGCGGAGCGGGGATCCAGGCCGACCTGAAGGCCTTCGCGGCGGCGGGAGCACACGGGCAGTCGGTGCTCGTCGCGCTCACGGCGCAGAGCACCGTCGGGGTGACAGCGATCGAGCAGCTTCCGCCGGCGTTCGTGCTCGCTCAGCTCGACGCCGCGTTCGGCGACATCGGCGTCGACGCGGCGAAGACGGGGATGCTCTTCTCCCGCACGCTGATCGAGACGGTCGCCTCGTATCTCGACGCGCATCGCGTGCCGCTCGTCGTCGACCCGGTGATGGTCGCGAGCTCCGGCGCGAAGCTGCTCGAGGACGATGCCGTCGACGCGCTCGTACGGCGCCTCTTCCCGCTCGCGACCGTGGTGACGCCGAACCTCATGGAGGCGAAGGCGCTCGCAGGCGTCGATGCGCCGCGCCGCGAGCTCGCGCTGCGGCTGCACGAGCTGGGAGCGCCGGCCGTGATCGTCACCGGCGGGCACGGCGACGACGCCGTCGACCATCTCTTCGACGGTCGCGAGCACCTCGAGATCCCCGTCGAGCGGCACGACATCGCCGCGACGCACGGCGCCGGCTGCACGCACTCGGCGACGCTCGCCGCACTGCTCGCGCGCGGCGAGACTCTCGCAGACGCCGCACGCGGCGCGGCAGCGGCGGCGTCGCGTGCCGTCGCGAACGGCTTGCACGAGCTCGGTTCCGGAGAAGGCCCCGTCGACATCCTGGAGGTACGTAACAGATGATCTCGCCCGCGACGACGCTCGACACGCTGCGTCGGAACAAGCCGCTCGTCCACCAGATCACGAACTACGTCGTGATGAACGAGACGGCGAATGCCACGCTCGCGCTCGGCGGCCTGCCGGTGATGGCGCACGCCGGCGAAGAGGTCGAGGAGATGGTGCGACTCGCGTCTTCCCTCGTCCTCAACATCGGCACGCTCTCGGAGCACTGGGTCGAGGCGATGCTGCTCGCCGGCGGGGCGGCGAACGCGCGCGCGATCCCCGTCGTGCTCGACCCCGTCGGTGTCGGCGCGACCGCGTACCGCACGACGACGGCGCGGCGGATCCTCGACATCGTCGACGTGACGGTGCTGCGCGGCAATGCGGGCGAGGTCGCGACCCTCGTCGGCGCCCAGGCGGAGGTGCGCGGCGTCGAGTCGATCAGCACCGGTCTCGACCCTGCCGAGCTCGCGCGGGAGGCCGCGCGGCGGCTCGGTGTGATCGCGTCCGTGACGGGCCCCGTCGACCACGTGTCGGACGGGGAGCGCGTGCTTGCAGTGTCCAACGGGCACGAGCTCCTCGCGACCGTGACGGGCACCGGCTGCATGTCGTCGGCGCTCACCGGGTGCTTCCTGGCCGCGAAGCCCGGCGAGCCGCTCGAGGCGGCCGCCGAGGCGCTCGCGGCATTCGGCGTCGCGGCAGAGGACGCAGCCGACGGCGCGGGCGGCCCCGGCACGTTCCACGCGCGCCTCTACGACGCGCTGTACGCACTCGACCCGGCAACGCTCGACGCGCGGGTGCGCATCGAGGAGCGGTGAGGCTCGACGACACCGGCGAGCTGGGCCTGCTGGCCGAGCTCGAGCGGCGGGGGCTCGCGCAGGCGATCGAGCACGACGCTGCGGAGATCGAGGGCGTCGTCGTGACGCAGGACGCGCTCGTCGAGGGCGTGCACTTCCGCTTCGACCTGCTCTCGTGGCGCGAGCTCGGTTTTCGCGCTGCCGCCGTCAACATCAGCGATCTCGCGGCGTCGGGCGCCGAGCCGCTCGCGCTCCTCGTCTCGCTGTGCGTGCCGGGCTCGACGCTCGTCGCCGACGTCGTCGAGCTGTACGAGGGCTTCGCCTCGGCAGGAGTCCGGGTGCGCGGGGGCGACACGACCCGTGCCGACTCCGTCGTGCTGACGGTCACCGCGCTCGGCCGCGCGGAGCGCGTCCCGGGACGTGCGGGCGCGCAGCCGGGCGATCTCGTCGTGGTGACCGGCCCGCTCGGTGGGGCGGGCGCCGCGTTCAGGGAGGGCCGGCTCGCGCCGCCGCCGCTGCGCATCGACGAGGGACGGCGGCTCGCGGAGGCTGCGACGGCGATGCTCGACCTCTCCGACGGCATCGCCGTCGACGCGGGGCACATCGCGCGCCGTTCCGGCTGCAGGCTCGCGATCGAGCTCGACCGTGTACCGCTCGCGGCGGGCGCGACGGTCGCCGACCTCGGCTTCGGCGAGGACTACGAGTTGCTCGCGACGACGCGCGAGCCGCTCGAGTTCACCGTGGTCGGCCGCTGCGAGGAAGGATCAGGCGTCGAGCTGACGATGCACGGCGAGCCCTTCGAGCTCGCCGGCTGGGAGCACTTCCGCTAGCCAACGCTCGACGTGCGCGCGCGGCCGTGCGCCGACGAGCGACCCGCGCTGCACGCCGGCCGCGAATGCGATCACCGTCGGGATCGACAACACGTCGTATCGCGCGGCGATGTCGGGATGCTCGTCGATGTTGAGCTTCACGAACGCCGCGGCACTCCCGGCCTCCAGCTCGCAGAGGATCGTCTCGACGGCACGGCACGGCTTGCACCACGGCGCCCAGAAGTCGACGACGACCGCGCCGGCCGCGATCGCGTCGTCGAACGTCGCTGCGTCGAGCTCGCGCATGGCGCGAGCGTAGCTCCTACAGCCGGCCGCGCAGCGCGGCGAGGCGGAGCACCGGCACGCGCGAGACCGCCTCGAGGAAGATCGCCTTGCTCATCTTCGAATGTCCCGCGGTGCGGTCGATGAAGCGGATCGGCACCTCCACGACCGTGAACCCGGCGCGCAGCGTGCGATAGGTGCCTTCGATCTGGAATGCATAGCCCTTCGAGTGGATCGCGTCGAGGTCGATCCGCTCGAGCACCGCGCGGCGGTAGCACTTGAAGCCGCCGGTGAGATCGCGGATGCGCACACCGAGCAGCACCCGCGCGTAGAGCGAGCCACCGGACGACACGACGCGGCGCATCAGCCCCCAGTTCTCCGTTCCGCCGCCATCGACATAGCGCGAGCCGAGCGCGAGATCGGCGCCGTCGTCGCAGGCGGCGATCAGACGCGGAACGTCCGCAGGATCGTGCGAGAAGTCGCAGTCCATCTCGAGCACGTAGTCGGCGCCGTCCGCGAGCGCACGCGCGAAGCCGGCGAGATATGCGGGGCCGAGTCCCTCCTTTCGCTCGCGATGCAGAACGGAGACGAAGTCGAGCTCCGCTGCGAGCCGGTCGGCGATCTCGCCGGTGCCGTCGGGGGAATTGTCGTCGACGACGAGGACGTGCACGCCGAGCGGCGCGAGCGCGCGCAGCATCGACTCGAGGTTCTCCCGCTCGTTGTAGGTCGGGAGGCAGATGACGGCCTTGGGCACGACGTTCAGGCTAAGGGAAGACGAGTGGGATCGTCGCTGTGAGCGCGACGAGCAGGAAGAGGGATGCGCCGCGGATCGTGCGGTCGGCGTGCGGCGTCCGGCCGATCCACGCGAGCCCCCAGAAGACGGGGAGCGCGAGGAGGCCGAACCGTCCGATCGAGTCGAACGAGCCGCTGAAGAGCGGCAGCGCGACCACCGCGACGGCGCCGAGCAGCCACGGCCCGGGTGCTCCCGCACGGCGCGCGGCCACGAGGAGCACGGCATAGACCGCGAACGCGATGACGTCCCGGACGAGCCACGGATTCGTGGCGAGCGCGTGTGGGAGGTGGATGATCGCGTGTCCGACCCCGAGCGGAGAGAATGCGCGGCCCCAGGCGCGCTCGGCCTCGTTCCACGCGAGCGGGTCGTGCAGCACGGAGCCGAGGTAGAGCGGGTACGACGCGAGCGCGGCCGCGGGCGAGAGCACCGCGCCGAGGGCGATGCCGCGCGCGACCGGCGTGAGCGCGTGCCGCTGCCGCCAAGCACACACGAGCACCGGCAGCGCGACGAACAGGCCTTCGGGGCGAGCGAGCGCGGCTGCTGCCGCGAAGATCGCGGCTGCCGCCCACCGTCCGCGCATCGCGGCGAGGCCCGCGAGTGCGATCGCACCGAGGACGAGGCTCTCGGGATACGCCATCGAGAAGACGTAGCCGAGCGGGAAGATCGCGACGTACACCGTGGCGCGCTTCGCGAACGTCGAGCCGAAGAGCTCGCGCGTGATCGCCTCGAACGCGACGAGCGCGACGAGCAGCGCGAGATTCGAGAGCAGCAACCCCGCGGTGGGGTAGCCGAGCCCCGTCGCGTGCACGCCGCGAAGCAGCACCGGATAGAGGGGGAAGAACGCGGGGTCGCTCTGTCGGCCCGGAATCAGCAGGTACCCGTCTGCTGCCACCCTGCGATACCAGATCCCGTCCCAGCCGGTGAGGAGGCCGAGCGCGTGGCCGCGCGACTCGGACGACGAGTAGCCGCGGATGTTCAGAGCGTGCACGATCAGCGCGGTCAGGAGCACGAGCGCGCGCCCGCCGGTCCACCACGCCGCGATCCAGGCGCGGTCCCTGACCCACTGCGTCGGTGCTTCGAGTGGCGATGCCGGCTCGACGGTGCGAACGTCGACGCTCACGGCCGCGCTGCGAATCTCGTGAGGAGCGCCGGCGTCGCACGCGTCAGCCGCAGCAGGCTTCGGCCGTGGAGCGTTCCGAGCGTGATCGACAGAGCAATCGGGCGGTACGTGCGCGGCGTGACGTAGACGAGGATCCGGCCGAGCTTCAAGGGCACGACGAAGCGGACGGCCGGCCGGTCGTCGACCGTCGCGCGCTCGATGCGCACGCGGCGCAGCGACTGGAGGTCGGTCTCGATCGCGTGCGAGAGGAGCCGCGAGCAACCGCCGAGCTCGAGCTGCGCGAGCGCGAGCCGCGGAGCCTCGGGACGTGCGACGCCGAGCACCGCGAGCTTGCGCCCTTCGAGCGCGACGATCGTGCCGTGCCGTCCGAAGTGCAGGATCGTCCCGCGTCGTGCGCCTGCGGTGCGTCCGGGCGGGAACCAGCCTTCGAGGCACTGCGCGCGCACCGCGGGCCGGCCGTCGACGGCGAACTCGCTGTCGACGAGGCGGTACCGCGACAGCCAGGTGGACGCGCGCGCGACGACGAGCTCGCCGCGTTCGGGCGCGGGGAGCGATGCCGCCTGGACGGTCCAGCCTGTGCCGAGAACGGCTGCGCCGACCGCTGCGGCGACGAGCAGCGTCACGAGTGCGGAGCGCACGGGCGCGAGTGTAGGGCGGTGAATCTGAACCGCGGCTTAACGCCCAGGGCCCCGGCATATGATCGGCTCGTGGCCTCGCTCCCGCGGAATCCGGAGATCGCAGACCAGTTCGACCTGCTCGCCGACCTGCTCGAGCTGGAGGGCGCCGAGTCGTTCCGCGTGATCGCCTACCGCCGTGCGGCGACCCGCATGCGCGACACGTCGACCTCCGTCGCGCAGCTCGCGCTCGATGGGAAGGCGAAGGAGCTGCAGGGAATCGGCAAGACGATCGAGGAGAAGATCGTCCAGATCGTCGAGCAGGGCGAGATCGAGGCGCTCGCGAAGCGGAAGGCGACGATCCCGGCGGAGGTCGTGCTCTTCATGCGCCTGCCCGGGCTCGGGCCGAAGACGGCGGCGCGCATCTGGAAGGAGCTCGGCATCTCGACGCTCGCCGACCTGAAGGCCGCAGCGGAGGGAGAGCGGCTGCGGTCGCTCGCGGGACTCGGAGCGAAGAGCGAGGAGAAGATCCTCAAGGCGCTCGCGTTCCAGGCGGAGAACCCCGACACCGGCCGGCGGCTGCTCGGCGAGGGGCTGCCCGCGGTGCAGGCCGTCGTCTCCGTGCTGCGCGACCATCCCGCGGCCGTCGCCGTGTCCGAGGCCGGCTCGGTGCGCCGGCGCAAGGAGACGTTCCGCGATCTCGACATCATCGCCACCGCCACCGACCCGGCCGAGCTCACGACGTACTTCACGCAGCTCGCGTGGGTCGTCGAGGTCGTCGCGCACGGCGACACGAAGGCGACGGTGATCTCGAATGACGGCCTGCGCTTCGACCTGCGCGTCGTGCCGCCCGAGTCGTTCGGCAACCTCCTGCAGCACTTCACCGGCTCGAAGGAGCACAACGTCGCGATGCGCGAGGACGCCGTGCGGCGCGGCTTCTCGATCTCGGAGTACGGCATCACGACGGTCGAGACGGGCGACGTGTTCTCGAGCCAGGACGAGGACGAGGTGTATGCGTTCCTCGGCTACCAGCCGATCCCGCCGGAGCTGCGCGAGAACGCGGGCGAGCTCGAGGCCGCGCGTCGCGGCGAGCTGCCGAAGCTCGTCGAGCTCGGCGACATCCGCGGCGACCTGCACACGCACACCGACTGGTCGTCGGACGGGAAGAACACGCTGGAGGAGATGGTCGCCGCGGCCGTCGCGCGCGGCTACGACTACTACGCGATCACCGACCACTCGCATTACCTGCGCGACGGTCGCCTCGCCGAGCAGCTCGAGGAGATCGAGCGCGTGCGCAAGCAGTTTCCGAAGCTGCGCATCCTCGCCGGCGTCGAGGCGAACATCCGCACGAACGGCGAGGTCGACGTGCCGGAGGAGGAGCTCGCGCTGCTCGACTGGGTCGTCGCGTCGGTGCACAACGCGCCGGAGAACCGGCCGACAGAACGCGTGCTCGAGGCGATGGACAACCCATACGTCGACTGCATCGGCCATCTCACGGGGCGGCGCATCCGCACGCGCGGCCCCCGTGACGTGAACGTCGAGCGCGTCGTCGAGAAGGCGCTCGAGGTCGGGTGCTTCCTCGAGATCAACGGCCAGCCCGATCGCCTCGACCTGCGCGACGTGCACGCCCGCGCCGCGAAGGAAGCGGGGCTCAAGCTCGTCGTCAACTCGGACGCACATCGGATTGCGGCGCAGACCTACGTCGAGCTCGGCGTCGGCCAAGCGCGGCGCGGCTGGCTCACGAAGGACGACGTGCTCAACACGCGCACGTGGAAGCAGTTCGAGAAGCTGCAGCGGAAGCGGCCGTGAGCGACTTCCGCACCGACGGCTACGCCGCGGTCGACTGGGCGGCGCGCTACCTCGAGCGCGTCGGCGACCTGCCCGTGCTCGCGCAGGTGAAGCCCGGCGAGCTGTCGGCGAAGCTGCCGCTCGCGCCGCCCGAGGAGGGCGAGCCGTTCGCCAACGTCCTGCGCGACCTCGACGAGCTGATCGTGCCGGCGCTGACGAATTGGCAGCACCCGCGCTTCTTCGCGTACTTCGCCGTCACGGCTGCAGAGCCGGGGATCCTCGCCGAGCTGATCGCGGCGACGATGAACCAGGTCGCGATCCTGTGGCGCGCGTCGCCGGCGTCGACGGAGCTCGAGCTGCGCACCGTCGACTGGGTGCGGCAGCTCCTCGGGCTGCCCGACGGCTGGCACGGCCACATCGAGGACACGGCTTCCACCTCGACGCTCGCGGCGCTGATCGCGGCTCGGCACATCACGGGACGGAACGTCGTCGT
>DASYGK010000035.1:0-8425 GCA_035999905.1 Gaiellaceae bacterium | reverse complement strand
GAAGCACGCGGTCGGCGTCGACCTCGTCGAGGTCGCGCTCCGCTTCGCCGTGGGCGAGCCGGTCACCGACGAGCTCGTGCTGCCGAAGTTCCGCCAGCCGGTCACGATCCGCTTCCTCACGTCGTCGCCCGGCCCGCTGCCCGCGGGGCTCGTCAAGTCGCCGGCACGTCTCGAACGTGCGCTCGCGGCGCCGGGCGTCGTGCAGGCGGCGAGCTACATCGTCCCCGGCGAGACGATCCGCCCCGTCACCGTCGACGGCGACCGGCGCGGCTACGTGATCGCGCTCGGCGACACAGGCCCCGAGGCGCTCGCGCGTGCGGAGGCTGCGGCCGCGCTCGTCGAGGTCGACGTCGAGTGAGCGCTAGCTGCCCGTTCGACCTGCCGCACTATGTCGAGCTGCTCGACGCGGCGCGCTCGGGCGGGTACCGGTTCGCGTTCTTCGACCGCGAGCCGCAGCAGGGCGACGTGCTCGTGCGCCACGACGTCGACATGTCGCTCGAGGCGGCCGTCGCGTTGGCGGAGCTCGAGGCGGAGCACGGCGTCGCGTCGACGTACTTCCTGATGACGCGCAGCGACTTCTACAACCTCGACGGCCGCGCGGGTGTCGCGGCGCTCGCACGGCTGCGCGAGCTCGGGCACCGCGTCGGCCTCCACGGCGTGTATCCCGATGCATCCCTCGACGATCGCTTCGATCCCGTCGTCGCGTGGCACACGCCCGATCCCGAGTACATGAGCGAGCCGCTGCCGCATGCGGTGAACGCGATGCAGCCCGGCTACTTCGACCCGGCGCGCTACCGGTCGGACTCGAACCGGCACTGGCGCAGCGGCTGCCCGCACGACGAGCTCTCGGCCGGTGCGTTCGAGTGGCTCCAGCTGCTCGTGCATCCCGAGATCTGGGTCTACCCCGGCGAGACGATGCGACAGAAGATGGAGGCGCAGCTCGACGCCGAGCGCGAGCTCCGCTTCCGCCAGCTCGCCGAGAACCGGATCGACCTCACGTGAGGGTCCTCCACTGCCCGGTGAACACCGCCGGGATCCCGTGGGCGAACTCGCAGGCGCTGCGCCGCCGCGGGGTCGAGTCCGACCTGCTCGTCTTCAACCGCTACAAGCTCCACCCGGAGGCGGACATCTCGCTCGAGCGGCACGGCGGTCTCGCGCGGCAGCAGCTGACGCAGTGGCGCGCGTTCCTGAAGCTCGCGCCGCGCTACGACGTCTTCCACTTCTACTCGAGCGTCACGCTCGTGCCGAAGTCGGTGCAGTTCCGCATCCTGCACGCGCTGGGCAAGAAGGGCGTGTACCAGTATCTCGGCTCGGACATCCGCGGCAAGACGCGCGCGCAGCTCGCCTACGGGCTCGCGGCCGACGCCGAGATCGTGTCGAGCTACGACGCGATCCGCTGGGTGCCGGACGCCGACGTGATCCTGCCGGGGATCGAGGTGGCGAAGATCGAGCCGGCGATCCCGAGCGCGGATCGGAAACGCCCGGTGATCGTGCACGCGCCGTCGTCGCGGCGCCGGAAGGGAACCGAGCACGTCGTCGCCGCGTGCGCGGGGCTCGACGCGGAGCTGCGGATCGTCGAGGGGCTGACGCACGACGAGGCGTTCGAGCGCTACCGCGAGGCGGACATCGTCGTCGACCAGCTGAACGCCGGCTGGTACGGCGTGTTCGCGATCGAGTGCCTCGCGCTCGGGAAGCCGGTGGTGACGTTCCTCCACGACGAGGCCGTGCGGCGGACGGAGGAGGCCTACGGCGTCGAGGTGCCGGTCGTCTCGACGACGACGGAGACGCTGCGCGAGAGCCTGCGTCCGCTCGTCGAGGACGCCGCGCTGCGCCACCGCATCGGCGCCGCGTCGCGGGCCTACGCGGAGAAGCTGCACGACATCGACGCGATCGCCGGCGAGCTCGTCGCCCTCTACGAGCGCATCCGGACCTGACCGGCGCAGCCACGCCTGGTGACAGTCACGAGACCGACGTGCCTGGAATTGCCCCGTCCGGTGCCAGGCACGAGACGGGGCCGCGTCGGACCCGGCCTATCAGGACATGCATTATGCATGTGATATGGTGCTGTGCATGGGACACATCCAGATCAGAAACGTTCCCGAGGATCTCCACCGGACGCTGAAGGCTCGGGCGGCGACGAGGGGGATGTCGCTCTCGGAGTACCTGCTCGCGGAGGTGACCGAGCTCGCAGAGCATCCGAGCCTCGAAGAGTTCGTCGCACGAGTCCGCCGGCGACCCATGATCCACTCCGAGGTCCCGAGCGCGGAGCTCATTCGCGAGGCCCGCGCCGAGCGCGAGCGCCAGCTCGATGCTCGTTCCTGACGCGTCGGTCATCGTCGACCTGCTCATCGACGGCGGCGAGCGCGGAGCCTGGGCGACCGAGCACATCGCGTCCGCCGGCCGGCTGCATGCCCCACATGTGCTCGACGTCGAGGTCGTGTCGGCGCTCCGCAACCGGCTCGCTCGCGGCGAGCTCTCGAGGAGCCGCGCGAGCGAGGCGGTTCTCGAGCTCGCCGAGCTCCCGGTGCGGCGGTATCCCGCCGCCCCGCTCCTGGAGCGGATCTGGCAGCTGCGCGACCGGCTGACGCCCTACGACGCCGTCTACGTCGCCCTCGCCGAGGCGCTCGCGCTGCCGCTGCTGACGACCGACGGCCGCCTTGCCCGCGCGGGTGGCCACACCGCGGAGGTCGTCGCCTTCGATCCCGCTTGACAAGCTTGTGAGTCATCACTTACTATCTCGGGCATGAGCTCCTCGACCCGCCTCTCCGCGGCGCAGCGCCGCGACGACGTCCTCGACGCCGCCCTGATCGAGTTCGCGGAGCGGGGCTACGGGGGCACCTCGACCGAGGACATCGCGAAGCGGGCCGGGATCTCCCAGCCGTACCTCTTCCGCCTCTTCGGGACGAAGAAGGAGCTGTACATCGCCTCCGTCGGCCGCTGCTACCGCGACACGCTCGAGCTCTTCCAGCGGGCCGCCGAGGGCCTCCGGGGCGAGGAGGCGCTGCACGCGATCGGCCGGGCCTACATGGAGCAGCTGGAGACGAACCGCGTCTGGCTTCGCGCGCAGATGCAGGGCTACGCCGCGTCGGAGGACCCGGACATCCGCCGCGTCGTCCGCGAGGGCTACGGCGACCTCGTCGCCTACGTCCGCCGCGTCTCCGGGGCCGACTGGCCCGTCGTCTGGCACTTCTTCGCCACCGGGATGCTCCTCAACGTCCTCTCGGCCATGCACGTCACCGACGCTCCCGAGCCGTGGATGACGGACCTTCTCGCCGGCTGCGGCAAGGACATCGACCTGTAAACCGCCCTTCTTTTCGACTCGGAGGAAGTGATGACTCACAAACACGACAAGCGCACGACGGCCTGGACGCTCGCGATCACCTCGGTCGCGCTCTTCATGGTCTCGCTCGACAACCTCGTCGTCTCGACCGCGCTGCCCGTGATCCGCCGCACCCTGCACGCGTCGATCTCGCAGCTCGAGTGGACCGTGAACGCGTACACGCTCACCTTCGCCGTGCTCCTGCTGACAGGCGCCGCGCTCGGCGACCGCTTCGGCCGGCGCCGCCTCTTCGTGCTCGGCATCGTCCTCTTCACGGGCGCCTCCGCTGCGGCGGCGCTCGCGACGACCGCGAACGCACTCGACATCGCCCGTGCGCTCCAGGGTGTCGGCGGCGCGATCGTCGCCCCGCTCACGCTCACGATCCTCTCCGCCGGCGTCCCCGCGGAGCGGCGCGGACTCGCGCTCGGCATCTGGGGCGGGATCGGCGGCCTCGCCGTCGCGCTCGGTCCGCTCGTCGGCGGCGCCGTCGTCAGCGGCATCTCGTGGCACTGGATCTTCTGGCTCAACGTGCCGATCGGCATCGTGCTCGCACCGCTCGCGTGGCGCCGACTCGACGAGTCGCGCGGCGTCGACTCCGCACTCGACCTGCCGGGCCTCGCGCTCGCGAGCTCCGGCCTCCTCGGCATCGTCTGGGCGCTCGTGCGCGGCAACTCGCACGGCTGGACGAGCCTCGGCATCGTGACGCCGCTCGTCCTCGGGACGCTGCTCGTCGCGGCATTCGTCGCGTGGGAGCTCCGCACCGCGTCGCCGATGCTGCCGATGGAGTTCTTCCGCAACCGCACGTTCGCGCTCACGAACGTCGCGTCGCTCTTCATGTTCTTCGGGATGTTCGGCTCGATCTTCCTGCTCTCGCAGTACTTCCAGACCGTGCAGGGCTACTCGCCGCTCCAGTCCGGCCTGCGCGTGCTGCCGTGGACGGCGATGCCGATGCTCGTCGCGCCGATCGCCGGGGCGCTCTCCGACCGCTTCGGCGGCCAGCGGTTCATGGCCGTGGGCCTCGCGCTGCAGGCGGCCGGGCTCATCTGGATCGCGTCGGTCAGCACGCCGACGACGCCGTACATCGATCTCGTCGTGCCGTTCGCGCTCTCGGGGGTCGGCATGGGGCTCTTCTTCGCCCCGGTCGCGAACGTCGTGCTCAGCTCCGTGCGGCCGGACCAGGAGGGCAAGGCCTCCGGAGCGACGAACGCGATCCGCGAGCTCGGCGGCGTGTTCGGCGTCGCGGTGCTCGCGTCGATCTTCTCCGGCGTCGGCGGCTACCAGAGCGGCGCCGCGTTCGTGCACGGCACGACGACCGCCGTCTACGTCGGCGGAGGCGTCGTCGCACTCGGGGCGCTCGCCGCGGCGCTGATCAAGCGCCGCCCCGCGCACGCCGCCGTCGGCGAGGTCGCGCTCGCCGAGGCCGCCTGACCTCGCGACCAGGCCCGTCGGCGCCGCCTCTCCAGCGGCGCCGACGGGCGCAGTCGCGACAATGGGCTCGTGGCACTCGACGAGTCGGCGCGGCTCCTCGTCCTCGGCGCCGGGCCGGCGCAGCTCGGGGTCCTCGCCGCGGCCCGCCGCCGCGGCCTCACCGTCGTCGCAGCAGACCGCGACCCGTCCGCGCCGGGCTTCCGCTACGCCGACCGCCGCGCCATCGTCTCGATCGAGGACGAGCAGGCGATCGACCGCCTCGCCACCGCGGAGCAGGTCGACGGGATCGTCGCGCCGGGCTCCGACCACGCCGTCGCGACCGCGGCACGCGTCGCGGCGCGGCTCGGGCTCGCGCACCCGCTCGACCCCGAGGCGGCCGCGCTCGCGGTCTCCCGCCAGCGCCAGCGGGAGCGGCTCGCCGCCGAGGGCATCGCGCAGCCGCGCTCGCTCGTCTGCCGCACGCTCGACGAGGTGACGGAGGCGGCCCGCGAGCTCGGCTACCCGGTCGTCGTCGAGGCGCCCGACCGCTCCGGCGACCGTGCCGTCGCGCTCGCCGCCGACCACGAGACGCTGCTCGAGGCGGCCGAGGTCGCGCTCGCCGAGTCGCACGGCGACTACTGCCTCGTCGAGGAGCTCGTCGGCGGACGTCTCGTCACCGTCAACGCGTTCTCGCTCGACGGCCGCTTCGGGCCGCTGACCGTCACCGACCGCGAGCAGGCGCCCCCGCCCGCGTTCGGCGTGCAGCTCGCGACGCTCTGGCCGTCCGAGCTCGAGCCGCAGGACGTCGGCGCGGCGATCGAGACCGCCGCCGCCGCCGCGCGCGCGCTCGGGATCGAGAACGGCCCCACGACGACGCAGGTGCTGCTCGGGAACGACGGCCCGCTGCTCGCGAAGCTCTCCGCGCGCGTCGGCGGCAGCCACGACGCCGAGCTCTGCCGTGTCGCGCTCGGCGTCGACGCGAACGACCTCGCCGTCGGTCTCGCGCTCGGCGAGCGCCCGCTGCCGCACCTGCTCGCACCCGTGCAGCGCGTCGGCGGCGCGTGCGTGCACTTCCTCGTCGCTCCCGCCGGAGAGCTGCAGGACGTGCGCGGGCTGGAGGAGGCCTCGGCCACGCCGGGCGTGCACGGCATCCGCGTCTACCGGAGGCCCGGCCATGTCTTCCGCGAGCTGCGCCGCGCATCGGATCGCGCCGGCGCGATCCTCGCCACCGGCGAGACGCGCAACGAGGCCGCGGCCGCGGCGGCCGCCGCCGCGCGCCGCATCCGCTTCTCGACCGCGGCGGTCGAGGCGGTCGCATGAGCCGTCGCGCGCTGCGCGTCGCCGCGACGCTCGCCGTCACCGGGCTCTGCACCGCGTACATCCTCTGGAAGATCGACCTCGGCCGGACCGGGCACGTGCTCGCGCACGCCGCCCCGGCCTGGTGGCTCGCGTCGCTCGCGATCATGGTCGGCTCGGTGTGGCCGATGGCGTGGCGTTGGCAGCAGCTGCTCGCCGCCCGCGGCATCCACGACTCGCTCGCCTGGCTCGTTCGCGCGTACTTCGTCGGCTACGCCGCGGGACAGATCCTGCCGACGTCGCTCGGCGGCGACGCGTCGCGCATCTACGAGACGAGCCGCCGGCACGAGGGAACGAAGGGCGCGGCGGCGGGGACCGTGCTGCTCGAGCGCGCGCTCGGCGGCACCGCCACCCTCGTGCTCGCCGCAGTCGGCTTCGCGCTCGCGGTCGGCCGGTACAGCGTCGGCGGCTACCTCTGGGTCGAGCTCGCGTTCGTCGTCGTCGCTGCGCTCGCCGGGCTCGTGATGTTCGCGACGCGGCTGCATCCGCTGCTGCAGCTCACGCGCCCGCTGCTGCACGCGCTGCGCGTCGAGCGGCCGCTGCGCGAGGCGTATCTCGCGCTGCACGCATTCCGCAGGGACGTCCGCCTGCTCTGGTCGATGTTCGCGCTCTCGCTCGTCGTCGCCGCCGTGCGCGTGCTCGCGATCTGGTGCGCGGGCAAAGCCGTGGGTGTCGACCTCTCCCCGCGCCCGTACTACGTGATGGGGCCGCTGCTCTTCCTCGTGATGCTCGTGCCGTTCACCGTCAACGGGCTCGCGGTACGCGAGTCGTTCTTCGTCTCGTTCCTCGGTGCGCTCTCCGTCTCTGCCGATCGCGCGTTCGCCACCGGCTTCCTCTTCTTCGTCGTCACGGTCGCGCTCTCGCTGCCCGGTGCGGCGATCGTCGGCTGGGAGGCGCTGCGCGGCGGCGCGCGTGCGGCCGTTCCGCGATGAGCGACGTCTCGGCCGTCGTCGTCACGTACAACGCGCTGCCGTGGATCGAGCAGGCGCTCGCAAGCGTCCGCGGAATCGAGACCGTCGTCGTCGACAACGCCTCGAGCGACGGCACGGTCGCCTTCGTGCGCGAGCGCTTCCCCGAGGTCGCGGTGATCGAGCAGGAGAACCGCGGCCTCGCCGCCGGCTGGAACGCGGGCGTCGCTGCGACGAGCGGACGCTACGTGCTGCTCCTCAACTCCGACGCGTGGCTCGACGAGGGTGCGCTCGACGCGCTCGTCGCGTTCGCCGACGCGCATCCAGAGGCCGGCGTCGTCGGCCCGCGGCTCCGGAACCCCGACGGGACGCTCCAGCGCTCCGTGCGCGGCTTCCCCACGCTGTGGCGGCTCGCGACGGAGTACTTCTTCCTGCGCCGGCTCGCGCCCCGCTCGCGGGCGCTCAACGCGTTCTACGGCGCGGGCTTCGCCCACGACGAGACACGCGACGCGGAGTTCCTCATGGGCGCCGTCTGGCTCGTCCGCCGCGCGGCGATCGACGAGGCCGGCCCGGCCGACGAGCGCTTCTTCCTCTTCAGCGAGGAGGTCGACTGGGCGTACCGGCTCCGGCTCGCCGGCTGGCGCTCGCTCTTCTTCCCCGGTGCGGGCGCCACGCACGTGTACGGCGCCTCGCACGGCGGGCGGCTCTTCGCCGAGATCCAGCGCGGCCATCTGCGGTTCCTCGCGAAGCACCGCGGCACGGCGTACGCCGAGCGCGCGCGCGTGTTGCTGCGCGTCTCGCTGCGGCTCCGCGGCCTGCTCTTCCGCGGTGAGCGCGGCCGCATGTACCGCGAGACCGCGCGGTGGCTCGGCTCCTCGTCCCTCGCCGACCTGCTCGCATGAGGCTTCGCGTCCCGCCGCTGCTCCTCGCCGTGCCGCTCCTCGGCCTCGCGCGCCTCCTGCCGGGTGAGGGCGTCGGGCTCTGGCTCCGGCTCGCCGCGGCGACGCTCGTGCTGCTCCTGCCGGGGAGGCTCGTCGCGCGGGCGCTCGGCCGGCAAGGCCCCTCGAGCGCGCTCGTGTGGTCGTGCGCGCTCGTCGCCGGCGCCCTCGCGTTCACGTTCGCCGTGCACGGGCCGCTCGACCTCACGCTTGCGCTCGTCCTCGCCGCGGGCGCGGTCGCGCTGCCGTTCTCTTGGCGGCGACGCGCCCGGGTGAGCCCGGAGTCGCTGCGCGGGCGCGGGCTCGTCGCGCTCGCCGGCATCGGGCTCGGGATGGCGCTCTGGTCGGTCGAGGGAGTGATCCACGGCGACGCGCTCTTCCACCTCGGCCGCATGCGCAAGCTGCTCGACTTCGGCTCGCTCTCGCTGCGCACGGTGGACGAGTTCAAGGACGGCGGCCTGCATCCCGGCTACGCGTTCCCGCTCTGGCATGCGTGG
>DASYGK010000012.1:0-9731 GCA_035999905.1 Gaiellaceae bacterium | reverse complement strand
GTCCGCATGAGGTTCGCGGTCTCGGTCGTGACGTGCAGGCACGCGGCGATGCGGTAGCCGGCCAGCGGCTGCTCGCGCTCGAAGCGCTCGCGGATCGCGGCGAGCACCGGCATCTGCCGGTCGGCCCACTCGATCCTGCGCTTGCCCTCTGCGGAGAGAGCGAGATCCTTGACGTCGTAGCGTTTCGTCGTTGCCATTCCCTTCCTTCCCTAGGCGGCCAGTAGCCGCTCGTGCTTGCGCTGCTCCCACTCCACCCACGCGAGGTCGTCGGCGCCGGCGAACCAGCCGTCGACGGCCTTCCGTAGCTCGGGCTCGCGCCGGAGCCGCGCTGCGAAGACGAGATCCGAGATGTCGAGGCCGAATCGCCGGCGAAGCTCGGCGAGCGTCCGGAGCTGGTTCAGCTCGCGGAGGCGGTAGGCCCGGTAGCCCCCGGCCGTGCGGGCGGGGACGACGAGCCCGAGGCGCTCGAGGTACCGCAGCATCCGCGGCGACCATGCCGTCCGCTCCGCCGCCTCGCCGACCTTCAGCCCGTCCACGGAGAGCACCTTAACACGAGCGTGTCAATGTCGGGACCGTCACGCCTCTACCCCGGTGCCTGGCCCGGGCCTGGCACCGGGGTCGGAGCAGAGCGGAATCGTGAGGGTTGGCCGGCGTTGGCGGGCGTTGGGGAGCCGTGACGCCTTCGTGACGGTGCCTGGCACGGGCCAGGCACCGGGGTCAGGGCGCGCTCGTCCCCTCGCGCCCGTACGCGTCCTCGAGGCGGACGACGTCGTCGAGATGCGGCGTCGAGACCTCGAGGATCGTCGTGTCCTCGAGCGCCGTGACTCGGTGCACCGTGCCCGGGCGGTAACGGAAGCACGCGCCTGCGGCGATCACCTCGGTGTTGAGGATTCCCTCGCCCGCCGCGCCGAGCTCCAGCGTCGCGCGGCCGCTCTCGACGTACCAGCTCTCGTCCTTCTCGTTGTGGAACTGGAGGCTCAGCGAGTGCCCTGCCCGCACGAAGAGCGTCTTGCCGACATACAGCTCCGTGTCGGCCCAGATCAGCTCCCAACCCCACGGCTTCTCCACGCGGCGCGGCTCGACCGCCCACCGGTCGAGGCCCTCGAAGTTCGGTGAGTCGACGCCCGTCACGCGATCGCGCGGCGCGGCCGCCACTCGGGATGCTCGTCCATGAATTCCTCCGCCCGTCGAAGATCCTTCGGTGTGTTCACCGTCAGCCACACGCCCTCGTGCCGGTAGCCGCGCAAGCGACCGGCCGCGGCGAGCTCCGGGAACGTGCTCTGCTCGTGGTCGCCGCGCTCCGGCAGCAGCGCGAGCGCGTCCTCACCGAGCACGTAGACGCCGGAGTTGACCCAGTGCTCGAGCTTCGGCGCCTCCCGGAACCCCGTGACCGTACCGTCCTCCCTGAGATCGACGACGCCGAACGGCGAGCTGACCTGCGCGACGACGATCGTCGCGGCGGCGCCCGACCGCTCGTGGTCGGACACGAGCCCGCGGAGGTCGACGTCGAGCAGCTCGTCGCCGTTCAGCGCCAGCACATGACCCTGCTCGCGCCGCTGCGACGCCGCGAGGCGCAATCCGCCGCCGCGGCCGAGCGGCTCCGGCTCCCCCACCGGCACGATCTCCGCGCCGAGGCCGGCGAGCGCGTCCACGAACACGTCCTCCTGGCCGGCGCGGCACGCAACGATCACACGCGTCACGCCCGCGTCGACGAGACGCGCGACGGTGTACTCCGCAAGCGGACGGCCGGCGACGGGGACGAGCGGCTTCGGGTTCCCCTGCGCCGCCTCGCCGAGCCGCTCCGCCTTGCCACCGGCGAGGAGCAGCGCCTCCATCAGCCGGGGAGCTCCGCCGGTGTGGGCGCCGCACCCGGCACGGCGGGCGACGCGTGCTTCGGACGGCCGATGCCCTCGTAGACGAAGCCTGCGGCGTGCGCCTCGGCCGGATCGAGCAGGTTGCGTCCGTCGATCAGCACCGGACGCGCCATCGCGTCGCGCACCTCGGCCGAGAGCACCGCACGGAGCTCCGGCCACTCCGTCACGATCACCGCCGCGTCGGCGTCGCGCACCGCGTCGAGGATCGAGTCGCACAGCTCGATGCCGCGCAGGTCGGCCGGGCGCGCGACGGGATCCCACGCACGCACCTCTGCGCCCTCGGAGAGCAACCGGTACGCGATCACGCGGCTGGGAGCCTCGCGCATGTCGTCGGTGTTCGGCTTGAACGCGAGGCCGAGCAGCGCGACCTTCTTGCCACGCAGCGCGCCGAGATGCTTCTCGAGCTTCTGCACGACGCGCCGCTTCTGCAGCTCGTTCACCTCCCACACCGCGTGCAGCAGCATGAACTGGTAGCCGGAGTTGCCGGCGAGCTGCTTCAGCGACGTCACGTCCTTCGGGAAGCAGGAGCCGCCGAAGCCGATGCCTGCACGCAGGAAGTGCGGGCCGAGGCGATGGTCGAGGCCCACGCCGCGCGCGACCTCGACGACGTCGGCGCCCACGAGCTCGCAGACGTTCGCGATCTCGTTGATGAAGCTGATGCGCGTCGAGAGGAACGCATTCGCGGCGAGCTTCACGAGCTCGGCCGACGGCACGTCGCAGTGCACGATCTCCGTCTCGATGCCGTGGAAGAGCTCGACGACGCGATCCGCGTCGGCCTGCTCGAATGCGCCGACGACGATGCGGTCGGGCGCCGAGAAGTCGGCGACCGCGCTGCCCTCGGCGAGGAACTCCGGGTTGGAGACGTAGCCGACGCCCGTGAGGCCGCGCGCATCGAGGCGCGCGCGCACGTGTGCGCCCGTGCCGACCGGCACCGTGCTCTTCATCACGACGATCGGCCGGCCGGGGACGTCGTCCGGCAGCTCGTCGATCACCGACCAGACGGCCGCGAGATCGGCGTCGCCCGACTCCGTCGGCGGCGTGCCGACCGCGACGTAGAGGAAGTCGGCGCCGTCCACGGCCTCCGCGATGTCGAGCGTGTAGTGCAGCCGCTCCTTGTTCCGCTCGAGCACGTCGTCGAGGCCGGGCTCGTAGATGGGCACCTCACCGGCCCGGAGCCGCTCGATCCGCTCCGGCACGACGTCGCGGATCACGACCTCGTGCCCGAGGTCCGCGAAGCACGCGCCGGTGACGAGCCCGACATAGCCGGCTCCGAACATCCCGATCTTTGCCATGAGAGAAGCCTACTTCCCGAGCGGCTCGAGGCCCTTGGCTATCGCGAGCATCGTCTCGTTCGAGAGCTCGTCGCGGAGCGTGTTGACGACCCAGTAGCTCGCGTTCCCCTGGCGAAGCACGATCATGTGGATGTTCCCGCCCGTCGTATAGAGCTCGAACGTGCGGCCGCCGAGCTTCGTCTCCTGCGTCGGGCGGCGCAGGATCGGAGCCGACGTCCAGTCGGTCTCCATCACCTGCCAGTAGACGTTGCCCGCGCCGGTGACGAACGTGAGGCAGAGCGCGGTGCGCCCGTTCGCCGGCTTGTACGCGCGCACGCCCTCGAGCGAGCTGAGGCGCGAGCTCGACTCGATCACGTGCGGGACGAGCGGTGCGAACCTGAGCTTGGAACGCACCGACCGGATATAGCCCGAGACGTAGCCGGGATCGGAGCCGAACCGCACGGATGGCTTCTGGTGCACCGGCTGCGGTGCGATGCTCGCGCGCGGGTCGATGAGCTGGCCGCTGAAGCTCGACCCGACCACCGCGACGACGAGCGGGTTCCCCGCCTGCTGCGCGAAGGGCGCGATCTCCGGAGGCAGCGGAGCGATCTGCGTGTGCGGCCCGAACGCCGCGGCGACCTCGTTCGCGGCCTGCTTCGCGTTCGGCTGCACCGAGTCGTAGTAGACGTAGCTCGAGGCGTACGTCTGCGTCGGCGCATCCGCGAGGATCGTCGCCGGAAGCTGCACGGTGTGGTATCCGAGCACCGCGAGCTTGTACGAGGTGTCGCGCGCGAGCCCGGCCGCGGTCGTCCCGTTCAGGACGAGCGCGCTGATCTGGGCCGGCTGCAGCTTCGGCTGCTTCGGCGCCTTCGGCTTGCGGCCGAGCGCGACCGCGTTCGCGCGGCCCGGCAGCGTCACGTCGGGATGCTCGAAGCTCTGCACCGCGGCCTGGATGTCCGACGACTGCGCGCACACCTGCGCGTTGAGGTACCCGCAGTCCTGAAGGTTCGGGATCTGGACGCGGAAGAGATGCCCACCACCGAGGTGGTACGCGAGCCCGGCGTAGGCCTGGATCTCCGAGATGCCCGGCGCGCCGCCGCCGCCGCCGCGCCCGATCTCGACGTTGTTCTTCAGCGCGCCGATGATCCCGGGGATGTCGAAGATCGAGAGCGTCGTCGCGAGCCGGTCCTTCAACGCCTCGAGGAAGAGCTGCTGCCGCGCGAGCCGGTACACGTCGGAGTCGGTGTGCCGGAAGCGCACGAAGTCGAGCGCCTGCTCGCCGTCGAGGAGCTGATAGCCCGGCTCGAGGTCGATCTTCGCGTAGCCGCCCGGGCCGCCGACCGTGTTGATGTAGCGGTGATCGATCTGCATGTAGACGCCGTGCAGCTTGTTGACGAGCAGCTTGAACCCGTGGAAGTTGATCGTGATCACGTAGTTGACCGCGATCCCCGTCAGCTTCTCGACCGTGTCGAGCGTGCCGCGCGCGTTGAAGTTCTTGCAGCTGGTCCAGGCTGAGTTGATGCGGTCCGTGCGGAGCGGCGTGGTCGGGTCGCAGTAGATCGGCACCTGCAGGTCGCGGGGGAACGAGAGCAGCGACAGTGTGTTCGTCTGCGGGTCCGCGCGCACGAGCATGATCGTGTCGGAGCGCGAGTCCGCCGCCCCATAGCCGCCCGCGCCCGCGCGCGCGTCGTAGCCGACGAGCAGCGCGACGGCGGGCTCCGACGCGGTCGGCGCCTTGAGATCCTTCTGCGAGGCGATGACGCCCGGCGTGTGCGCGGCGATCGAGTTCAGCGTCTCGCGGCCGTAGAGATACGCGCCGCCTGCGAGGCCCGAGACGACGACGACGAGAATCAGCAGGATCCAGCCGAAGACGCGGCCCGCAGTGCTGCGCGTCGAGCGCGGCGGAGGCGGCGGCTGGCGGTAGCGCCGCATCGGCTCGAGCTCCTTCGGAGGCAGCACCGCGCGGCCGTTGCCGTTGAGGGCCGCAGCGCGGCCCATTCCTCTCTTCAGCGTCGTCCGCATGCGGAATCGTTTCGGCGCCCGCCGGGGCGCCGGAGGCCCACGATACCGGAGGGTCCGGCGGCCCTACACGGCAGCGGTCGTCAGCTCGACGAGGCTCCGCGCCACCCCGAGCGGGCTGCCGGCGGCCGCCTCGTACGCCGCCCGCTGCTCGGAGGCGCCGTCCCCGCGGGCGAGCAGCGGCTCCACGAGGGCCAGCTCGTCGGCGCAGCCCAGCCGGGCCGCCGCCGGCTCCGCGAGCTCCACCAGCTCCGCCAGCGCCTCCCGCGCCGAGCGCTCCTCGTCGCGGCTCAGGTCGACGAGCTGCGCCTCCAGCCCATGTCGTGCGGCGCGCCACTTGTTCTCGGCGATCAGCGTCACCGGCTGGATCTCGAGCGCGCCCTCACGCTCGTACCGCTCCGCGAGCGTCGCGACGAGCGACTGCACGAGCGCGACGATCGCCCCGACGGTGTCGATCCGCGTCTGCGCGTCGCAGACGCGGATCTCGATCGTGCCGAGTCGCGGATGGGGACGGAGGTCCCACCAGATGTACGTGTAGTCCTCGAAGCTGCCGGTGCGTACGCCGCGGTCGACGAGCAGCTCGAACTCCTCGAACGACGCGAACGCCGGCGGCAGGCCGCTGCGCGGCATCGTGTCGAAGATCTTCGAGCGCGTCGACGCGAGCCCGGTGTCGCGTCCGTGCCAGAACGGCGAGTTCGCCGACACGGCGAGCAACTCGGGCAGCCACGTGCGCATCGCGTTCGCGATCGCGATCGCCTGCTGCGGCGAGTCGAGCCCGACGTGCACGTGCAGGCCGAAGATGAGCTGGCGCTCCGCCGTCCACGCGAGCGCGTCGATCAGCTCCGCGTAGCGCGGCTTGTCGGTGATCTCCTGGTGCTCCCAGCGCGAGAACGGATGCGTGCCGGCCGACGCGATCAGGTAGCCGCGCGATTCCGCCTCGTCGCGGAGGCGCCGCCGCAGCTCACGTGCCTCGCCCATCGCCTCGGCGACGGTGTGCGCGGGCTGTGTCGCGACCTCGACCGTCGACTGCATCAGCTCGGGCCGGATCCGGGTGTCGCCCTCGGCCGCGGCGCCGAAGACCTCGGCGTAGCTCGACGCGAGCTCGTAGCTCTCGGGGTTCAGGAGCTGGAGCTCTTCCTCCACGCCCAGCGTGAAGGGCGCGCGCGATCCGTAGTTGACATCCATCCGAGGCGCCGCCTACCCAGGCGGGCGCGCGCGTAACGTCAGGCCGTCGGGCCGGAGGGGCTCGTCGTGCCGAGGCGGTGCGCGAGCACGCCGACGAGCGAGTTGACGACGACAGGCGGAAGCGGCGCGCGGACGGTGAGCGTGTGGAGGACGGAGCTGATGCGGCCGCGGCCGATCGCGACGACGTCCGCAACGAGCTCGACCGTCTGCTTCGAGTGGAGCGTGAAGACGAAGCGGTAGTGCAGTCCTCGCTCGACGCCCTTTGGCGGCGGCAGGCGCTTCGCGGACTTCAGCGTCATGTGCACGGACTTGGCGAGAGTGGCATGGGCGCTCTGCAGCAGGCACGTCGACATGAGGCCGATCGTCGAGTACTTCCAGTCGAGGCGCGCCTCGCGCGCGCTCCGGAAGATGTCGATCTCGGAGCCGACGCTCGTGATGCCGTCCTTCCACGTGAACGACGGGTCGACGCGTGCGGTCTGCACGAGCTTCGACTCGTCGGGCCCGGCCGTGCACGGCGGCGTCGGCTTCGACGGCTTCTCGGTCGTCCAGCCGGCGGCGAGGTCGCTGCGCCGCAGTGCGAGTGCCTTCGCGCGCTTCATGTCGGCGGCGGTGTGGTGCTGCGCCGGGTCGCGCGCCTGGGCCGCGGCGGCGGCCGCGAGCGCGACGGCGCAGACGAGCAGGACGGCGCGGATCATGCGCGCACCGGATCCGGCGCGGGCTCGTAGCCGAGGCTCGGGCGCAGCCACCGCTCGGCCTCGTCGACGGCGATCCCCTTGCGCGCCGCGTAGTCGACGACCTGGTCGCGGCCGACGCGGCCGACCGAGAAGTAGCGCACCTCCGGATGTCCGAGATAGATGCCGCTCACGCTCGCAGCAGGCGTCATCGCGTACGACTCGGTCAGCGAGATGCCGACGTCCTCCGCGCCGAGCAGCTCGAAGAGCTTCTTCTTCTCGCTGTGGTCGGGGCACGCGGGATACCCGAAGGCTGGCCGGATGCCGCGGAACCGCTCGGCTGCGAGGTCTTCCTTCGAGAGCTGCGGGCCGGCCTCGTACCAGTCGCGGCGTGCGACCTCGTGGAGGTATTCGGCGAATGCCTCCGCGAGACGGTCGGCCAGGGCTTTCACCATGATCGAACGATAGTCGTCGAGCTCGGCCTCGTACCGGGCGCAGAGCTCCTCCGCCCCGATTCCGGCCGTCACCGCGAACGCGCCGATGTAGTCGCGAGCGGGCGCGACGTAGTCGGAGAGCGCGCGGTTGGGCCGCGAGTCGCCGTGATCGGCCTGCTGGCGCAGGAAGCAGAAGCGGGTCTCGCCGTCGCCCTGGACGACGATGTCGTCGCCCGCCGCGGCGGCGGGCCAGAACCCGTACACGCCACGCGCCCGCAGCAGGTCGCCGGCGACGATCTCTTCGAGCAGCTCCTGCGCGTCGTCGAAGAGCTCGCGCGCCGCCGGCTGCTCGAGGATCGCGGGATAGCGCCCCTTCAGCTCCCAGGCGTGGAAGAAGAACTGCCAGTCGACGTACCCGCGCAGCGTCTCGAGTGACGGCTCGACGACGCGCGTGCCGGTGAAGGCGGGCGCAGGGAGGTCGTCGAACGCGACGCGATGCCGGTTCGCGCGCGCCTGCTCGATGCCGAGCAGCGGCTTGCGCTCCTTCTCGGCGTGCTGCACGCGCAGCGTCTCCTGCAGCTCGCGGTTCTCGCCGTCGAGCCGCGCGCGCCGGCCGGGATCGAGCAGATCGCCGACGACGGCGCTGACGCGCGATGCGTCGTGCACGTGCACGACCGGCTGCTCGTACTCCGGCGCGATCTTCACCGCCGTGTGCTGGCGCGACGTCGTCGCGCCGCCGATCAGGAGCGGGAGGTCGAGCCCGCGCCGAGCCATCTCACGCGCGACGTCGACCATCTGGTCGAGCGACGGCGTGATGAGGCCGGAGAGGCCGACGATGTCGGCGCCCTCTTCGAGCGCGGTGTCGAGAATCGTGTCGCCGGGCACCATCACGCCGAGATCGACGACCGCGTAGTTGTTGCAGCCGAGCACGACGCCGACGATGTTCTTGCCGATGTCGTGCACGTCGCCTTTCACGGTCGCGAGCACGACCTTCCCCTGCGTCCTCCCCGCACCGCCCGCGGCCTTCTCCGCCTCCATGTACGGCTCGAGATACGCGACCGCGCGCTTCATCGCGCGCGCGCTCTTGACGACCTGCGGCAGGAACATCTTCCCCGCGCCGAAGAGGTCGCCGACGACCTGCATGCCGGCCATCAGCGGGCCCTCGATCACCTCGAGCGGGCGCTCGTACTGCTGCCGCGCCTCCTCGGCGTCGTCCTCGATGAAGTCGACGATGCCGTGGACGAGCGCGTGCTCGAGCCGCTTCTCCACCGGGGCGTCGCGCCAGCCGAGGTCGCGCTCGCGCCGTGTCGCGCCGCCGCGCACCGTCTCGGCGTACTCGACGAGCCGCTCGGTCGAGTCGGGGCGGCGGTCGAAGATGACGTCTTCCACGCGCTCGAGCAGCTCCGGCTCGATGTCCTCGTAGAGCACGAGCTGGCCGGCGTTGACGATCGCCATGTCGAGACCGGCGGCGATCGCGTGGAAGAGGAACGCCGAGTGCATCGCTTCGCGCACCGCGTCGTTGCCGCGGAACGAGAACGACAGATTCGACACGCCGCCGCTCGTCTTCACACCCGGGCAGCGTTCCTTCACGAGCGGCAGCGCCTCGATGAACGCCTTCGCGAAGCCGTTGTGCTCCTCGATGCCGGTCGCGACGGCGAGGATGTTCACGTCGAAGACGATGTCGTCGGGACGGAAGCCGACGACGTCGACGAGGAGCCGGTACGCGCGCTCGCAGATCTCCACCTTGCGCTCGACCGTCTCCGCCTGGCCCTGCTCGTCGAACGCCATCACGACGACGCCCGCGCCGTAGCGGTGGACGGCGCGCGCCTGCTCGAGGAACGGCTCCTCCCCTTCCTTGAGGCTGAGCGAGTTGACGATCCCCTTGCCCTGCAGGCACTTGAGGCCGGCCTCGAGCACCGACCAGCGCGAGCTGTCGACGACGATCGGCAGCCGCGCGATCTCCGGCTCTGTCGCGATCAGGTTGAGGAAGCGCGTCATCGCCGACGGGCCGTCGAGCAGGTCTGCGTCCATGTTCACGTCGAGGAGGTTGGCGCCGCCGCGCACCTGCTCGAGCGCGACCTCGAGCGCCGCGGTGTAGTCGCCCGCCTCGATCAGGCGCCGGAAGCGCGCGGAACCGGTGACGTTCGTCCGCTCGCCGATCATCACGAAGTTCGTGTCCGGGGTGATCGCGAACGGCTCGAGGCCGCTGAAGACCGTGCCGTGCGCCCGCTCGGGCACGACGCGCGGCGGGACGCCTTCGACCGCGGCGACGATCGC
>DASYGK010000146.1:0-18722 GCA_035999905.1 Gaiellaceae bacterium | reverse complement strand
ACGACGAGCCCGATCGCGAGCGCCGCCACGCAGAGCCCGAAGGCGGCGGTGTAGCCGTGCGCACTCGGATAGCCGCTCGCCCCGATCGTGCCCGCGAGCAGCGACGCGGTCGCCGCGCCGCCGAACGCGCCGCCGATCGTGCGCGTGACGGTGTTCATGCCCGTCGCGACGCCGGTCTGCTCGGGCCCGACGTTCTCGATGATGAGATTTGCCATCGCCGCGAAGGCGAGGCCGATGCCGGTGCCGAGGAGGGCCGACGCGACGTAGATCTCCCAGCGCGCATCGCGCGCGAAGGCGAGGATCGCGAAGGACGCGAGCGCGGCGAGCCCGCCCATCAGGAGCGGCGGCTTCGAGCCGAAGATCTTCTCGAGCCGCCCAGTCTGCGAGCCGATGACGAGCATCGCCACCGTCGAGGGCACCATGAACAGGCCGGCCTGCGTCACGGATGCGCCGAAGCCGTACCCTGCGCGCGACGGCGTCTCGACGAGCTGCGGCAGCAGGATGAAGGACGAGTACATCCCGAAGCCGAGCAGCAGCGCGACGGCGTTCGTCGTCCAGACGCCGCGGATGCGCATCATCCGCATGTCGACGAGCGGGTGGGTCGATCGAGACTCGCTCCGCACCCACGCCGCGAGGAGGACGAGCCCGGCGGCGATCGCGCCGAGCGTCTTCGCGGACAGCCAGTGCCACGTCGACGTCTGGCTGACGGCGAAGAGCACGAGCGCGAGGCCCACTGACATCAGCGCTGCGCCCGTCCAGTTGACCCGTCCCGGCACGCGCACGGGCGACTCCGGCACGACGATATGCGTCGCAACGGCGGCGACGACGATCGGGATCAGCGGCAGCCAGAACAGATAGTGATAGGAGAGGTGGTCCGCGATCGGGCCGGCGAGCACGACCCCCGCTCCGCCGCCGACGCCGAGCAGCGCCGACATGAGCCCGACGGCACCCGCAACGCGCTCGCGCGGGAACTCGTCGCGGATGATCCCGAACGCGAGCGGGAAGATGCCGCCCGCCGCGCCCTGGATCACGCGCCCGGCGATCATCAGCGGCAACGTCGTCGCCAGCGCCGACACGAGCGTCCCCACCGAGAGAAACGCGAGCACGATCAGCAGCAGGCGCTCCTTGCCGTACATGTCGCCGAGACGTCCGAGCAACGGTGTCGCCACCGACGCGCTCAGCAGGTACGACGTCAGCACCCAGCTGATCGAGCTCTCCGACGTGTGCAACGCGTGCTGGAGATCGGGCAGCGCCGGCGCGACGAGCGACTGCAGCAACGAGTACGAGACGCCGCCGAGCGCGAGCACGAGAAACGTGAGAGTGGGATGACGGGGAACTGCGTCGGTGCGCATCGAGCCCGCATCCTGCCAGTGCAGCGCTTCGCGCCGCCGCGCGCTACTGCAACTGGTAGAGGTCGCCGAGCGTCGTCACGGCATAGAGCGACCCGTCCGCTCCCTCGCCGAACGAGGCGAGCTGCCCGAGCAGGTCGGGCCTCCTCGCGACGACGGCCTTGCCCTTCTTCAGCGTCAGCGTCCAGATGTCGCCGCTGCAGTAGTCCCCGAAGAAGTACCGCCCGCGCGCCGCCGGCACCGCGGCGCCGCGGTAGACGTAGCCACCGACGACGGCACACTGCTTCCCGCTCGCGTGCGCGTACGTGAACACCGGCCTGACGAGAGGGACGCCGCGCACGAGAGAGATCTTCGGGTTGTACGAGTTGCTGCCCTCGAACCTGCTCCAACCGAAGTTCGCGGTGACGGCGGCCTTCGCAGCAGGCCTGAAGTCGATCTCCTCGTAGAGTGCTGCGCCGACATCGCCGATCCAGAGGTCGCCGGTCTTGCGGTCGAACGAGAAGCGCCAAGGGTTGCGAAGCCCGATCGCCGCTGTGCGCCAGGTCGCGCCGGGCGCCGTCGGATCGATGCGCAGGAGCTTGCCGAGCCGGCTCGCCGGATTCTGGGCGTTGTCGTTCGGATCCCCGAGCGACGTGCCGCCTCCCGATGGATCCGTGCCGCCGTCGCCGATGCCGACCCAGAGATGGCCGGTGCGGTCGAACTGCAGCTGACCGCCGTTGTGATTCGGCCACGGATGCTGCACGTCGAGCAGGTCGCGCGCGCTCGATGTGACGGCGACGCCGTTCGCCGCCGTGTACTCGACGACGTGGATGTCGCCCGCCCGGTCGGTGTAGTCGACGTAGAAGAGACCGTTCTGCGCGAACGCGGGATGGAACGCGAGCGACAACAGGCCGCGCTCGCCGTCGAAGTCGACGCGGTTGCGAATGTCGAGGAACGTGCCGGTGACGTGGCCGTCGCGCACGGTCACGATCGCGCCGTCCTGCTCGACGACGTAGAGCGTCGCGGGGTCGTTCGGCGCCGTCGTCACGTAGACGGCGTTCGTGAGCCCCGAGGCGATCTGCACGAACGAGAACCCTCGCGCCCCCGACGCCGCCCCGGCGAGGAGGGTCAGGGACGCCGTGGCGGCGGCGAGAGCGGCGAGACGGGACACGTGCACCAGCGTAGAATGAGAGTGGTCTTGCCGGAAGAACCACTTATGCCGCGATTGACCGGACCACTGCTCGCGCTCGCGGTCGACCGGGGACGCCCGCTCGGGCTCCAGATCGAGCGGCAGCTCCGCGAGCTGATCCGCTCGGGCGGCCTGCGCCCGGCCGGCACGTTGCCGTCGACGCGCGCGCTCGCCGCGGATCTCGGAGTCTCGCGCGGCGTCGTCGTCGGCGCGTACGCGCAGCTCGCCGCGGAGGGGTACATCGTGCTCGGCCGCAGCGTCGCGCCCACCGTCGCCGCGCTCGCCCGCGAGCACGACGATGCAGCGGCCGAGATCGACGTGCCCGTCGCGAGCGTGCAGTTCAACCTGCGCCCCGACCTCCCCGATCTCGCGCTCTTCCCGCGAGCGCCCTGGAACGCCGCGAGCCGCGTGGCGCTCGAGCGCGCGGCCAACACCGACCTCGCGTACGGCGAGCCGTTCGGCGCGTCCGCACTGCGGCACCGCCTGGCACCGTTCCTCGCCCGCACGCGCGGCGTCGACGCGCGCCACGACCGCACGGGCGTGTTCGCCGGGTCGTCGCACGCGCTCTTCGTGCTCGCCGCAGCCCTGCGCGCCGGAGGAGTCACCCGCATCGCCGTGGAGGACCCCGGCCACCGCTGGCGCACGCGGGTGCTGCGGTCGGCCGGCCTCGACGTCGTTCCCGTGCCCGTGGACCGGGACGGCCTCAACGTCGGCGTGCTGCCCGACGACGTCGCCGCAGTCGTCGTCAGCCCCGACCACCACTTTCCCACCGGTGTGACGCTCGCCCCCGGCCGCCGGCGCGCGCTCGTCGACTGGGCGGTCTCCGGTGACCGGCTCGTGCTCGAGCACGACTACGACGGCCACTTCCGGTACGACCGCCCGCCGGCAGGCGCGCTTCAGGCGCTCGCGCCGGAGCACGTCGCGTACGTCGGCGGCGCGAGCGCGCTCCTCGCCCCCACGCTGCGGCTCGGCTGGGCCGTCGTGCCGGCTCGTCTCGTGATCCCGATGGCGAACGCGGTCTTCGGCAGCGCGATCGCATCGCCGCGCCTCTCGCAGCTCGCGCTCGCCGAGCTGATCGGGAACGGCCAGCTCGACCGGCAGCTCCGCCGCGCACGCACGGCGTACCGCAAGCGGCGCGCGCTCGCGTACGCATCGCTCGGCCGCGCGTTTCCCGAGGCGGAGATCGGCGGCGCGCCGACCGGCCTGTTCCTGCACGTTGCGCTGCCGAGGGGCGCAGACGAGGCGGCGCTGCTCGCGGCGGCGCGCGCCGGCGGGCTCGCACTCGACGGCGTCAACGAGCATGCGGAATCGCCGCAGCCACCGGGTCTCGCCGTCGGCTTCGCAGCGACGCCCGAGCCGACGCTCGAACGTGCGATTCGCACACTCGGCCGGATCGCCCGCGACCTCTAAGCTCACCACGTGAGGACGCAGGCGCAGAAGGCGGCCGCATTCGCCGCGCTCCACGCCGGCGAGCCGTTCGTGATCCCGAACCCGTGGGACGCAGGCTCGGCGCGCGTGCTCGAGGCGCTCGGCTTCGAGGCGCTCGCAACGACGAGCTCCGGCTTCGCCTACACGCTCGGCCGCCTCGACGGCGCGGCGACGCTCGACGAGGTCGTCGCCCACACCGCCGCGCTCACGGAGGCGACCGGCCTGCCGGTCTCGGTCGACCTCGAGAACGGGTACGACCCGGATCCTGGTGCGGCCGCGCAGGCGATCGCCCGCGTCGCCGCAGCCGGCGCGGTCGGCGGCTCGATCGAGGACTACGACCCCGCCGGCGAGATCTACCCGCTCACGCACGCCGCAGAGCGCGTCGCGGCGTCGGTGGATTCCGCACGCGCACTCGCGTTCCCGTTCACGTTGACCGCGCGCGCGGAGAATCACATCCGAGGCGTCCAAGACCTCGACGACACGATCGCGCGGCTGCAGGCGTTCGAAGCGGCAGGCGCCGACGTGCTCTACGCGCCCGGGCTGCGCACGGCCGAGGACATCCGCCGCGTGTGTGACGCGGTCTCGAAGCCCGTCAACGTGCTCGCCCTCCCGGGCCTGACGCTCGACGAGATCGCCGGCGCCGGCGCACAGCGCATCAGCGTCGGCGGCGGCCTCACGTGGGTGGCGGTACGTGCATTCGCGGACGCTGCCGCCGCGATCCGCGACGGCGACCTCTCCGTTCTCGGTGCGCGCGTGCCGCTCGACGAGTGGTTCGCCGGCTGACCGCGCTCGGCCGGCTACGGTGCGGCTGATCTCCGTCCGCGGCCGACCACCGATTCCGGCCCGCGGGCGGTCTTCGCCGCGCTCATGACCGTCGTCTCGATCCGGGCGTTCACACGCGCCGCGGTGAGCTGAGCGCTCCGTAATCGTCCGCGAGGGGACGAGGCGGAATCCCGGATGTCTCGGGCGGCGCGCGGCGCGACGATGCGGCCGTGGCGCCGCCTCCGTGGAAGATCAAGGTGATCGAGCCCATCGCGCTCCGCTCGGAGCCGGAGCGGAGGCGCGCACTCGACGACGCCGGCTTCAACACCTTCCTGCTGCGCTCCGACGACGTGTTCATCGACCTGCTGACCGACAGCGGGACGTCCGCCGTCTCACAGGAGCAGCGCGCCGCGATGGAGCTGGGCGACGAGGCGTACGCCGGCTCGCGCAGCTTCTTCCGGCTCGAAGCGGCGGTGCGCGAGGTCTACGGCTTCCGGCACGTCATCCCGACGCACCAGGGGCGCGGCGCGGAGCACCTGCTGGCGAAGGCGCTCGTCAACCCCGGCCAGCTCGTCCCGTCGAACCTCTACTTCACGACCTCGCGGGAGCACGTCGAGCTCGCCGGCGGGACCTGGGTCGACGTCTCGATCCCGGAGGCGGTCGACCCGCAGTCCACCCACCCGTTCAAGGGCAACCTGGATCTTGCGGCGCTCGAGCTCGTGCTCGCCGCCGCCGCGCCGGAGCGAGTCGCATACGTGCGCGTCGAAGCCTGCGTGAACATGGCGGGCGGCCAGCCGTTCTCGCTCGCGAACCTCACCGGCGTCCGCGAGTTGACGAAAGCGCATTGCGTCCCGCTGATCCTCGACGCGACGCGGCTCTCCGAGAACGCGCTCTTCATCAAGGATCGGGAGCCCGGCCAGGGCGACAGGACGCTGCCCGAGCTGCTTCACGCCATCACGAGCCTCGTCGACGGCGCGGTCTTCTCGTCGAAGAAGGGGCACTTCGTCCCGATCGGCGGCCTCCTCGCCGTGAACGACGACGACCTCGGACAGCTCGCGCGCGAGCTCGTCGTCCTCTACGAAGGCTTCCCGCACTACGGCGGGCTCGCCGGGCACGACCTCGAAGCCCTCGCGCAGGGCGTCCGCGAGGCGACCGACGAGCCGATGGTGCGCCATTACGTCTCACAGAGCGCGTACCTCGCGTCACTGCTCGTCGAACGCGGGATCCCGATCGTCGTGCCGGTGGGCGCGCACGCCGTCTTCCTCGACGCAAAGCGCTTCCTTCCGCACCTGCCGCAGGAGGAGTTCCCGGCGCAGACGCTTGCGGCCGCGCTCTACCTCGCCGGCGGCGTGCGCTCGATGGAGCGCGGCATCGTCTCGGGCCAGCACGGCACGGAGCCCTATGCGGGGCTCGAGCTCGTGCGCCTGACGCTCCCGCGCCGCGTCTATACGCAGGAGCATCTCGCGTATGTCGCGGACGTCGTGACCGACGTCTTCGCTCGCCGCGAGCTCGTGCCGGGTCTGCGCATGACCTATGAGCCGGCGCACCTTCGCTTCTTCCAGGCGCGCTTCGAGCCCCGTGCACCGTTCCTCGCGCCGGCGCGGGAGCAACCGAGGCAAGCGCCGGTCGAAGCCCGCTAGCGTGACGCCCGCATGCGCGCGCTCGTCAAAGCGAAGGCGGCCGAGGGCCTGTGGCTCGAGGACGTCCCCGAGCCGGAGATCGGCGTCAACGACGTGCTGATCCGCGTCCACAAGACGGGGATCTGCGGCACCGACCTGCACATCTACGCCTGGGATGCATGGGCGCAGAAGACGATCCCGGTTCCGATGGTCGTCGGCCACGAGTTCGCAGGCGAGATCGCGTCGGTCGGCTCGAACGTCAGCGACTTCAAGCCGGGCGACCTCGTCAGCGGCGAGGGGCACGTCGTGTGCGGGCGCTGCCGCAACTGCCTCGCAGGCCGCCGCCATCTGTGTGCGCACTCGATCGGGCTCGGCGTCCAGCGCCCCGGCGCGTTCGCCGAGTACGTCGCCCTGCCGATGACGAACATCTGGCATCACTGGCCGGGAATCGACGAGGACGTCGCGTCGATCTTCGATCCGTTCGGGAACGCCGTGCACACTGCGCTCTCGTTCGCGGTGCTCGGCGAGGACGTGCTCGTCACCGGTGCCGGGCCGATCGGCTGCATGGCGACCGCAGTCGTGCGCCACGCGGGTGCGCGCCACGTCGTCGTCACGGATCTCAACCCGTACCGGCTCGAGCTCGCGCGCACGATGGGTGCGACGCTTGCCGTCGACCCGCGCGAGCGCGACCTCGCCGAGGTGCAGCGCGAGCTCGGGATGACGGAAGGATTCGACATCGGGCTCGAGATGTCCGGCAACGCCGAGGCGCTGCGCAGCATGATCTCGAACATGGCGCACGGCGGCCGCATAGCCGCGCTCGGCATCCCGGCGGGCGAGGTCTCGCTCGACCTCAACCCCATCATCTTCAACATGCTGACCCTGAAGGGCATCTACGGGCGCGAGATGTACGAGACCTGGTACCAGATGACCGTCATGCTGCAATCCGGCCTCGACATCTCGCCGGTGATCACCCACCGCTTCTCGCACCGCGACTTCGAGGAGGCGTTCGCGGTCGCCCGCTCGGGCGACTCCGGCAAGGTGATCCTCGACTGGACCGACCTCTAGGAGGAATCGTGTACGGAAGCCTGCGCGACGACCTGTCGGCCCGCATCGCAGAGGTGCGCGAGGCCGGCCTCTACAAGACCGAGCACGTGATGTCGACCGCGCAGGGCGCGCACGTCGACGTCGAGGGGCGGGAGCTGCTCAACCTGTGCGCGAACAACTACCTCGGCCTCGCCGGTCACCCTGCCATGGTCGCGGCCGCGCACGAGGCGCTCGAGCGCTGGGGCTACGGGATGGCCTCGGTGCGTTTCATCTGCGGCACGCAGACGCTGCACCGTGACCTCGAAGCGCGGCTCTCGTCGTTCCTCGGCATGGACGACACCATCCTCTTCAGCTCGTGCTTCGACGCGAACGGCGGGTTGTTCGAGGCGCTCTTCGACGAGCAGGACGCGATCATCTCGGATCAGCTCAACCACGCCTCGATCATCGACGGGATCCGGCTCTGCAAGGCGCGCCGCCTCCGGTACGCGAACGGCGCCATGGACGAGCTCGAGGCGCGGCTCGTCGAGTCGGCCGACGCGCGCTACCGCCTCATCGCCACGGACGGCGTCTTCTCGATGGACGGGTACCTCGCACGTCTCGACGCGATCTGCGACATCGCCGAGCGCCACGATGCGCTCGTGATGGTCGACGACTCGCACTCGGTCGGCGTGATGGGCGCCGGTGGGCGCGGCACGCACGAGCACTGCGGCGTGATCGACCGCATCGACATCATCACCGGCACGCTCGGCAAGGCGATCGGCGGCGCGAGCGGCGGCTACGTATCGGGCCGGCGCGAGATCGTCGAGCTGCTGCGCCAGCGCTCACGCCCCTATCTCTTCTCGAACAGCCTCGCACCGCCCGTCGCCGGAGCGAGCCTGCGCGCGCTCGAGCTGATCGAGAGCTCGCACGAGCTGCGCGACCGGTTGCGCGCGAACACCGCGCACTTCCGCGCGCGGATGACGGAGCTCGGCTTCGACATCCTCCCCGGCGAGCATCCGATCGTCCCCGTGATGGTGGGAGACGAGGTCGCCGCCGCGAAGCTCGGGGCGAAGCTCGTCGAGCTCGGCGTGTACGCCGTCAGCTTCTCGTTCCCCGTCGTCCCGCGCGGGACGGCCCGGATCCGCACGCAGATGTCCGCGGCCCACACGACCGAGGATCTCGACTTCGCTGCCGACCGGTTCGCCGAAGCGCGCGAAGCGCTGGACGCATAAGGCGCACGTGACAGGCGCCGCCGTCTCGATCGAGCACCTTCGGGTCACGCGAGGCGGAACGCTCGTCCTTCCCGATCTCTCGGCCGAGATCGAGCCGCATCGCGTGACGGGCCTGCTCGGGCCGAGCGGCAGCGGCAAGTCGACGCTCATGCGCGCCGTCGTCGGCGTGCAGCGCGTCGACTCCGGGCGGGTGCGCGTGCTCGGCGACGACGCCGGCTCGCCGGCTCTGCGACACCGGGTCGGCTACCGGCCGCAGGCGCCGTCGCTCTACGGCGACCTGACGGTGACGGAGAACCTTCGCTACTTCGGGCGCATCCTCGGAGTCGGCACCTCGGACGTCATCCGTGCCGTGTCCGTCGTCGGCCTCGACGCACACGCGACGCACGTCGTCGACCGGCTCTCCGGTGGCGAGCGTGCACGCGTCTCGCTCGCCGCCGTCCTGCTCGGCCGGCCTGCGCTGCTCGTGCTCGACGAGCCGACGGTCGGGCTCGATCCCGTCCTACGGCGCGATCTCTGGCAGACGTTCCACGAGCTCGCGGACGCGGGCACCACACTCCTCGTGTCGAGTCACGTGATGGACGAGGCGGAGCACTGCGACGAGCTGCTCCTGCTCCGCGCAGGCGAGATCGTCGCAGCAGGCACACCCGCCGACCTGACGACGCGCACGCAGACGCGCAATCTCGACGAGGCGTTCCTGCAGCTGATCGACGCGGAGCCCCGGTGACCGCGGTTGCCGCAGGCGCGACGGCCGCGCGCGTCTTGACGCAGCTTCGGCGCGACCCCCGCACGATCGCGCTGCTGCTGCTCGTCCCGGTCGGGCTCGTGACGCTGCTCCGCTACGTGTTCGACGGCGACCCGTTCGTGTTCCAGCGGATCGGCGGACCGCTGCTCGGGCTCTTCCCGTTCATCTCGATGTTCGTGGTCACGTCGATCACGATGCTGCGCGAGCGAAGCTCCGGCACGCTCGAGCGCCTCCTGACGCTGCCGCTCGCGAAGCTCGACCTACTGCTCGGATACGGCGCAGCCTTCGCGCTCGTCGCGGCGGTGCAGGCGGCACTCGTCTCCGCCGTCGCCTTCGGGCTCCTCGATCTTCACACTTCGGGCTCGAAGTGGCTCGTGGCCGTGCTCGCGATCGGGAACGCGGAGCTCGGGATGGCGCTTGGGCTACTCGTGAGCGCCTTCGCGCGCACGGAGTTCCAGGCCGTGCAGTTCATGCCGGCGTTCGTGCTCCCGCAGCTGCTGCTGTGCGGCCTGCTCGTGCCGCGCGACCGGATGGCGCACGCGCTCCGGATCGTCTCGGACGCGCTTCCGCTCAGCTACTCGTACGACGCACTCGCGCGCGTGACCGGCGGCCTGCCGCTCGGCCCACGGTTCGCGGCCGACGTCTCGGTCACCGTCGGCGCAACGCTGCTCGCGCTCGTTGTCGGCGCAGCGACGCTGCGCCGGCGCACGTCGTGAGGCAGGCCGTCCGCTCAGGCCTCCGCGCGTGAGGCGAGTGCGCTCTCGACGGCCGCGAGCAACCGCTGCTCGGTCACGGGCAGCGCGATCGGAGTGGCTGAGCCGATCACGTCGGCGTCGCGCTCGAGCGCGGAGGCGGTGCCCTCGACGACGAGCCCGAGGAGCGGCTGCGCGCTCAGCGCCGAGAGGACCTCGCGGCCTTCGGTGAGATCGGTCGTCGAGACGACGACGTCCGCGCCGTCGACGAGCGAGCACCGGCCCGCGACGACGAGCGGGCACACCATACGGTCGAACGGCTGGGGGTCGGAAGCGCCCGATCCGCGCCGGTGGTCGAACCACGAGGCGCGCTCGGTCGGGATCGACGGCCCCTGGCACACTGCGACCTCGTAGCCGGCATCGCGGAGGATCCCCGCGTGCGCCCACAGGTCGGCGCGGTCGCCGTTCTCGATCAGGACCCGCGGCTTGCCGGTCGGCGTCGCCGCCCACTCGCCGGGGTGAAGTACACGCTGCTCGCTGCGTCGACCGAGGTGGCCGGAAAACCATGCGCTCTTCATGGTGAGCCCTCCTTGTGGTTCCCCCCAGATTGGGGCAGCGCCCGCGCCCGGACATCCGCGCGCACGCGGATGCGGGCTCCGTAGCCTTCCCGCAGCCTCAGGCCGGGCGAAGCCGGATCACGGCCTCGAGACCGCGGCCGGACGCCGGCGCGAGCTCGACGGTGCCGCCGTCTGCCTCGACGAGCCGCCGGACGATCGCGAGCCCGAGCCCGCTCCCCTCGCCGGCGCGTGCGCGCCAGAACCGGTCGAAGGCGCGACGACGCTCGTCGTCGCTCATGCCCGGCCCCTCGTCCAGCACGCGGATTTCGACCCACGGCGGGGCCGAGCGCGCCGACAGCGTCACGGTGCCGCGGGCCGGTGACGCCTCGAGCGCGTTCTCGATCAGGTTGTCGAGCACCTGGCGGAGCCGCTCCTCCGACGCCGCTGCGGGACGCGCTGCGCCGACGTCCGCGAGGAGCCGCACGTCCCGCTCCTCGGCGAGCGACGCCCAGGCGTCGATGCGGTTGTGGAGGACTGCGCCGACGTCGACACGGCCCGCGGGCGACGCAGCCGAGTCCGCGCGCGCGAGCGAGAGGAGCCCGTCGACGAGACCGGCGAGGCGCTCGACCTCGGCGAGCGCTCCCGCGAGGTCGGCCTGTCCCGGCTCGGCGACGTCCCGTGCGAGGTTCTCGAGGCGCAACCGCAGCGCGGTGAGCGGAGTCCGCAGCTGATGCGATGCGTCGGCGACGAACTCCTGCTGCGAGCTGAGCAGATGCTCGAGCTTTGCGACGGTGTCGTTGAAGACCGCCGCGAGCGAGCGCACTTCGGGAGGGCCGGCGTCCTCGGCAGCGCGCGTGCTCAGCTCGCCGCCGCCGACAGCGGCCGCCGTCCGTTCGAGGCCACGCAGGGGACGAGCGACGAAGGCGGCGACGCGCATTCCGACCGCGGCCGCGACGAGCAGCACGATCGCCGCGATCGCCGCGAGGACGAGCCAGTAGCGGCGCACACGCGAATCCACTGCCGACGTCGGATACGTGATCCGCACGGCTCCGACGACCTTGCCGGCCGAGAGCACCGGCACGGCGACGTAGAGGAGCCTCGCGCGGAGGGTCGCCGACCGGCGTGTGCCACTCGCGACGCTGCCTGCGAGGGCGGCCTTGATCTCGGGCCTCGACGCGAACGTCTCCGTGCCCGTGCGGCTCGCGTTCGTGTCGAGCACGGCGAGCGCACGCGCGTCGACGATCACGACGCGGCCGCCCGTGTCCTGCGCGTAGCGGTAGACGAACGCCGCGAGCGGCCTCAGCAGCGCCCGCCCCGACGGCTTGAGCGAGTCCTCCGAGAGCGACGCGAGCGTGGTGGCGTCGCGCTCGAGCTTCGTCGAGAGCGTCCGCTGCTCGGTTCGGGCGTTCTGCACACCGAGCGGAACCTCGAGCGCCGCCAGCACGACGACGACCAGCCCGAGGAAAGCGAGCAGGATGCGGCGACTCACGCCCGCAGCCGGAAGCCGACGCCGCGCACGGTCTGAATCCAGGCGGGGTCGCCGAGCTTGCGGCGCAGCGCGGCGACGTGAACGTCGATCGTCTTCGTCGATCCGTACCAGCTCGTCTCCCACACGTCCTCGAGCAGCCGCCTCCGGCTCACGGCGGCGCCCGGGTCGCGCGCGAGCGCCGCGAGTAGGTCGAACTCCTTCGGCGTCAGCTCCACCTCTCGCTCGCCAAGGTGAACGCGGCGTGCGCGAGTGTCGATCTCGAGGTCGGCGACGCGGATCGCGGTCTCGTCTGCAACGGCGTGCGTGCGGCGGGTGACGGCACGGATCCGTGCGATCAGCTCGCGGATGCCGAACGGCTTGACGACGTAGTCGTCCGCGCCGAGCTCCAGGCCGACGACGCGGTCCGACTCCTCGCCGCGGGCGGTCACGACGATGATCGGCACCGACGAGCGCTCGCGCAGCCGGCGGCAGACGTCGAGGCCGTCCATGTCGGGCAGCCGGAGATCGAGGAGGACGACGTCGGGCTCCTCCGCCGCGAGCGCTTCGGTTCCCGTCGCCGCGCGCACGACGTCGAAGCCTTCGCGCCGAAGTCCCTCCGCGAGCGGCTCGGCGATTGCGTCTTCGTCCTCGACGATCAAGACATGCATAGGCGCACTGTGACGCAGACGGCAGCGTCCGGCGTCGGGTCTTTTCCGGATCTTTGCGATTCCCTTCCGAACCTTTGCCGCGCGCTCGCCCACCGCTCTCCTCGGGGCTCGTAGCGTCCCATCCAGTCAACCCGGAGGTGATCCACATGAAGAAGTCCCACGCCGTCGCCGTCGCACTCCTGCTCGGGCTCGCCGCGGCGTTCGGCGTGCTCGCTGCCGGGAAGACGGCGCGGCTCGGCGCAGCGTCGCGGCCGCAGGCGGCAGCGTCGTCGGTGCACGCACGGGTGCAACAGCTCGACAAGGCCGAAGCGGCATTGCGGCGTGCACTGCACCAGCGGCCGCCTGCGCTGCCGCCGTTGCCGGCCGTCGTACCCGCAGCCGTCGCCACGGCGGCGCCGCGCGTCGTGTACCGGCGACCGGCGCCGATCGTCGTCGTCAGGCACAGCGCGCATCACGACGATTCGGGCGAGTCGCAGAGCGGCGGTGGCTTCGATGACTAGTCACGTCGGCCGGCTCTACTCCCTTGCGGTCGCGCTCGTTGTGTTCTTCGGCGCCTGGGCCGTCGTCGCCGCGCACCCATGGGTGACGCCGAAGGCGGACCCGCGCCTCGCGATACTCGCTGCGCGCGAGCGGCAACTGCGGCACGAGAGCACCGTCGTGCGCAGCCTCGTGGAGAAGCGCTGGGCCGTCTACCGGGCCGAGCTGCAGCACCGGCAGGCGCAGATCTCCGCCGTCCAGCAGAGCCGGCAGCTTGCAGCCGCAGCGGCACCCGCAGTACGGATCGTGACGCTGCCGCCGCTGACCGTGACGAGAACCTCGTGATGACGCGCCGCGTCTTCCGCGCGATGGGCACCGAGATCGAGCTGTTCGTCGACTCGGACGACGCCGGACGTGCCGTCGCAGCGGCCGAGGCGGAGTTCCACCGTCTCGAAGCGGTCTTCTCGCGCTTCCGGGACGACTCCGAGCTCTCGCAGCTGAACCGCGACGGTGCGCTCCACGCGAGCCACGACTTCGTGCGAGTGACCGAGCGTGCGCTTCGGGCGCGCACGGAGACGGCGGGGCGCTTCGACCCGACGGTGCACGACGCGGTGGTCGCGGCCGGCTACGACCGCACGTTCGCGGAGCTCGAGCCGGACGGCCCTGCGCCCTCGCCGCGGGCATGCGGCGGCGGGCTGCGCATCGACGGCGCCCGCGTCGAGCTCGACGCCGGCGTCCACGTCGACTTCGGCGGCATCGCGAAGGGATACGCGGTCGACCGTGCGACGGAGATCCTCGGCACGGCAGGCCCCTGCCTCGTCAACGCCGGAGGCGACATCGCCGTCCGCGACGGCGCGTGGCCGATCGCAGTCGAGACGAGCGACGGGTCGCTCACGCTGGAGCTCGGAAGCGGCGCGCTGGCGACGTCGGGGCGCGACCGGCGGCGCTGGCTGCGCGGCGGCCGCGAGCACCATCATCTGATCGACCCGGAGACCGGGTCGCCTGCGGACGGCGACCTGCTCCGCGCGACCGTCGTCGCCGGCGACGCGGTCACCGCGGAGATCTGGGCGAAGGCGCTCTTCCTCGCGGGTGGCGAGGCCGGAGCCGCCGAGGCCGACGCGCGCGCACTCCCCTCCGTGCTCGTGTCCCTCGACGGCTCCACCCGACTTGCCGGAGGCCTCCGGTGAAGGACCCGACGTTCTGGATCCTCGCGCGCGCGTCCGGCCTCACGGCGTACGTCCTGCTGACGCTGTCCGTGCTCGCCGGGCTGACGGTGAAGTCGCGGCCGTTCGGCCGCGCGCTGAAGGCGGCGTCTGCGACCGACACGCACAAGTTCCTCTCGTGGCTCGCGCTCGGTGCCGTGGCGATTCACGCGTTGACGCTCGTCCTCGACAAGACCGTGCACATCGGCCTCGGTGCGCTCCTGCTGCCCGGCCTGAGCAGCTACCGGCCGGTCGCCACCGGCTTCGGCGTCGTCGCGGCGGAGCTCGCTGCGCTCGTCGTCGTCTCCTTCCCGCTCCGCCGGCGGATCGGCGTGCGCGTGTGGCGCCGTCTGCACTTCGCGACCTTTGCGATCTTCGGGCTCGCGACCGCACACGGCCTCGCGGCCGGCACCGATTCTTCCCAGCGCTGGGTCTTCGGCATCTACCTCGGCTCGGTCTTTGCGGTCGCGGCCGCGACGGCCTGGCGCGTTCTCACCCGTCCAAACCGCTCGAAAGGAGCACCCCGTGTACAAGATCGTGATCGACCGCTCGCTGTGTAGCGGCTATGGCACCTGCATCGACCTCGCCCCCGAGCTGTTCGAGCTCGATGACACCGGCACCGCGCTCGCGCGAGTCGGGATGTCCGCCGACCCGGCCGTGCTCGACGCGGCTGCCGCGTGCCCGATGGCGGCGATCTCCGTCGTCGAGCAGGAAGCGGCCTGAGCTAGCGTGGCAGCGTGACGAAGCTCGTTCTGACGTTGCTGGCGATCGCCGCCGCAGCTGCGGCGGCGATCGTCGGCAATCTCGCGCTGCTGCGCTACGCGTCGTCGTCGAACAACGACCCCGTCGGCAAGCTCAGCCCGCATCTCGTGCTTCCGGCTGCGCCGGCCCGCGTGCTCCCGCCGGTGAACCGCCCACCCGACAACGAAGGCGCAGATGACTAGCGAGCCGAAGCAGATCGAGATCCGCTGGCGCGACCTCGACGCGCTCGGCCACGTGAACAACGCGGTCTATCTCACCTATGCGGAGGAAGTGCTCGACGCATGGATTCGCGACGTGCTGTCGCTCGAACCCGGGACGGTTTGGGACTACGTCACCGCGCGCGCCGCGATCGACTTCCGCAGCGAATTGCGGCAGACGGATATCCGCGTCGTCGGCACAGCGTCGCTTCAGCGTGTCGGCACGAAGAGCGTGGCGGCGCGGATCGAGTTGCGTGCGCCCGACGGCCGGCTCGCGGCGGAGGTCGAGGCCGTCGCTGTCGCGATCGACCGCGAGACGCACGCGTCACGTGCCTTGACCGACGACGAGCGCGCCGCGTTCAGCCGCGCGTGAGCGCGACGACGGCCCGCGCATAGCGCGCTACCGCTGTCGCGCTCGGCTCGCCGCCCGGCAGCTCGACGACGAACGCCGTGCTCCGGCGGAAGCGCGCGTTCTCCCACGTGACGATGCTGCCGGGGTAGCGGGTCAACCGCCGCGCCGGCAGGCCGACGAGCTGCGCATAGCGCCGCTCGAGCGCGGCGTTCCCGCCGGAGAGGTCGACGACGCCGAGATGCTGGTGGAACCAGATCGACACCGCGGGGTGCAGGCGCACCATCAGGTGGTACGCGATCCGGCTCTCGGGCTCGGACAGCGCATGCGGGCCGGAGTCGTAGAGACCGTGCAGCGACTTCCAGTGCAGCGGGAAGTTCCGGTTCAGGTCGACACCGTGTGCGTTCCCGCGCGTGTGTGCCGCCTCGCCGTCGGGGTTGAGGCTCGGGACGACCCAGAGGTCGACGCCCGCCGGCGGTGCGAGCCGGAGCAGCCGGCGCGCGATCGCGATCCCGCCCGGCTCGTTGCCGTGGACGCAGCCGACGACGAGCACCTTCAGCGCACCGGCGGGGCTGCCGAGCTCGTACGCGACGATCGCCCGTCCTTCGACGGAGCGCCCGAGCACGTGCCGGTGCACCGCGGCGACGGCTGCGCCTGCGAACACGAGCGCGGCGGCGACGACGATCAGCGCGCGGCGCATCGGCTCAGAGCGTGAAGAGCCGGTCGAGCTCCGCGCGTTCCGCCTCGTCGAGCGGCTGCGCGAGCGCGGCGAGGCCGGGCTCGAGATGCTCGGGACGCCCCGGGCCGACGACGACGGCGGTGAGCCGCGGATCGGCGAGGAGCCACGCGAGCGCGAGCGCGGCGCCGCTCGTCCCGCGCTCGGCGGCGAGCCGCTCGAGCTCCTCGAGGGCGTCGAACGTCGCGTCATTCTGCAGCCGCGCGTACGGCTCCGGCCGCATGGTCATCCGGGAGCCTTCGGGCAGCGGCTCACCGCGACGGTACTTGCCGGTGAGCCAGCCGCCTGCGAGCGGGCTGAACGGCGTGAACCCGAGCCCGTGCTCCGCGCAGAGCGGCAGCACCTCGTCCTCGGCCTCGCGGTCGAGCAGCGAGTACGAGTTCTGCACCCAGGCGTAGTGCGTTCCGACGCCGGCGGCGAGCGCCTCGCGCAGCTGTGCGCCGTCGACGTTGCTCGCGCCGACCGCGCCGACCTTGCCCTCGCGCACGAGCTCGTCGAGCGCGCCGAGCGTCTCCGCGACCGGGACGTCCGGGTCCGGCTCGTGCGTGAGGAACATCTGCACGTGCTCGACGCCGAGCCGGCGGAGGCTGCTCTCGAGCTGGCGCTTCACGCGTGCGGGCGCGAGCCCGTGATCCTCGCCTTCGTCCATCGGGTTGAAGGTCTTCGTGGAGAGGACGATCTCGTCGCGCACCTCGGGGCCCTTCGTCCGCAGCCAGTCGCCGATCCAGGTCTCGCTGCGACCGCCGCCATAGGCGTCGGCGGTGTCGAACGTTGTGATCCCGGCCTCCCAGGCGGCGTCCATGATCGCGAACGCCTGCTCGTGGGTCTGGCCGCGGCCGAAGAACGCGGGCGACGAGCCGATGCCGCCGAAGTTCCCGCAGCCGAGGATCAGGCGTGAGGTGCGGATCCCCGTGCCCCCCAGGTAGGCTCGCTCCATGAGCACGACGGTACTCGACGTCCAGGCTGCGCGCCGCCGGTTCTCGTCCCTGCAGGGCGGCTTCGCGTTCCTCGACGCGCCCGGCGGGTCGCAGGTGCCGGACGAGGTCGGCGAGGCGATCGCCCGCGCGCTGCGCGAGGCGAGCGCCAATCTCGGCGCGCCCTACGAGACGGGCAAGCGGGTCGAGCAGATCCTCAACACTGCGCGAGCCGACGCGGGCCGGTTCCTCGGCTGCTCGGCCGACGACGTGATCTTCGGGACGAACATGACGACGCTCGACTTCATGCTCAGCCGCACGGCGTCACGCGACTGGAAGGAAGGCGACAAGATCCTCGTCAGCCGGCTCGACCACGACGGCGGCGTCTCGCCGTGGATCGAGCTCGCGGCGGACCGCGGCTTCGAGGTCGACTGGATCGACGTCACCGACGATCTCCGGCTCGACTTCGACGACCTCGAGCGAAAGCTCGACGATCGTGTCCGCGTCGTCGCGTGCGTGTTCGCGTCGAACGCGGTGGGCTCGATCACCGACGCGCATCGCGTCGCAGAGCTCGCGCGCGAGGCGGGCGCGCTCTCGTGGATCGACGCGGTGCACTACGCGGCGCACGAGCCGGTCGACGTGACGGCGCTCGGCTGCGACATGTTTCTGTGCTCGCCGTACAAGTACTGCGGCCCGCACCTCGGCCTCGCCTACGGGCGTCACGAGCTGCTCGAGTCGTGGCGGCCGTACAAGGCGCGCCCCGCCGGCTCGACCCCGGTCGGCCGCAAGTTCGAGACGGGCACCGCGCCGTACGAGCTGCTCGCCGGCTTCTCGGCGACGATCGCGTACCTCGAGTCGCTCGGCGGCATGGACGTGCTGAAGACGTACGAGCGCGAGCTCGGCCAGCGCTTCCTCGACACGCTTCCCGACAACGTCACGATCTACGGCCTCCAGACGATGGAGGGCCGCGTGCCGACATTCCTGCTCAACGTCGACGGCGTCCCCGCCGCGGAGGTTGCGACGACGATGGCCGACCGCGGCTACGGCGTGTGGGCGCACGACAACTGGTACTCGCTCGGCCTCCGCGAGAAGCTGCCGTACCCGCAGGACGCGGTGCGCGTCGGCTTCATCCACTACAACACCGTCGAGGAAGTCGACGGATTCGTAGCGGAGCTCGCGGCGCTCGCGACCTAGCAGACTCGCGACCGCATCGGGTCGAGTGAAAGGACGCTGCCCCAGATCAGTCTCCTTTGCAGAGTCGCGCGCCGTAGGCTTCCGTGCAGAATGGTTTGCAGCCGCCACGTGTTCTTAGCGCTAACGGCAGTGGCTGGAGTGGTCGTGGCTGGTTGTGCCTCCTCGGTGCGGCCAGCGGTGGCC
>DASYGK010000097.1:0-52236 GCA_035999905.1 Gaiellaceae bacterium | reverse complement strand
GCGAGCGCCATCCCCTTGTCGTAGTCGACGCCGGGGATCGTCTGGGCGAGCGCGAACGCGACGCCCTCGAAGGTGTTGTGGTCGTCGTTGAGCACGATCACGCGCCAGGCGTCGCCCGTGCCCGAGCCGCCCGTGCGGCGGGGGCGGACCTTCGGTGGGGTCAGCGTGTAGGTCATGGAGCGAGGGTAGCGACGACCGCCTCGGCGATCACCTTCAGCGGCCGACCAGAGACCTGGCTCGCCTTCCGCAAACGGTCGAACGCGTCGGACTCGGTGAGGCCTTCCTTGTCCATCAGCAGGCCCTTCGCGCGTTCGATCGACTTGCGCGCGGCGAGCGCGTCGGCGAGCGACTCTGCTTCCTCGCGCACCGCCGCGAGCTCGGCATGCCGCGCGCGTGCGGTCTCGATCGCGGGCATCAGGTCCTGCTCGCGGAACGGCTTGACGAGATAGCCGAACACACCGGCTTCGACCGCGCGCGCGACCAGCTCCTGCTGTCCGTACGCGGTGAGCATGACGATCGGGATCGGGCGCTCCTCGAGAATGCGGCGCGCCGCGTCGATGCCGTCGAGCTTCGGCATCTTCACGTCCATGATCGCGAGATCCGGCTGCTCGGAGCGTGCGAGCGCGACCGCCTCCTCGCCGTCGCGGGCCTCGCCGCAGACCTCGAACCCGGCGCGGACGAGCAGGTCGCGGAGATCGAGCCGGATGATCGTCTCGTCCTCGGCGATGAGGATGCGGACGAGCGAGCTCACGCGGGGAACACTACTTCTGCGCGCGTGCCGAGCTGATGCCGCAGCCCGAAGCTCCCCTGGAGCTCGTCGCGCACGAGCGCGCCGACGATGGAGAGGCCCGTCCCTTCCGCCGCGTCGCCCGGCCCGTCGCCTTCGTCGGAGATCGCGAGCACGACATTGCCGTCACGCTGCGAGAGCTCGATGCGCACCCTGCCGGCGCCGTGCTCGAGCGCGTTCTGAAGGAGCTCGCTGAAGACGAGCGCGAGCGCGGTCGCACGGCTGCCCGCGAGCGAGACCTGGTCGAGCGAGGCCTCGACGACGCGGCCGCCCGCGAGCCCCTGCACGAGCATCGCGCGCAGCCGGTCGATCAGCTCCGCGAGCTCGACGTCCTCGTCGCGCTGCTCGGTGAGCACCTCGTGCACGGCGGCGATCGCGAGGATGCGGTTGACCGAGTGCTCGAGCGCCTCCTTCGGATCGACGCCTTCCGCGCGCGACTGCAGGCGCAGCAGCGACGCGACCGTCTGCAGGTTGTTCTTCACGCGGTGGTGGATCTCTTGCGCGAGCACGCCGCGCATCACCGCACGGCCGTGCTCGAGCGCGACGGCGGCGTGATGGGCGATCGCCTCGAGCAGCGCACGGTCGTCGTCGGAGAACGGTGCGTCGCGGTCGGCGACGAGCTCGCCGATGACGCGCCGCTTCCAGCGCAGCGGCGTGCGCACCGCGTGCTTGCCGGCGCGGCCCTCCGGCCAGGCGATGCGGCCGTCCTCGAGCACGAGCGCCGCGCCGGTCGCGTGCACGGCGTCCATCGTCGTCTTGACGATCGCCTCGAGCGACTCCTCGAGGTAGAGCGACTGCGACACGGCCTCCGAGATGCGCGCGAGCGCTTCGAGCTCGGCGACGCGCCGTTGCGCCTGCGCGTAGAGCTCGGCGTGGACGATCGTCTGCGCGACCTGGTCCGCGATCGACTGCAGCAGCTCGATCTCGGACTGGTCGTACTCGCGCGGCACGCGGGTGCGCACGTTGAGCGCGCCTTCGAGCCGCTCGCCGCGGACGAGGATCGGGACGGCGAGGATCGACTCGTACTGCGACTCGGGCAGGTTCGCGAAGCCCTTGAAGCGCGGGTCGAGGTGCGCCTGCGACGGGATCATGATCGGCGAGCGCTCCGCCGCGGCGGTGCCGGTGATCCCCTCGCCGGGGCGCAGCCGCGGCCGCCGCGTCATCTCGTCGATCGCGGTGCCGTGGGTCGCCCGGAGGACGAGTTCGTCAGTTCGCTCGTCGTAGAGGTAGACGAAGCAGGCGTCGGCGCGGAGGGCGTCGGCGACTTTGGTCGCGACGAGATCGAGGACCTCCTCGAGGTCGAGCGTCGAGTTGACGGCGGCAGTCGTCTCGGTCAGCAGCCGCAGGTGCCGTTCGGTCGCGCTCACGGACGCATCGTACGAGGGGAAGATCAGCCGGCGGCCCGCCGTCCAGGAGAAGGAGAACGGACCGGGTTAACAAACCTTTTACCGCGGCCCCGCTAATTTCCTTTCAGAGCGGGCATAGCGTCAACACCATGAGCGCCCTTGCCATCGACCTCCGTCGCACCGCCGGCTACATCGTGGCCGACCGGCACGGACGGCTCGTCGGCAAGGTCGAGTGCCCGATGTACGGCACCGCCCCGGATGTCCCGGACGCCCTCTCGGTGAAGTCCGGCCTCTTCTCGCGCCGGCGCCGGATGGTGCCCGCGGACACGATCGAGCAGATCGACGGCTCGAGCGGCGTGATCGGCCTCCGGGTCGACCGCGACAGCATTCGCTCTTTCCTGTAGCCCGACCCGGCCCCTGAACGACCACAGGGTGCCATGGGCACCCCGCGGTCGGCCGTCAGTTGGACTCGTCTCCGCAGGGGACGAGCCAGGCCGATCATGACACGTCGCGGCCGGCCGTAACAGACAGAGCCCCCAGTACCTCTTCATGGTCTTCGGGGCGCCTTGCCGCCCTCGGTTGGCAGCCCTTCCGTGCGCGGAGCCGGGACCCCGCTCCCGGCGGGAGCGCATGAGCGGTCCGTCACGCGCACCGCGGAAGGAGGGGTCACACAGGGGAACCCTGGGTTCCCCTGTGCTTACAACACCGGGAGGTACTTCTTCATCTCCCAGTCGGTGAGCTGCACGCGGTACTCGTCCCATTCGGCCCGCTTGAGCTCGACGTAGCGGTCGAAGACGTGGGGGCCGAGCGCCTTCCTGGCGAGCTCGGAGCGGGACAGCTCGTCCACCGCCTCGCCGAGGGTCTCGGGCAGGGAGACGATCCCCCGCTCGCGGCGCTGCTCCGGCGTGAGGTGGTAGAGGTTCGTCTCCATCGGGTCGGGCAGCTCGTAGCCGCGCTCGATCCCCTCGAGGCCGGCGTGGAGCAGGCAGGCGAACGTGAGGTACGGGTTGCAGGCCGGATCGGGGCAGCGGAGCTCGGCGCGGGTCGCGTTCTCGGAGCCGGGCTTGTAGAGCGGGATCCGGATGAGCGCTGAGCGGTTCCGCTGCGACCAGGCGACGTAGACCGGCGCCTCGTAGCCCGGGACGAGCCGCTTGTACGAGTTGACCCACTGCGCGAAGACAGCGGTGATCTCGCGCGCGTGCCGGAGCTGGCCTGCGATGAACGCCTTGCCGACGTCGGAGAGGTGCCACTTGTCCTGCTCGTCGTAGAAGCTGTTTCGGCCGCCGGTGAAGAGCGACTGGTGCGTGTGCATGCCCGAGCCGTTCTCGCCGAAGAGCGGCTTCGGCATGAACGTCGCGTGGAAGCCGTGCTGCTTCGCGACCTCCTTCACGACGAGGCGGTACGTGAGCATGTAGTCCGCCATGTCCGCCGCGTTCGTGAAGCGGATGTCGATCTCGTGCTGCGACGGGCCGACCTCGTGGTGGTGGTACTCGACCGGGATGCCCATCTGCTCGAGCGCGCGGATGGTGTCGCGGCGGATCGTCGTCGCGGCGTCCATCGTCGTCTGCGCGAAGTAGCCGCCCTCGTCGAGCGTCTCGGTGCCCTTGTCGTCCTTGAAGAGGAAGTACTCCGCCTCGGGGCCGATGTTGAACGTGTCGAAGCCCATCGACTGCATCCGCTCGAGCGCGAGCCGCAGCACGTGGCGCGGGTCGCCGCCGAAGGGGTCGCCGTCGGGCGTGACGACGTCGCAGATGAGACGGCCGGTGAGGCCGTCCGGAAGCACGCGGAACGTGGACGGGTCGGGGATCGCGACCATGTCCGACTCCTCGATCGCGTTGAACCCGGTGACCGACGAGCCGTCGAAGCCCATGCCGTCGTCGAGAGCGCCCTCGACCTCGCTCGTCGTGATCGAGAAGCTCTTCAGGTGGCCCTCGATGTCGGTGAACCAGAGCAGCACGTCCTCGATGCCGCGCTCCTTGATCTCCTTCAGCACCTGCTTGCGCGCTGCCGGATCGGACGTCGCCCGGTTCTTGCTCTCCACCTGCGCCATGACTGCCTCCTCGTCGCTCGACGCGGATGAGCCTACACCGGCTCCGGCTGTACGCTCGCGCGGTGGTGGCCGACAACCTGACGGTCGTCGAGTCGTCCCTCGCACGGCTCGCGGGAGCGGTCTCGCGGCATCGCCGCGCCGTCGTGGCCACGTGGCTCGTCCTCGTCGCGGCCGGCGGCTGGTTCTCGCTCCACCAGAGCGACCACCTCTCGGGCGGCGGCTGGGAGGTGCCCGGCAGCGCATCCGTGCGGGCGGCGAACCTGCTCGACACGTTCCCCGGCGTCACGCCGCCCGCGTTCACGCTGCTCGTGACCGGGGAGCCCGCGGCCGTGCGCGCGCGCGTCGCGGCGGTCGCGCCCGTCGTGCGCCGCGAGCCGAGCGTCCGTCTCGGGACGCCGCGCTTCACCGGCGCCGGGGCGGCCTTCGTGCCGATGGGCTACGAAGGAGTGGCATCGGGGTCGATCGACGAGGCGACGCGCCTCCGGCACCTGCTCGTGGAGACGACGCCGACGGTGCAGACGCGCGTGCTCGGCGAGCCCGCGATCTGGTCGAACTTCCAGGCCGTGTCGAAGCAGCAGCTCGCGCGCGGCGAGGAGATCGGCTTCCCGCTCATCCTCCTGATCCTGCTCGCCGGGTTCGGCACCGCCGCCGCCGCGCTCGCCCCGGTGTCGCTCGGCGTCGTCGCCGTGTTCCTCAGCGGAGCCGTCATCTACTGGCTCTCGCGCTCGTTCGCGATCTCCGTGTACGTCACGAACATGGCGTCGATGATCGGGATCGGCGTCGCGGTCGACTACTCGCTCTTCATCGTCAGCCGCTTCCGCCGAGAGCTGCACGGCGGCGCGCAGCGCGACGAAGCGCTCGCGCGTGCGCTCGCGAGCTCCGGCACAGCCGTCGTCTTCAGCGGCGCGACCGTCGCCGTGTCGCTCGCCGCGCTCTTCGCGATCGACGTCAACGCGCTCCGCTCGATGGCGGTCGGCGCGATCGTCGTCGTCTGCATCTCCGTGCTCGCGTCGGTCACGCTGCTGCCTGCGCTGCTCGGCGCCGCAGGGTCGCGCATCGACCGCTTCCGCCTGCCGCTCCCCTGGCGGACGGGCGAGGCGGGGAGCGACGCGTTCTGGACGCGCTGGGCGCGCGCCGTGATGCGGCGCCCTATGGCGGCGATCCTGGCCGGCGCCGCTGCGATGCTCCTCCTTGCCTCGCCGTTCCTGACGATGAAGACGTTCAACCGCGGGCTCGACGAGCTGCCGGCCAACGCGGAAGTGCGCCTCGCGACCGAGCACGCACAGGCGCTCGCCGGCGCCGGCTTCGCGTCGCCCGTGCACGTGATCACGCCGCGCGAGCCGACAGCGCTCGCGCGCGAGCTCGCGTCGATCCCCGGCGTCACGAGCGTGAGCGCGCCCGCGCGCAGCGCCGACGGCAGCCGGTGGCTCGTCGACGCGCGACTCGCGGCGCAACCCGAGTCGCAGCCGGCGCGCGACGCCGTGGGCGCAATCGTCCGCGCGGCCGGGCCGGGCGCGATCGTCGGCGGCTCGACGGTGTTCGACCTCGACGTCGAGCACGCGCTGATCGGCGGCCTCTGGAAGATGCTGCTCGTGATCCTCGCGGCCTGCTACGTCGTGCTGCTCGTGCTGCTGCGCAGCGTCGTGCTGCCGCTGAAGGCGGTGCTGATGAACCTGCTCAGCGTCGGCGCAGCCTACGGCGTGCTCGTCGCGGTCTTCCAGTGGGGCTGGCTCGACTGGACCGGCTACCGCGCGCCCGGCTACGTCGACACCGTCGTGCCGGCACTCGTCCTCGCGGTGACGTTCGGGCTCTCGATGGACTACGAGGTGTTCCTGCTCACGCGGATCCGCGAGCGGTGGCTCGAGCACGGCGACAACGAGCGCGCGGTCGCGGAGGGCCTCGTCGGGTCGGCGCGGACGATCACGAGCGCCGCCGCGGTGATGGTCGCCGTCTTCGCGGCGTTCGCCGTCGCGGGAGCGCCGTCGCTGAAGGAGCTCGGCGTCGGTCTCGCCGTCGCGATCCTGCTCGACGCGACGCTGATCCGCCTGCTCGTCGTACCTGCGGCGATGCGCCTCCTCGGCGACTGGAACTGGTGGCTGCCGGCCCCGCTCGAGCGCCTGCTTCCCGTGGCCGGGCATTAACCTGGGGCGATGCGGATTCTCGTCACCGGCGGCGCGGGCTTCATCGGCTCGCACTTCGTGAAGCGGCTCGTGCGCGGCGGCGACGACGTCGTCGTCCTCGACAAGCTCACGTACTCCGGGAACCGCGCGAACCTGCCGCCGGACGTCGAGCTCCACGTCGGCGACATCGCCGAGCCCGCCGACGTCGCGGGCGCGGTCGCGGGCTGCGACGCGATCGTCAACTTCGCCGCCGAGACGCACGTCGACCGCTCCATCCTCAGTGCCGAGGACTTCGGCCGCGCCGAGTTCCGCGGCACGCAGGTGCTGCTCGAGCACGTGCGCGCGAGCGGCATCCGGCTCGTTCAGGTGTCGACGGACGAGGTGTACGGCGACCTCGAAGCGGGCGGCGCATCGGTCGAGACCGACGCGCTGCGTCCGTCGAGCCCGTACAGCGCCGCGAAGGCGTCCGGCGACCTGCTCGTGTCCGCGTACTCGCGCACGTTCGGCGTCGACGCGTGCGTCACGCGCGGCTCGAACACGTACGGCCCGAACCAGTACCCCGAGAAGTTCATCCCGCTCTTTGTGACGAACGCGCTCGACGGCGAGCCGCTGCCGCTCTACGGCGACGGCCGCCAGGTTCGCGACTGGCTCTTCGTCGAGGACCACTGCGCCGGCATCGAGCTCGTGCTCCGCTCCGGCGTCGCAGGCGAGGTCTACAACGTCGGCGGCGGCGACGAGCACGAGAACATCGACGTCGCGCGGCGCATCATCGAGCTCACCGGGGCGGACGCCTCGCTGCTGCGCAGCGTTCCCGACCGGCCCGGCCACGATCGCCGCTACTCGCTCGAGACCGGCAAGCTCCGGGCGCTCGGCTGGGCGCCGCAGAAGCCGTTCGAGGATGGCATCCGCGAGACCGTCGAGTGGTACCGCGACGGCCGGGCGTGGTGGGAGCCGATCAAGTCCGGCGAGTACCGCGCCTACTACGAGCGCCAGTACGCCGCGCGGCTCGCCGACTCCACGGCCGTCTGAGACGCCCGGGGATGAAACGGCCCTCCGGCGGAGAAACCCGCCTGGAATGCCGAAAAAAGCCTGCTAGCGTGGTTGCGCTCCGCTGGGGTCGGCGGGGCCGGCCCCTTCTGGAAACCCGACAGATGCCTCGCCGTCCGTTCGCCCTCGTCGTCCTCGCCGCCCTCGTCGCGGCGGGCTCCGCCGCGGCCGCGCCCGGCGGCGCCCTCGCGCCCGCGGTCTGCTCCACCGGGTGCTTCGCCGCGCCGAGCGGGTCGGGGCCGCTGCTCGTCTTCACCGGCCACGGCTGGGGTCACGGCGTCGGGATGAGCCAGTACGGCGCCTACGGCTACGCCCAGCACGGCTGGACGGCGCAGCAGATCCTCGCGCACTACTACCCGGGAACGACACCGGGGACCGCGCCGGTCTCCGTCGTGCGCGTGCTGCTCGCCGACCGTAAGAAGAAGCTGACGCTCTCGTCCGACGTCCCGTTCCGGGTCCGCGACGGCGCGGGCAAGTGGCACACGCTCGCCGCCGGGCCGGTCGTCCTCGACCCGTCGCTCACACTGACGGTCGACGGGCAGGCAACCCCGCAGGCGCTGCCGGCGCCGCTGACGTTTCGTCCGGGCGCGGGCGGCCCGCTCACGCTGACCCGGCCGTACCGCGGCCAGATCCTCGTCGACGTCGTCGACGGGAAGCTGCGCGCGATCGACATCGTCGGGCTCGAGAAGTACCTCTACGGGGTCGTCCCGTCGGAGATGCCGTCGAGCTGGTCGCCCGAGGCGCTGAAGGCGCAGGCGATCGCCGCCCGCTCGTACGCGATGGCGACGCGGCAGGTCGGCGCGCCGTTCGACCTGTACTCCGACACGCGCAGCCAGATGTACCTCGGCATCTCGCACGAGGACCCCGCTGCGAGCGCGGCGGTCGACGCGACCAAGGGCCAGGTGCTGACGTACGCCGGCAAGGTCGCGACGACGTACTTCTCCTCGACCTCCGGCGGCGCGACCGAGTCCGCGGCCGACTGGACGGGCGTCGCCGTGCCGTACCTCGTCTCGGTGCCGGATCCGTTCGACACGCTCTCGCCCTACCACGACTGGGGCCCCGTGGCGGTCACGGGCAAGACCGTCGCGAGCGCGCTGAAGCTGCCCGCGCCGCTCAGCGACATCACGACGACGCGCGGGCCGACCGGCCGTGTCGCGAGCGTGGACCTCCTCGCGCCGTCGCTCGACGTGCCGGTGCTCGGAACCGCCTTCCGCAACGCGCTCGGCCTGCGCTCGACATGGTTCAGCGTCGGGCTCATCTCGCTCACGCCGCCCGCGCCGAGCGTCCCCGTGCCGTACGGGTCGACGATCCAGCTCGGCGGGCTGATCCGCGGCGTCAGCGGCGTGTCGCTCGAACAGCGCACGTCACTCGCGACCTGGGGCACGGTCGCCCCGGTGACCGCCGCGCCCGACGGCACGGTGCACCTGTCGGAGCAGCCGGCGATCACGACGGACTACCGGCTCGCCACACCGACCGCCGCCGCCGGCTTCGTGCGTATCCGCGTCACACCGCTCGTGGCGGTGACGTCGTTCACCCTCGCCCAGGTGCAGGGGACGGTGCAGCCCGTGCTGCCGGACGCACCCGTGACGGTGCAGCAGCAGCAGCCCGACCTCACGTGGACGGACGCCGCCACCGGCGTCGTCGCCGCGGACGGCACGTTCACCATTCCGGCGCAGCTCGCCTCCGGCGGGACGTACCGGATCGTCGTCGCGCCCGGCCACGGGTACTGGCCGGCCACGACGGCGGCGCAGACCGTGGCGCGCTGATGCGCCGCCTCGTCGTGCTGCTCGCGCTCGCGGCGCTCGCCGCCGCTGCGCCCGCGGCCGCGTTCACGCCGGCCGACCCGCTCGCGCCGAAGCAGTGGTATCTCACGGAGGACCACGCGTTCGACGCCTGGGACGTGCCCCCGCCGAACCTCGTGCCCGTGAAGGTCGCCGTCGTCGACTCCGGCATCGACGCGACGCTGCCCGACTTCGCCGGCCGCATCGCCGACGGGAGGAGCTTCGTCGGCGGCGACTGGCGCGTCGACACGGAAGGGCACGGCACGTTCGTCGCCGGCGAGATCGCGGCGAACCTCGACACGCAGGGGATCGTCGGGATCGCGTACACGTCGCAGCTCCTGATCGCGAAGGTCGTGCGCGCGGACGGGACGATCCCGCTCGCGGCGGAGGCGAGCGCGATCCGCTGGGCCGCCGACCAGGGTGCGCGCGTGATCAACCTCAGCCTCGGCGGCGTCCGCGACCCGGTGCACCTCAACCGCGACACGTACTCCACGCTCGAGGCGAGCGCGGTGGCGTACGCGTACTCGAAGGGCGCGGTGCTCGTGGCGGCCGTCGGCAACGGGGACGAGGCGATCTCGGAGCCGTGGCCGTACGCGAGCTATCCCGCCGCGCTGCCACACGTGATCGGCGTTAGCGCGCTGACGCGGCTCGGCAACGTGCCCGACTTCTCGAACCGCGATCCGATCTACAACGACATCTCCGCCCCCGGCGTGGGGATCTTCTCGACGTTCCCGTCCACGCTCACGTCGCAACGGCCGACCTGCTCGGACCAGGGCTACTCCGACTGCGGCACGGACGAGTACAAGAACCCCGAGGGGACGTCGTTCGCGGCACCGCAGGTGTCTGCGGCCGCGGCAGTTCTCTTCGCGGTGAATCCCGCGCTGACGAACGGTCAGGTCGGCGCGCTCCTCGAGCACAGCGCCGACGACGTGAGCGCGGCGACGGGCTGCCCGCACTGCGCCCTCCTCCGCGATCCGCTCAGCGGCTGGGGGCGACTCGACGTCGCGAAGGCGGTCGCCGCGCTCGGCGGCCCGCTTCCGCCCGTCGACGTCTACGAGACGAACGACGACGCGGGAACGCAGGCGCACACGCTCTGGGGCAAGCAGTTCAAGCTCACCGCGTCGCTCGACTACTACGACGACCCCGTCGACGTCTACCGCGTCGCGCTCTCCGGCGGCGAGCGCATCTCGGCGCAGCTCACCGGTGGCTGGACCGGTGCGAACCTCGACCTCGTGCTCTGGAAGCCCGGCACCATCCACGTGAACGACCTGCGCACGCAGAAGCTCCGCGCAGCGCAGTCGGCCGTGCCGGGAGGCGCGCAGCGGGTGACCTTCAAGGCGCCGGGCCGCGGCTGGTACTACCTCGAGGTGAAGGTCGCCTCGCCGGGCTTCGGCGCGTACACGCTGAGCTTCGCGAAGACGACGCCGCGCAAGCCGTAGCGCCTACTGGTTCTCGAGCAGCTCGTCGTCCGCGACGGCGCGCAGCACGCGGGCCGGGTTGCCGACGACGAGCATGCGCGCGGGCACGTCCTTCGTGACGACCGCGCCGGCGCCCACGAAAGCCTCCTCGCCGATCTCCACCGCTGGGCAGAGGATCGCCCCGCCGCCGATGCGTGCGCCGCGCCGGATCGTCGGGCCCTTGATCAGATCGTGGCGGCGCTCCGTGCGTCCCATGAAGTTGTCGTTCGTCGTCACGACGCATGGCGCGATGAAGACGTCCTCGTCGAGCGTCGAATAAGCGGTGACGTAGGCCTCGGCCTGGATCTTCGTGCGCGCTCCGACCGTGGTGTCGTTCTCGATCAGCGAGCCGCGCCCGAGCACGACGTCGTCGCCCACGGTGACGCGCTCGCGCACGCAGGACTGGTCGCCGAGGATCACGCGCGCGCCGATCGAGCTGCCCGCGAAGACGACGGCACCCGTGGAGACGATCGTGCCGTCGCCGATCTCCGCCGGCGGCAGCGGCTCGCGCTTCGCGGTCGAGCGCGGCGAGAGCGACGGCTGCTTCCCGACGACGGCGTTCTCCAGCACCTTGACGCCCTCGCCGAGCACCGTGCCCGGGTACACCGTCGCGGTCGGGTGGATCTCCGCGCTCATACGCGTGCGCCGGTGAGCGTCGCCTGCAGCGCCTCGAGCGCGCGCACCACGGCGAGCCCGTCGCGTGCTTCCTTGTGGTCGCCGGGACCGTCGGCCACGAGCCGCAGGAAGTGCGAGCACTCGAGCCGCAGCGGCTCGTCGTTCGGGATGCGAGGGCTGAAGATGTCGCCGGTGCGCGTGCGCCACTCGCCGTACGTCTCGGCGGGCTGCCACGGCCCCTTCTCGTACACGGTCACCTTCCGCTCGAGCGCCATGTCGTCGAAGACGACCATCTTGTCCTTGCCGACGACGGTGATGCGCCGCATCTTGTGCGGGTCGAGCCACGACAGGTGCATGTGCGCGATGCGCCCCGACGGGAAGCGCAGGTAACAGAAGACGACGTCCTCGACGCCCGGATTGAGGAACGCGTTGCCGTGCGCCCAGACCTCTTCCGGCTCCTCGTCGAGGAGGTGGAGGATCACCGAGAGGTCGTGGACGCCGAGTGACCAGAGCGCGTTCTCGTCCTTCCGGATCACGCCGAGGTTCTGGCGGTTGCCGTAGATGCAGAGGATCTCGCCGAGATCGCCCGCGTCGACCAGCTGCTTCACCTTCTGCACGCCCGGGTGGTACAGCAGCAGGTGGCCCGGCATGAGCACAAGGCCCCGGTCGGCGGCGAGCGTCGCGAGCTCCTCCATCTCGGACGCACGCATCGCGGGCGGCTTCTCGACGAAGACGTGCTTGCCCGCCTCGAGCGCCTGCTTGGAGAGCGCGAAGTGCGTCGGCACCGGCGTCGCGACGACCACCGCATCGAGCTCCGCGGACGCGAGCATCTCCGCGTAGCCGGCGTACATGCTGACGTGCGGGTAGCGCGCTGCAAAACGCTCGCGGAGGTCCGCGTCGAGGTCGCAGAGCGCGACGAGCGCGCCGAGCTCGTCGAAGTTGCGGGCGAGGTTCGGGCCCCAGTAGCCGAGCCCGACGAGCCCGACCCTCATAGCTTGAAGACCTTGTCGCTCGCGGTGCCCTTGTCGCCGGTCGCGTTGCGCAGGTCGACGACGAGGCTCGCGTCGTCGACGAGCTGCGCGTAGTCGATCGCGGAGTGGTCGGTGACGACGACGACGCAGTCGTACGCTGCGGGCTCGTATGCGACGCTCGACATCTCGAGGCCGTGCTCTGCGAACCGCGCGACGTGCGGGTCGTGGTAGGAGACGTCCGCGCCGGCGTTCTCGAGCAGCGAGATCAGCTTCAACGCCGGCGACTCGCGCATGTCGCCGATGTCGGGCTTGTACGCGACGCCGAGCACGAGCACCTTCGAGCCCTTCAGCGAGCGCTGCTTCGCGTGGTTCAACGCCTGCGAGACGAGCGAGCGGCAGAAGTACGGCATCTCCTCGTTGACCTTGCCGGCGAGCTCGATGAACTCCGTGTAGAAGCCGAACTCGCGCGCCTTCCACGTGAGGTAGAACGGGTCGATCGGGATGCAGTGGCCGCCGAGGCCGGGGCCGGGGCTGAAGCGCATGAAGCCGAACGGCTTCGTCGACGCGGCGTCGACGACCTCCCAGATGTCGATGCCCATGCGGTCGCAGAGGATCGCGAGCTCGTTGACGAGCGCGATGTTGACGGAGCGGAAGATGTTCTCGAGGAGCTTCGTCAGCTCGGCGGCCTCGGGCGTCGAGACGCGGTGGATCGTGTCGATCGCGCTCGCGTAGACCGCGGCGACCGCGTCCGTGCAGGCCGGGGTGAGCCCGCCGACGACCTTCGGCACGTTCTTCGTCGTGAAGTCGGTGCGGCCGGGGTCGACGCGCTCGGGCGAGAAGCCGAGGTGGAAGTCGTCGCCGACGGTGAGCCCGCTCGTCTCGAGGATCGGCAGGATCTCCTCGCGCGTCGTGCCGGGATACGTCGTCGACTCGAGCACGACGGTGTGGCCCTTGCGCAGCCGCGGTGCGATCTCGCGCGCGGCGCCGAGGACGATCGAGAGGTCCGGCTCGCGCTGGCGCGAGAGCGGCGTCGGCAGCGCGATCAGGATCGCGTCGGTCTCCCGGAGGATGTCGTAGTCGGTCGTCGCGGAGAGGGTGCCGGCCTCGACGAGCTTCCCGAGCACCTCCGAGGGGACGTCCTCGATGTAGCTCTGGCCGCGGTTCAGCTGGTCGACGCGGTCCTGGACGACGTCGACGAGCACGACGCGGCGGCCGGCGTCGGCGAACACCTGCGCGAGCGGGACGCCGACGTAGCCGGCGCCGATGATTGCGATCTCGGGCTTCACGACCGGCCAAGGCTAGCGCGGAGCGCCGCGACGACCTGTTCCGAGGCGTTGCCGTCGCCGTAGAGCGGCGGCAGGTCGTCAGGCATCCGCGCCGCGGCGACAGCCGCGGCGAGCCGCTCGGGATCGTCGTCGACGAGCACGTTGGCGCCGGTCTCGACGGTGTCGACCCACTCGGTCGACGGCCTCGCGGTCACGCATGGGATGCCGTACCAGTACGCCTCTTTCTGGAGCCCGCCCGAGTCGGTGACGATCACGCGCGCCTGCGAGGCGAGCGCGGCCATGTCGAGATAGCCGAGCGGGTCGACGACACGGACGTTCGCCGGGACGTCCGCGAGGCGTCCGCGCGTGCGCGGGTGGGCCGGGAAGACGACGCGCTCGCCGGTGCGGCCGAGCCCGTCGACGATGCGCGCGAGCCGGGCGGGCTCGACGTTCGCCTCGCGGTGGATCGTGGCGACGAGGTAGGCCGAGGGCTCGAGCTCGAGCCGCGAGAGGATCTGCGAGCGCTCCCGCGCGATCGGCGCGAAGCGGAGCGACGCGTCGGCCATCACGTCGCCGACGACCTCGATGCGTCCCGGCACGCCCTCGCGCTCGAGCGTCTCGCGCGAGCGCTCGTCGGGCGGGAGCAGGAGCTGCGCGATCCGGTCGACGGCGATGCGGTTCCGCTCCTCGGGCATCGAGAGATCGCCGCTGCGAAGCCCGGCCTCGACGTGCGCGACGCCGACGCCGGCGGCGACGGCCGCCTCCGCGCCGGCGAGCGTCGAGTTCGTGTCGCCGTAGACGAGCACCCAGTCGGGCCGCTCGCGCCCGATCGCGTCACCGATCCCCGGCCGCATCGCGTCGGGGTCGGCCGTGTGCAGCTCGAGCCGGTAGGCCGGCTCGGGCAGCCCGAGCTCGTCGAAGAACACGTCGGAGAGCTCGCAGTCCCAGTGCTGCCCGGTGTGGAGCACGACCTCGTCGACCCCAGCCTCCCGCAAAGCCACGGAGACGGGCCCGGACTTGATGAACTGCGGCCGATTCCCGACGACGGAGAAGACCTTCACAAGGACCAGCGTACGGACGAAGCCCGTCGCCGCGCCCGACCTGCGCGGGCGCGGCCCAGCGCCGCAACGCGTCCGCCCGCGCAGTCTCCGCCACAAGAGGAACCCACGGGGAAACATCGTTTCCCCGTGGGGTATGGGCCGTGGAGGGATCGAACCTCCGACCTTGGGATTAAGAGTCCCCTGCTCTACCAGCTGAGCTAACGGCCCGGAGCGGCGGCATTGTAGCTTCGGCTCTTTCCATCCCGTGGATGCTCGTGCAGACTGTGACCGCCAGGCGGACGGACCGGTCGGGGGTGATCACTTGAGCAGCGAGACCGACGACTTCCTCGCGAGCGCAGCCTCGGTGGGCGAGCTCGGCGATCGGGCGGAGCTCCGGATGCGGATCGCCGAGGCCGACGCGCTCTACCGCATCGCCGACGCGATCGCCCGCTCGCGCACCCTCGACGACCTCCTCGACGAGGCGATCGACATGCTGCTGACGACGACCGGCGCCGACCGTGCCTCCGTGCTCCTCGCCGACGACGCCGGCGTCATGCGCTACCGCGCCTGGCGCGGCGTCTCGGACGCGTACCGGGCGGCGACCGAGGGACACTCGCCCTGGGCGCCCGACGCCTCCGATCCGCAGCCCGTCCTGGTCGAGCAGCTCGCCGATGCCGGCTTCGACCCGGCGCTCGAGGAAGCCGTGCGCGCGGAGGGGATCGGCGCGCTTGCGTTCGTCCCGCTCGTGCACGGGTCGCGGCTCGTCGGCAAGTTCATGCTCTACCACGACCGCCCGCACGAGTGGCGCCCGGAGGAGCTGCTGCTGTCGCGGACGATCGCGAACCATCTCGCCTCTGCGACGGTCCGCACGCAGGCGCAGGAGGCGCTGCGCGTGTCGAGCGACCAGCTCCTGACGATCATGCGGACGGTCGACGAGGGGATCGTCGTGCAGGCGCCGGCGGGGGGCCTCGTGTACGCCAACGACGCGGCTGCCCGACTCGTCGGGTTCGGGTCTGCGGAGGACTTCCTGAGCGCGTCACGGGAGGAGGTGCTCGCGCAGTTCGAGATCCTCGACGAGGAGCGCCGCCCGCTCGAGCCCGACCAGCTCCCTGGCCGGGTCGCGCTGCGCGGCGAGACGTCCGAGCGGACGCTCTGCTACCGCGTTCTCGCGACCGGCGAGGAGCGCTGGTCGTTCGTGCGCGCGAATCCCGTCTACGACGCCTCGGGCGAGCCGGTGCTGTCGGTCAGCGTGATCCGGGACATCACCGCGCCGATGGCGGCCGAGCAGCGCCTGCGATTCCTCGCCCGGGCGGGCGATCTGCTCGGCGAGTCGCTCGACTACGAGAAGACGCTCGCGGCGATTGCCGAGATGGCCGTCCCGACGCTGGCGGGCCAGGTCGTGATCGACCTGCTGGAGGACGACGGCTCGATCCGCTGCGTCGGCGCCGCGCACGTCGATCCCTCTCGCCGCGACTTCGTGCGCGAGCTGCGCCTCCGCTATCCGCCGACCGCGCACGACCATCCCGTGCAGACGGCGATCCGGACGGGCGAGCCCGTCTATCTCACAGATGTGCAGGCGCATGTGGACGAGATGTCGCAGGACACCGAGCATGCACAGGCGATCCGCGAGCTCGCGAACACGTCGGGCATCGTCGTACCGCTCATCGCACGGGGCCGTACGCTCGGGACGATCCAGCTCGGCACGATCGCGCCGCAGCCGCGCTTCGACGCTGCAGACGTCGAGCTCGCGGTCGAGCTGGCACGCCGCGCGTCGCTCGCGCTCGACAACGCGCGGCTCTACCGCGCCGCGCAGGAGCGCGCGCACGCGGCGGAGGCGCTCGAGTTCGTCGACGACGGGGTGTTCCTGCTCGACCGCGCCGGAATCGTGCGCCTCTGGAACCCCGCGGCGGCCGCGGCATTCCGCGTGAAAGCGGCGAAGGCGATCGGGCGGCCGGTGAGCGAGCTGATCCGCGACTGGAAGACGCTGCAGGACCGCATCCCCCTGGCGACGACGCAGACCGGAGGCTCCCGGCGCCCGCAGACCGTGCCGGTCGACGTTCAGGGCGAGGAGCGCTGGTTGTCGATCTCCGCCGTCCGCTTCCCGGGCGGCACCGTCTATGCGTTCCGCGACCTCACGGAGGAGCGCGCGGTCGAGCAGCTGAAGTCCGACTTCGTGGCAACCGTCTCGCATGAGCTGCGCACGCCGCTCGCCGCGATCTACGGTGCCGCGCTGACGCTCCAGCGTGAGGACATCCGTCTCGAGGAGTCTCAGCGCAACGGCCTCCTCTCGATCGTGGCCAGCGAGTCCGACCGTCTCGCCCGCATCGTCAACGACATCCTCTGGGCAAGCCGCCTCGACTCGGGCCAGATGCGCATCGCGATCGAGAGCTGCAACGGCGCGAAGCTCGCGCGACAGGTCATCGAGGCGCTGCGCTCGCACGTCCCGGAGACGGTCGAGCTGTCGGTCGAGCTCGAGGACGACCTCCCGCCGGTCGCCGCCGACCCGGACAAGCTCCGCCAGGTGCTGACGAACCTCATCGACAACGCGATCAAGTACTCCCCGGACGGCGGCCGTGTCGTCGTGGACGCGGCGCGCGCGGGAAACGCGATCCGCTTCCGGATCGAGGACGAGGGCCTCGGCGTCCCGCCCGCGGAGCAGGACCGGATCTTCGAGAAGTTCTTCCGCCTCGACCCGAACCTCGCGCTCGGCGTCGGCGGCACGGGCCTCGGCCTCTACATCTGCCGCGAGCTCGTGCACCGGATGCACGGGCGCATCTGGGTCGTCTCCGACGGGCGGCGGGGGAGCACGTTCTTCGTGGAGCTGCCGGCGGCGTAGACGTCCCCCGCAAGTGCGATGCCGCGCTTGCGGAGGACGTCATAGAGCACTCGACCAGGCCGGAGGCCTGGGTCTAATAGCCGGCGGGGGGACCCTCGTCGACGGTGGTCGTCGTGCGGCGGCGGTTGCCCGACCAGTAGCCGGGGCCGGCCCACGAGGACCAGAAGATCATCGAGAGGACGATGCCGATGATGCCGACGATCAGCAGAATCCAGCCGACCGCGTGAATGTTCAGGCCGCTCACGGTGGCGTTCACCGCGAAGGCGAGCACCGCACCGATGGCTGCAAGAAAGATCCCGACTCCGAGACCCATATGTGTCTCCTTCGTTCGCGTTTGTGGGAGGTCCACGAGGTAACGCTCGAAGGCCCGATCCGGGTGCGGGTGCCGGTGTCCCGCTCCAGCCGTTTCGTCTAGGCTCACGCACGGATGCGCAGGGGTTCCGTTGCGTCGCTGATCGGGCTTGGAATCGTCGCCGGCGGGCTCGCCGCGGCGGTTGCGCTCGCCCTTCCCTGGCTTCCGAAGCCGGCGTCGAACGAGGCCGACCGGATCCAGTTCCTCTTCTGGTTCGTGATCGTGATCTGCATCGTCATCTTCGCCCTCGTGGCGGCGGTGCTGGCGTACTCGATCGTGAAGTTCCGGGCCGCTCCGGACGACCTCTCGGACGGCCCCTCGATCCACGGCCACACCGGCCTCGAGATCTGGTGGACGCTGATCCCGACGATCCTCGTCACGGCGATCGGCATCGTCAGCGCGATCGTGCTCGCACGCGACGACGCGCTCGGCAAGAACTACCTGCGCGTCAACGTCACCGCGCAGCAGTTCGCGTGGAGCTTCAGCTATCCCGAGTCGAAGGGGCTGACGAGCGGGACGCTGCGCCTGCCGCGCGGCCGCTCCGTCGAGCTCGTGTTCACGTCGAAGGACGTGATCCACTCCTTCTGGGTCTCCGAGTTCTCGCAGAAGCAGGACACCGTCCCCGGGCTCACGACCCGGCTGCACATCACGCCGAACCACCTCGGCACCTTCGACGTGATCTGCACGGAGCTCTGCGGGCTCGGGCACGCGGTCATGCGCACCGAGGCGATCGTGATGACGCCCGCCGCGTTCGACAAATGGGCGAACGGCCAGTCCCAGGCCGTGACGTCGCCGAACACGAGCGTCGCAGGTGCCGCAGTGTTCAAGAACAACTCATGTGGCGCCTGCCACACGCTCACGGCGGCCGGCGCCTCGGCGACGACGGGGCCGGATCTCGACAAGCTCCCTGCCTACGCGCAGAAGGCCGGGAAGCCGCTCGCCGACTTCATCCGGCAGTCGGTCACCGACCCGAACGCGTACATCGAGAAGGGCTACCCCAAGAACGTGATGCCGCAGACGTTCGGCAAGTCGCTCTCGAAGCAGGAGCTCGACGCGCTCGTTCAGTATCTGTCCAGCCCGAGCAAGAAGGGATGAGCCTCACCCAGTGACCGCAGCGACGTTCGACCACCAACTCGCCCCGCGCGGCGGCATGGTTCGCCGCCTCCTGCTCCACGCCGGCTGGATCCGCGCGGCGTGGATGACCTGCGCGTTCGCGGGCTTCGGGTTCGGTCTCGTCGTCCTCCTGCGCTGGTGGGGCAACTGGCAGCCGCTGCTCGACTGGCAGCCGCTGACGCTCGTCGCGTTCCTCGTCACGGCCCCGCTCGGCTTCCTCGCCGGCCTCGGCGCGTTCGACTACTGGGCCGGTTACGCGATCGGCTCGCCGACGAAGCCGGAGGACCACTCCGGGCACGGCGCGCACTCGTGGCGCGACTACTTCCGCGTGAACACCGACCACAAGGTGATCGGCGTCCAGTACCTCGTGACGACGGTCATCTTCTTCGTGATCGGCGGGATGCTCGCGCTGCTCGTCCGCGCCGAGCTCGCCAAGCCGGGCACGCAGTTCTTCGACCCGCAGACGTACAACGGGCTCTTCTCCGTCCACGCGTCGCTGATGATCTTCCTGTTCGTGATCCCGGCGTTCGCCGGCCTCGCGAACTTCGTCGTGCCGCTGATGCTCGGCGCCGGGGACATGGCGTTCCCGCGCCTGAACGCGCTCTCGTTCTGGCTGCTGCCGATCGCCGGGGTCATGATGCTCTCGTCGTTCTTCATCCCGAACGGCGCGTTCGCGTGCGGCTGGACGGGCTACGCGCCGCTCTGCTCGAGCCATCAGCCGCTCGGAGCGGTGTTCTTCAACCAGGGCGTGCAGTGGGCCGGCGCGAGCTCGATCATGACGGCGCTCAACTTCCTCGTCACGATCATCACCATGCGCGCGCCGGGAATGACGTTCTGGCGCATGCCGCTCCTCGTGTGGGCGAACTTCACGACGTCGCTCCTCGTCGTGATCGCGACGCCGTTCATCGCCGGCTCGCAGTTCTTCTCGATGTTCGACCACGTGATGCACACGTCGTTCTTCAACCCGCTGAGCGGCGGCTACCCGCTGGGGTACCAGCACATCTTCTGGTTCTACTCGCACCCGGCCGTGTACATCATGATGCTGCCCGGCTTCGGGATCATGAGCGAGGTCATAGCCGTCTTCAGCCGGAAGCCGATCTTCGGCTACCGGCTCATGGCCCTCTCGCTCATGGCGATCGTCGTGCTGGGCTTCTCCGTCTGGGCCCACCACATGTTCGTCAGCGGCATGGCGCCGTGGCTGCGCGTGCCGATGATGATCACGACGCTGCTGATCGCGATCCCGACCGGCATCAAGATCTTCAGCTGGCTCGCGACCATGTGGGAGGGGAAGCTGCACTTCAACACGCCGATGCTGTTCGCGCTCGGCTTCCTCTCGATGTTCGTGATCGGAGGACTGTCGGGCGTCATGCTCGGCGCGGTCCCGATCGACATCCATGTCAGCGACACGTACTTCGTCGTCGCGCACATCCACTACGTGCTCTTCGGCGGGTCGGTGTTCACGATCTTCGCCGGGATGTACTACTGGTTCCCGAAGATGACGGGCCGCATGTACAACGAGCGGCTCGGCAAGCTGCACTTCTGGCTCACGTTCGTCGGCTTCAACCTCACGTTCTTCCCGATGCACCTCGTCGGGATGGAGGGGATGCCGCGGCGCGTCGCCGACTACGCGCCGAAGTTCGCGAACCTCAACATGTTCATCTCGCTCGCGTCGTTCGGCCTCGGCGCGTCGACGATCGTCTTCCTCTACAACATGATCACGAGCTGGCGCAGCGGCCCGCCCGCGCCGAGCAACCCGTGGCGTGCGCTGACGCTCGAGTGGCAGGTCAGCTCGCCGCCGCCGATCTTCAACTTCGACGAGATCCCGCAGGTCGTCGGCCATCCGTACGAGTACGGCGTCGTCGGTGCGCAGCACGCGATCCTCACGCCGGCACGCGCGACCGAGGTCGAGGTGCCCGTCCCATGAGCAGCGCCGAGACGCGCAACATCCTCCTGATCGCGAACGAGACCGCCGTCTCGCCGTCGCACATCGACCTGATCGCGAAGAAGGCCGCCGGCGGGCCGGTGCTCGTGACGGTGGTCGCACCGGTCAACCAGCCGCGCCAGGGCTACGTCGTCTACTACGACACGCGCCGCGCCGCAGCACGCCGGCGCCTCGACCGCACGCTCGAGCACCTGCGGGCGGCAGGCATCCCGGCGAACGGCGTCGTCGTCGAGTCCGACCCGGTGTCGGCGCTCCGCGACGCGATCCATCAGCTCGACCCCGCCGAGATCGTCGTCTCGACGCATCCTCAGAGCACGTCGGGCTGGCTGCGGCGGAACCTCGTCGACCAGATGCAACGCGTCGCAGGCTCGATCCCGTTCGAGCACGTCGTCGTCGACCTCGAGGCCGAGCACGGCTCCCAGAACGTGCTCGTCGTCGCGAACCAGACCGTGCTCGGCGAGGCGCTGCTCACGCGGATCCGCGAGCGGGCGGCGAAGGGGCCGGCCGGCTTTCTCATCATCTCCCCACAGGGCGACGCGGACGGCTCCTACGACGATGCCGAGCGTCGCCTGCTGCGCGCCGTGACGCTGCTGCGCGGCGAAGGGCTCGACGTCCACGGCCAGATCTCGCATCCCGACCCGTACGCCGCGGTGATGCAGACGCTCGAGGACGAGCGCGTGAACGAGATCCTCGTCTCGACGTTCCCCGGCGCACGCTCCGGCTGGCTGCGCCGCGACCTGCTGGGGCGGCTCCGGTCGGACACGAAGCTGCCGGTCGAGCACGTCGAGGTCGACGTCCCCGCGGCGGTGACCGCCTGATGTCAGCGCACGCAGAGCCGCTCGGGCACGCGCACGGCGACGAGCATCACGGGCCGCCCGCGCCGCACTACTCGTCGCGGGTCACGCCGGCCGTGCTCGGCATGTTCCTCTTCATCGCGTCGGAGATCATGCTCTTCGGCTCGTTCTTCACCGCGTACTTCTTCATCCGCGTCAGCAACGGGGTGCCGTGGCCGACGCCGCCCTACCACCTGCCGGTCTACGTCGCCTTCATCAACACATGCATCCTCGTGACGTCGAGCTTCACCGTCCACTGGGCGCTCCACTCGATCAAGCGCGGCAACGTCTGGGGGCTGCGCGCCGGCCTCCTCCTCACGTTCCTGATGGGACTGACGTTCCTGATCACGCAGGGCATCGAGTACTCGCGGATCGGCTTCAACACCGGCAACGGGGCCTTCGCGACGATCTTCTTCTGCCTGACGGGCCTCCACGGCGCCCACGTCTTCGTCGGCCTCACGATCCTGGCGTTCATGACGACGCGGGCATTCCGCGGGCATTTCTCGGCCGAGCACCATCACGGCGTCGAGATCGGCGGGATCTACTGGCACTTCGTCGACGTGATGTGGATCGTCGTGTATCTGACGGTCTACATTCTCTGAAGTCGGGTAGGAGCGGGACCATGCGCAATCCGCTCCGCAGCGAAGCCGAGGCGTTTCGCTTTCTCCTCGTCGTGATCGCCGGCGCCGTGATCATCGCGATCGCGGCGTACATCGACATCTGGGTCGGCGTCGCCGCCGCCGTGCTCGTCGTGGCAGGCGTCTGCGCCTGGATCCTCGGCGGCCCGAAGCCGCCGCCGCAGGTGCTCGTGTCGGGCACGCCCGGTGCAACCCACCGCGTGCTGCTCGTCGCGAAGCCCGGGACGTCGGGTGTCCGCGGGCGCCTCGGTGACGGGGCAACGGAGGTCGTGGTGGTCGTGCCTGCGCTCGCCTCGACGGTCGAGGCGCTCACCGGCGCGGTCGACGATCGCCGCGCGGATGCCGAGCAGACGGCGGGCGCGCTCGCCGACGAGCTCGGCGGCGACGGCATCCGCGTACGCGGCGAGGTCGGGGCCGACGATCCGCTCCTCGCGATCGCCGACGCGCTGCGGACGTTCGGCGCGGACGAGATCGTGCTCGTCGACGCGGACGACTCGTTCGTCGCCGACGCACGGGAGCGGTTCGCGCTCCCCGTCTCGCGCCTCTAGAACGCGATCCGGTAGCGCGCCTCCTCGACCTGCACGCCGAGGAACTCGTCCGACTTGCGGGCGCCGTCGTCGTGCCAGCCCTCACGCTCGTAGAAGCGGCGCGCCCGTGGGTTGTCGCCGAGCACCCAGAGGATCGCCTCCGCGTAGCCGACATCGCGGAGCGCGGCGAGCGCGACCGCCATCAGCTCGCGGCCCGCACCCGATCCCCACGCCTCGGGCAGCGCGTAGATCGCGAAGAGCTCTCCTTCGTCCGCCGCGTCCCTGCTCGGCCCCACCCACGCGAACGCGACGACGCGGCCGTCTTCGACGGCCACGGAGGCGTTCTCGTCCGCGGCGAGCCACTCCTCCCATCGCCGCCTCCGCGCGCCGAGATCGAGCGTCGCGAGCCGCTCGGCGCCGAAGACATGCTCGTACGCAGCCTGCCACGAGCGCACGTGGACCTCCGCGATCGCGGCGGCGTCGTCGAGCCGCGCGCGCCGGATCTCCACGGCGCTACTTGCCGGCGGAGGAGGAGACGAACTTCGCGACCGCGTCGATCTGCGCCGGCGAGAGCTTGCCCTTGAACGCCGGCATCACGCTGCCGCCGTTCGTGACCTGCTTGACGACGATCGCCAGCGCGGGCTTGAGCGAGTCGAGATTCGGGCCGATCGTCCCCGACGCCCCCGCCGCCTTCAGCGTGTGGCAGCTCGAGCACTCGGCGGAGAAGATCGCCTTGCCGTCGGTGCCGAGCTGGGACGGCGGCTTCGCGTTCGGCCCACCGGCGCCCGCGACGTTCGCGACGTAGGCGGCCACGTCGACGGCCTCCTGGCCCTTGACGAGGTTGGCGGGCATCGGCGCGGACGCCTGCCGGATCTGGTCGAGCACGACGTTCTCGAGCGTGCTCTCCTTGAAGTGCTGCGCCTTCGGGCCGGAGAAGGCGTCGTCGAGGTTCGGGCCGAGCGTCCCGCCCGTGCCGGCCGCGGCCAGCGTGTGACAGCCGCCGCACTTCTGGGTGAACAGCTTCTGGCCGGCCTGCTGGTCGGCCTGGGCCGGCGCCTTGCCGCCCGTGCCGCAGCCGCCCGCGAGGAGCGCGGCGGCGGCGAGTAGAGCCCCGGGAAGCGCCCGCCGCACTAGGCCGGAGGGTTGGTCCCCGTCGTTCCGAGCTTCGCGAGCGCGTCGTCGCGCGTCGGGTAGATCGTGAACACCCGGTCGAGGCCCGTGATCTCGAAGATCTTCGTGATGTTGCGGTCGCTGCAGACGAGCGAGAGCTGCCCGTCGGCCGAGCGGAGGCGCTTCACGCCGCCGACGAGCACGCCGAGCGTCGTCGAGTCGATGAACGTCGTGTTCGTAAAGTCGACGACGACCTCCTTACCACCCTGCCCGATCACCTCGAGCAGCTGCTGCTTGAACTCCGGAGCGGTGTACAGGTCGACCTCGCCCGCGAGGGAGATCACGTACGACTCGTCGTTCAACTGCTCGGTCTTGATGTCGAAGTTCATGCGCAGATCCCCCCGGACTCGTGGCTGGCCTCGGTCACGCGCGAGAGTCTAACCGGACGGATGCAGCCCGGCCGCTGGTAGGCGCGGCGGCGGCGTTACTTGCCGGACTTCTTCTTCGCCGGTGCGGGAGCGGGCTGAAGCTGCTTGATCAGCTGCTTCACCTGGGCGGCGGTCGAGGAGTCCGGGTTGAGCTTCACGTACGCCTTGTAGGCCGCGATCGCGGTGGGGCGGTCGCCGGCGGTCTGTGCGGCCTGGGCGAGCTGGAACTGCGCGTCTGCGTTCGCCGGCTCGAGCGACACGAGCTTCTTGTAGGTCCCGACGGCGGAGCTGAAGGCCTGCGACGCGCTCTGGTAGAGCCCGGACGTGAGGCCGTTCGAGGTCGACGCCGCGGCCTGCTCGATCGGATCCGTCCCGAGCGCGGTCGCGAGCTTGCCCGTCGGCGCGAAGCCCTGGCTCGGCGCCGCGAGCTGCTGGTTCTGCGCAGCGTTCTGGTACTGGGTCACGTAGTCCTGCGCCTGCGTCAGCTGCAGGCCGCCGAGCTCGCTCCACGCCTTCACGTCCTTCGGTGCGAGGGTCGTGTACTGCTCGAGCGCGGTGATGGCGTTCGCCGTGTCGCCCTTCGCCTCGTACGCCGTCGCGAGGTCGCGGAAGCCCTTCTTGTCGGTCGGGTGCTTCTTGACCTCGCCGAGCGCCTTCGACACGGAGGTGCCGCTGCTCCCGAAGAGGTTCAGGCCGTTGAAGAGCTGGTCGAGGCCGCCGCCGCCCGAGCCGACGCCGAGCCCTGCGAAGGTGATGGCGAACAGCACCGCGAGCAGGACGTACGCGAACTTCGCCTTCCGGCGCAGCCGCGTGAAGAAGAGATGCTGGTTCGGGTTCCCGCCGCCGGCGTGCCGCCGCCGGCCCTTCTGGGCCGCGCGAGCCTTGCCGCCCGACGCCGCGCTCTTCTGGGCCTGCGACTGCTTCGCCTTGACTGCCCCGCGTGCCATCGGTCGCCCAGGGTACCCGTCAGGAGCGCGAAACGCCGGTCGCCTCGACCGGCGCAGCGGCGCGTCTCTCGGTGAGCACGGCGAGCCAGATCGAGCCCTCGAAGAGCGCCCACATCGGCAGGAGCTCGAGCCCGGTCGTGACCGGGTCGGGGCCTGGAAGGCCGAGCGCGACCACGGCGACGATGAAGTACCCGATCCGCCTGTTACGCCGCAGCTGCGCCGAGGTGATGACGCCGAGGTGCACGAGGCCGAGCAGCACCATGGGCAGCTCGAACACGGCCACGATCCCGAGCAGCACCGTCGAGATGAACGCGTAGTACTGCTTGGCGGAGATGAGGTTCGTGAACTGTGCGTTGTCGTAGTTCGTGAGCCAGTGGACGGCGCGCGGCAGCAGGATCCAGTAGCCGAACGCGAGCCCGCAGGCGCCGAGCGCCGACGCGAAGAACACGAGGCCGAGCACGCGCCGCTCGGAGTTGGGGTCGACCGCGGGCGCGAAGAACGACCAGAGCTGCCACAGCGTCACGGGCAGCGAGAGCAGCAGCCCGGCGTAGATGCTCACGGTGAGGGAGACGGTGAACGGCTCCGCGACACCGAGGGTCACGGGCTTCCGCCGGTCGAGCGGAAGCGGCCGGTTCATCCAGTCGAGGATGTGCGTGTGGAACGCGAACGCGACGATCGTGCAGACGACGAGTGCGCCGAGGACGATGAAGAGCCGCCAGCGCAGCTCCTCGAGATGCTCGACGAGCGTCGCCTCCTCACCGTGGCCGAGGCGGCGCGGAAGCCGTCTCATGCGCCGGCTAGACGGACTCGCGCTCGCGCTCGGACGCCGGCGTCGAGGTGGTCGTCTCGGGCGGCGTGAGCTGCTGCTGCTCGGGCGGCGAGTTGCCGGTCACCGAGTCCTTGAACTCGCGCATGCCGGTTCCGAGCGAGCGCCCGATCTCCGGAAGCCGCTTCGCGCCGAAAAGCAGGAGCGCGAGCAGGAGGATGAGAATGATGTGCGTGGGGCTCGTCCAGCCGGTCATCTCCGTCGAGACTAGCAGCGAACGGGGCTTTCGACCAATCGGGGGCCGATGGGCGTCCGCTAGGATGGCTCTCGTTGCAAGCGGTGGAAAAACCCGCAATTTCAAGGGAAACTGAGGATCACAAAGTGGCGCTACTGAAGCTGGAGAATCTCCACGTCTCGCTCGAGGACGGCACCGAGATCGTCAAGGGCGTCGACCTCATCCTCGACACGAACGAGGTGCACGCGATCATGGGGCCGAACGGCTCCGGAAAGTCGACGCTCTCGTACGCGATCATGGGCCATCCCGCCTACGTGATCACCGAGGGCCGGATCCTCCTCGACGGCGACGACGTCACCGAGCTGGGCGCGGACGAGCGCGCGCAGCGCGGCCTCTTCCTCGCCTTCCAGTACCCGCACGCGATCCCGGGCGTGACCGTGACGAGCTTCCTGCGCGCAGCGATCAACGCGGTGCGCAAGGCACGAAACGGCGGCAAGGACGACCCGATCGCGATCCCCGAGTTCCGCAAGACGCTGCTCGCCCAGATGGACCGCCTGAAGGTCAGCCGCGAGCTCGCCTCGCGCTACCTGAACGACGGGTTCTCGGGCGGAGAGAAGAAACGCGTCGAGATCCTCCAGATGGCGATGCTGAAGCCGCGCATGGCGGTGCTCGACGAGACCGACTCCGGTCTCGACATCGACGCGCTCCGCGTCGTCGCCGGCGGCGTGAAGGAGCTCGTCGGCCCCGAGATGGGCGCGCTCGTGATCACGCACTACCAGCGCATCCTCGACTACATCACGCCCGACCACGTGCACGTCTTCGTGGACGGCAGGATCGTCGCCTCGGGCGGCGCCGAGCTCGCCAAGGAGCTCGAGGCGGACGGCTACGACCCGTTCATCCCAGCGACCGTGGGGAGTGAGGCCTGATGGCGGCACAGCCCGAGACCGAGGTCGAGGTCGTCCAGGGGATCGGCTCCGACTACGCGATCAAGTACGGCTTCTCCGTCGACGAGGACTACTTCTTCAAGAGCGGCCGCGGCCTCTCGCACGAGCTCGTCGACGCGATCTCGTCGCACAAGAACGAGCCGGACTGGATGCGCAAGTTCCGGCACAAGAGCCTCGACTACTTCTACGCGCGGCCGCTTCCCGAGTGGGGCGGCAACGTCGCGGAGATCGACTTCGAGAACATCTTCTACTACATCAAGCCGACCGAGAACCAGGCGAATTCGTGGGAGGACCTCCCGGCCGACATCAAGGACACCTGGGACAAGCTCGGCATCCCCGAGGCGGAGAAGAAGTACCTCGCAGGCGTCGGCGCGCAGTACGAGTCCGAAGTCGTCTACCACAAGCTCCAGGAGGATCTCGAGCGCAAGGGCGTGATCTTCCTCGACACGGACACCGCGCTCCGCGAGCACGAGGATCTCTTCAAGCAGTACTTCGGGACGATCATCCCGCAGAACGACAACAAGTTCGCGGCGTTGAACAGCGCGGTGTGGTCGGGAGGCTCGTTCATCTACGTGCCACCGGGCGTGCACATCGACATGCCGCTGCAGGCGTACTTCCGCATCAACGCCGAGAACATGGGCCAGTTCGAGCGCACGCTGATCCTCGTCGACGAGGGCGCGTACGTGCACTACGTCGAGGGCTGCACCGCGCCGATCTACTCGACCGACTCGCTGCACAGCGCGGTCGTCGAGATCGTCGTGATGGAAGGCGCGCGCTGCCGTTACACGACGATCCAGAACTGGTCGAACAACGTCTACAACCTCGTCACGAAGCGCGCGGTCGCGCACAAGGACGCGACGATGGAGTGGGTCGACGGGAACCTCGGCTCGAAGCTGACGATGAAGTACCCGGCGATCTGGCTGATGGGCGAGCGCGCCCACGGCGAGGTGCTGTCGATCGCGTTTGCAGGCAAGGGCCAGCATCAGGACGCGGGCGGCAAGTGCGTCCACGTCGGGGCGAACACGACGTCGATCATCACCTCGAAGTCGATCTCGAAGGACGGCGGCCGCGCCGGCTACCGCGGGCTGCTGCAGGTCGACAAGAAGGCCGTCGGCGCGAAGTCGAAGGTCGTGTGCGACGCGCTGATCCTCGACGAGGACTCGCGCTCCGACACGTACCCGTACATGAAGATCGAGGCGGACAACGTCGACATCGGCCACGAGGCGACGGTGTCGAAGATCGGCGCCGAGCAGCTCTTCTACCTCATGTCGCGCGGCCTCTCGGAGGCGGAGGCGAGCGCGATGATCGTGTCGGGCTTCGTCGAGCCGATCACGAAGGAGCTGCCGCTCGAGTACGCGGTCGAGATGAACCGGCTGATCCAGCTGCAGATGGAAGGCTCCGTCGGTTGACGATCGAGGTCGAGCACGTCGACTTCTGGGCCGTGCCCGTCACCGACATGGAGCGCTCCAAGCAGTTCTACGGCGAGACGCTCGGGCTGCCCCAGGCCAGTGACGGCGGGTTCCCCGAGTTCAAGCTCGGCGACAACGGTTTCCTCTACCTGCTGAGCCTCGAGTCGATCGGGGGCGCGTTCCGCGCGCCGCACGACGCCGGCTTCGCGCTGCGCGTGCCGGACGTCGCAGAGGCACGGCACGCGCTCGAGGAGAAGGGCGTCGTCTTCAACGGCGACGTCCTCGACACGGGCGTGTGCCACATGGCGTTCTTCGCCGACCCCGACGGCAACCAGATCGTGCTCCACCGGAGGTACGCGCCCCATGAGCAGGGCTGACGCCACCGCCGCCTACGAGCGGCTGCCGATCCCGGACACGACGGAGGAGCACTGGCGCTTCACCGACCTCGCGGGCTTCGACCCCGAGTCGTTCACGGGCGGCGGCGCGACCGAGATCGCGACGATGCTCGACCTCGACGTCAGCGGCTACGCGACGGTGACGGCGGACGGCATCGACATCTCGAAGGCGCCCGAGGGCGTCCGCTTCGAGCCGCTGCCGGAGGACTTCGACAAGCTCTATTCGCTCGTCGGCTGGACGGAGAAGTTCGCCGCGCACAACGCCGCAATGTGGAAGCACGGCCTGCTCGTCGTCGTGCCGAAGGGCGTCGTGCTCGAGAAGCCGCTGTACGTGCGCATCGCCGTGACCGGCCAGACGTTCTGGCGGCTCGTCGTCGTGGCCGAGGAGGGCGCGCGCGCGTCGCTGATCGAGGAGTACGCGTCGCCGAGCGACGACACCGAGGCGTACTCGAATGCAGCGGTGGAGCTCTTCGTCGAGCAGGGCGCGAAGCTCGAGTACGTGTCGCTGCAGAACCTCTCGACCGAGACGTGGCACTTCGCGTCGCATCACGCACGCGTCGAGCGCGACGCGGAGCTCGACTGGGTCGCCGGCGGCTTCGGCTCGAAGCGCGGCAAGACGCGCATCCAGAACGACCTCAACGGTCCGGGCGCGACCTCGCGTGTCACGGGTGCCTACTTCGCCGACGGCGAGCAGCACCTCGACTACGACACCTTTCAGGAGCACATCGCGCCGAACTGCGAGAGCGACTTCGCCTTCAAGGGGGCGCTGCGCGACAACGCGACCGCCGTGTGGCGCGGGATGATCCGCGTCGAGCCGGACGCGCAGAAGACGAACGCCTACCAGGAGTGCCGCAACCTCATGCTCTCGCCGACGGCCCATGCGGTGCCGATCCCGGGCCTCGAGATCATGGCGAACGACGTGCGCTGCACGCACGGCGCGACCGTGAGCCGCGTCGACCGCGAGCAGCTCTTCTACCTGATGGCGCGCGGCCTACCGCGGCCGGAGGCCGAGCGCATGGTCGTGCGCGGCTTCTTCCAGGACGTGCTCGATCGCATCGAGCTCGAGCCCGTGCGCGAGGCCGTGACGGCCGCGCTCGAGGCGCGCATCCCGCAGGCCTAGTCCTCCGGCACAGTTGCGCTGACCCTTCTCGGAGAGGTATATAGCTTCTTTCCTATGTCTGTCGGAAGGAGCTCCGCATGAAGGCGGTCATCTCATCGAAGCGGGCTGCACCCGCGGCGGGCGCGTACTCGCCGGCGCTGCTCGTCGACGGCTGGCTCTTCCTCTCGGGCCAGGGCGGCTTCGACCCGGCGACGGGTGAGCTCGCCGGCGACGACATCGAGTCGCAGGTCGAGCAGACGCTGAGCAACATCGACGCGCTGCTCGAGGAGGCCGGCCTCGATCGCACCGACGTCGTCTCGTGCGTCGCGCACCTGAGCGACCTCTCGCTCTTTCCCCGCTTCAACGCGGCCTACGCCGAGGGGTTCGCGGAGCCGCGGCCCGTGCGCACGACCGTCGAAGCGAAGCTCGTGGCCGGGATGCTCGTCGAGCTGACGGTCGTCGCGCGGCAGGGCGCGGGAGCATGACCCCGCTCTCGCTGCCGCTCGACGTCGCGCCCACGGGCGACCTGCATCCGTATCTCGTGCTCGACGTCTTCACCGACCGGCCGCTCGAGGGCAACCAACTCGGCGCCTTCACCGACGGCAGGCCGTTCTCGGACGAGCAGATGCAGGCCGTCGCCCGTGAGCTGAACGTCGCGGAGACGATCTTCGTGCTGCCGCCCGAGCACGGCGCCGACGTGCGCGTGCGCATCTTCACGCCGGGCGTCGAGCTCCCGTTCGCCGGCCATCCGGTGCTCGGCGCGGCGTTCGTCGCCGGCACGGCACTCGACCTCGACGTCGTACGGATCGAGACCGCGAGCGGCGTCGTCCCCCTCCGGCTCGAGCGGCGCGCCGGGCACGTCGTCTTCGGGTGGATGGAGCAGTCGTTCCCGGCCGGACGGGCCTACGAGCGCGCGGACGAGCTGCTGGCCGCCCTCGGCGTCGAGCGCACGGTCGATCCCGTCGAGGTCTACGAGAACGGGCCTCGCCACGTGCTCGTCCGGCTCGAGAGCGAGGACGCCGTCGCGGCGCTCCGCCCGGACCTCGCCGCGCTCGCCTCGCACACGCGCGCCGGCGTGAACTGCTTCGCCGGCGAGGGCGCACGGTGGAAGACGCGGATGTTCGGCCCGGCGCTCGGGATCGCCGAGGACCCGGCGACCGGCTCGGCGGCAGGCCCGCTCGCGGTGCACCTCGCACGACACGGCGCGATCGCGTTCGGCGAGACGATCGAGATCCGCCAGGGCGCCGAGATGAACAGGCCGTCGCTCCTCCACGCCCGCGTCGAGGGGACCGCGGACCGGATCGACCGGATCGAGGTCGGCGGCGCGGCTGTCGTCGTCGCGCGGGGCGAGTACCGGGTCTAGCTCAGCGCGGCGGCGCGCCGAAGACCTGCGCGAAGAGCGTCTCCCAGTTCGACGCGATCCTGCTCTGCGCGACCCGAAGGGTCATGCGGCCGGCGCAGACGAGATCGTGCACGCGGTTCTCGAGCGCGTCCTTCGCGTGATAGCTCGCCGCCCCGCTCCCGGGCTCCGGGAACAGGTTCGCAAGATCGTTCGCGCCGCCGAGCTCGAGCGGGACGACGTGGTCGATCTCGATCGTGCGCCCATAGAGGCGTGCGGGCAGCCCGTACTCGCGCTCGACCGCGTACTTCTCCGCCTGCGGCACGTTCCGCACGGCCCCGGTGCGGAACGAGCCTCCGCACACCACGGCGGTGCCGAGGCCGCTGTAGAACGCGCCCGGCGAGCACCGCCGGTCCGGCCGCGGCCCGCGCACGCACGGACCGGCCGCGCGCCGCGGCGCGAGCAGCACCGTCGCTCCGAGCGCCGGCGACGCGGCCGCCGCGGCGCCGGCGCCGAGCCAGACCGCGACGCCGCCGTGGTACGAGCACGTCCCCGAGTGCGTCTGCGAGTAGCTGTACGAGCCGTCGCGGCACTGGGCCGTCGCGCCGGGAGGCGCAGCCGCGCCCGCGCGCCCGGAGCAGAGCCCGAGCGCGACCGTCGTCGCGATGAGTACCGCCGCAGCCGCACGCCGCATGCTCGAAAACCCCCTTCGCCCACGTTCTAGACCACACGGCGCGCGCAGTCAACGCACGCGCGGCGGGAGCAGCCGGAGCTAGAGCTTCGGGTCGAAGTCGACCGGGATCACGCGGCCCTGGGCGTCCCGCACCGAGTCGGCATCGGGGACGTAGGGCTCCTGCACGGTCGGCTCGTCGGACTGCTCGGCGCGCGCGGCCTCCTTGCGGAGGCGCTTCTTCGTGCGCTTCTCGAGCACCGCGAACTCACGGTCCCGCTTCGCCATCGTCTGCTGACGCTTGGTCGCCACGGCCTCCACAATAGCCGAGGCCCCGCACGTACCCTCCCGCTGTGAGCCTCGTCGTCCAGAAATACGGCGGAACCTCGGTTGCCGACGTCGATCGGATCAAACGGGTCGCCGAGCGGGTCGTCGCCACCGCAGCGGGCGGGAGCCCCGTGTGCGTCGTCGTCTCGGCGATGGGCGCGACGACCGACACCCTGATCGGGCTCGCACGGGAGGTCTCGCCGAACCCGCACCCGCGCGAGCAGGACGTCCTCCTCACCGCCGGTGAGCGCATCTCCGCAGCGCTCCTCGCGATGGCCGTCAACGAGCTCGGGCGCGACGCCGTCTCGCTCACCGGGTCGCAGGCCGGGATCGTCACCGACGCGGCGCACGGCAAGGCGCGCATCGTCGAGCTGCGGATGCAGCGCGTCCACGATGCGCTCGAGCGCGGCAGCATCGTGATCGTCGCCGGCTTCCAGGGCGTCACGCGCACCGGCAGCGACATCACGACACTCGGCCGCGGCGGCTCCGACACGACCGCCGTCGCGCTCGCCGCCGGCCTCGGCGCCGGCGTCTGCGAGATCTACACCGACGTCGACGGCGTCTTCACCGCCGACCCGCGCATCGTGCCGGGCGCGCGCAAGCTGGCGCAGGTGAGCTACGAGGAGATGCTCGAGCTGGCCGCCTCGGGCGCGAAGGTGCTCGCGCTGCGGTCGGTCGAGTACGCTCGAAACCACGGCGTGCGCATTCACGTCCGGTCGTCGTTCGGCGACGCGGACGGAACCTGGATCGTGAAGGAGGAGGACGTGCTCGAGCAGGCGCTCATCTCGGGGATCGCGAGCGACTCCGGTGAGGCAAAAGTGACGATCCTCGCCGTGCCGGACCACCCGGGCATCGCCGCGCGCGTCTTCCGCCCGCTCGCCGACGCGGGCATCCACATCGACATGATCGTGCAGAACGTCTCCGCCGCGGGTCACACCGACATCTCGTTCACGCTGCCCGAGTCCGACCTCCCCACCGCGGAGCCGGTGCTCGGCGCGATCGCGACCCAGGTCGAGGCGCAGGGCTACACGTGCGACACCGACATCGGCAAGGTCTCGCTCGTCGGCGCCGGCATGCGCAGCAACCCCGGTGTCGCCGCCGACATGTTCGAGGCGCTCGCGGACGCGGGCATCAACATCGAGATCATCTCGACGTCGTCGATCCGCATCTCGTGCGTCGTCCGCAGCGAGGACCTCGCCCGCGCCGTCCAGGTCGTCCACGAGCGCTTCCGCCTTGCGGAGAACGTGCTGCTCCTGAGCGACGCGGCGGGCGAGCCGAGCTAGCGCGCGCGCAGCCGCAGCTTCACCGCGAGCCAGTTCTCCGAGTCGAGCGTTGCGGTCTCGTCGAGCTGGTGCGGCGCCGGGTACCAGCGCACGAGCTTCGGCACGCTGCCGGCCCTCTGGTAGGCGCGGGCGTCCGCTGCGGGCACGAGCCGGTCCGCGCGCCCCGACTGGAACAGCAGCGCCGCAGGCGCGGCGTGACCGATGTAGAGCACCGGGTCGAGCAGCGCCATGCGCCGCCGGTACGCCGGGATGCCGCCGCGGTCCCAGACACCGCCGCCCGACATGAGATCCGCGGCGACGACGCGGTGGTCGATCCCGACGAGGATGCCGCCGAGCTCGCCGCCGTCGCTGATCCCCGCGAAGCCGATGCGCGCCGGGTCGACGTCGCCGCGCGCGAGCAGGAGGTCGATCGCGCGCCGAAGCGCGATCACGCGGCGGATCGTCAACCAGCGGTCGGCGATCGTGAACGTCGGATAGGAGCCTGCGAGATCGTCGAGCGAGAGCCCGACCGCGCCGCGCGCGGCGAGGTCGAGCGCTTCGGGCTCGAGCCGTGCGTGTCCGCCGCCGCGATAGGGCGCGAAGACGATGCCTGCATACGGCCCCGGCGCATCCGGGACGACGAGGCTGCCCGTGGCGCGATGCGTCGCGTCGATCGCGTAGGAGATGGGCGTGACCGTGACGGTTCCGTCGTCGGAGGCCGTACCGGTCTGCACGTCGAGCGGAACCGTCGGGTCGTACGCGAACTGCCGCTCGAGCGCCACGTAGCTCGGTGCGCTCCGCTGCGCCGCGGCTGCCTGCGGGAGAACGGCCACGGCTGCGAGCGCAGCGGCGACGAGACGCAGCCTCGAGCCCGGCCTCCGGTTCAGGCGCTCACCTGCCCTGCGCGACGTGTGGCACCGACAATCCGCAAGGAGCCTACTTCGCCTGCTGCGGCGCGTCATCCCCGGGCCCTCACGCATCCCTTAGGTTCTGGTGATTCAATCCAGGGCCTTCGGCAGCCACAGGGGAGGTCTCCGTGCCAGAGCCCGCGAACGGCTCACCGGCGTCACCGGTCGAGATCAGCGACCGCCTCGAGCAGGCGCTGTTCGAGATCCGCCGCGTCATCGCCGGCCAGGACCAGATGCTCGAACGCGTCCTCGTGTGCCTCCTCGCGCAGGGCCACCTGCTGATCGAGGGCGTCCCCGGCCTCGCGAAGACGCTCACGATCAAGACGACGGCGGACGTGCTCGGCGGCACGTTCGCGCGCGTGCAGTTCACGCCCGACCTCGTCCCCGCCGACCTCGTCGGCACCCGCGTCTACCGGCCCGACCAGGGCAGCTTCGACACGGAGCTCGGCCCCGTCTTCTGCAACTTCCTCCTCGCCGACGAGATCAACCGCGCGCCGGCGAAGGTGCAGTCCGCGCTGCTCGAGGTGATGCAGGAACGGCAGGTGACGATCGCGCACACGTCGTATCCGGTGCCGTCCCCGTTCCTCGTGATGGCGACGCAGAACCCGATCGAGTCCGAAGGCACGTACCCCCTGCCGGAGGCGCAGCTCGACCGGTTCATGCTGAAGATCCTCATCGACTACCCCGCGCACGACGAGGAGTTGACGATCGTGCAGCGCCAGCTCGTGCCGCACCCGGAGCTGCGAGAGGCGCTCTCGCTCGACGACCTCCGCGACCTGCAGACCGCCGTGCTCGGCATCTACGTCGATCCGGCGCTCGTGAGCTACGCCGTCGCGCTCGCCGCGGCGACACGCGTGCCGGAGAACGTCGGTCTCGGCGAGCTCGGCGAGTACATCTCGTTCGGCGCGAGCCCGCGCGGGCCGATCAGCGTCGTGCAGGCATCGCGCGCGCTCGCACTCGTGCGCGGCCGCGACTACGTCACGACCGACGACCTCCGCACCCTTGCGAAGGACGCGTTCCGCCACCGGCTCGTGCTGAGCTACCAGGCGCTCGCCGAGGGGATGACGCCGGACCGGATCCTCGACTCGGTCCTCAACGCCGTCCCCGTTCCGGAGGTGACGTTCGCGCGGTCGAGCGCGGGATGAAAGTGTCGCCGCTCCTCGGGGCGGCAACGCCCGCGCGTCCCGGGCCGGGAGCACTCCCGCTCGATCTCCTGCGCGCGCTGCAGATCGAGGTCGGCCGCCGCCTCTCGGGAATGCTCGCAGGCGACTATCGCTCGTCGCACTACGGCGACGGCGTCGAGCTCGCGCAGGTGCGACCCTACGAGGCCGGCGACGACGTGCGCAAGATGGAGTGGAACGTCACCGCGCGCACCGGCCTCCCGCACGTGCGCGTCCATCTCGCCGAACGCGTGCTCGTCACGTGGCTCGTGCTCGACACCTCGCCGTCGATGCACTTCGGCACGGCGGACCGGCGCAAGGCCGACGTCGCCGACGGCGTCGCGATCGCGACCGGCCACATCGCAACGCGGCGCGGCAACCGGCTCGGCATCACGACGTTCGGCGACCGCGAGCCGAGGACGCTGCCGCCGGCACAGGGGCGTGCCGGCCTGATCGGGCTGCTCGCCGCGCTGCAGCGCGAGCCCGAGGAGGCGCACGTCGGCGCCACGTCGCTCGGCGCGGCACTCCGGCGCACGGGCGCGATCGCGCGGCAGCGCGGGATCGTCGTCGTCGTCTCCGACTTCCGCGGCCCGCTCGACTGGCGCAAGCCGCTGCTCGAGCTGATGAGCCGGCACGAGGTGCTCGCGGTCGAGATCCGCGACCCGCGCGAGCAGGAGCTGCCCGACGTCGGCGAGCTCTGGCTCGTCGACCCCGAGACGGGACGGCAGGTGCGCGTCGACACGCGCAGCGCGACCCTGCGCGAGCGGTTCGCGGCCGCTGCGGCGGAAGAGCGCACGGGCGTCGCACGCGTGCTCACCGCGCTCGGCGTCCCGCACGTCGTCCTGTCGACCTCGGGCGACTGGCTGCGCCCCTACGCGGAGTTCCTGGGAGCGCGCCGGTGAGCTTCTCGCAGCCGCTCGTGCTCGTCGCGCTCGCCGCCGTGCCGCTCCTGCTCGTGCTCTGGCTCCGCAACGAGCAGCACCGGCGCGCGTCGGCCGCGCGCTTCTCGTCGCTCGCGCTCCTGCCGAATCTCGTGCCGCGCGCGCCGGGCCGGCTGCGGTACGTCCCGCTCGCACTGCTTCTGCTCGCGCTCACGGCGATGATCGTCGGCGCCGCGCGTCCGCACGCGAATCTCTCCGTGCCGCGCAAGGAGGCGACCGTCGTGCTCGCGATCGACGTCTCGCGCTCGATGACCGCGACCGACGTGCAGCCGTCGCGCCTCGACGCCGCGCGCGCGGCCGGCGATGCGTTCCTCGCGAAGATCCCGAGCACGTACAACGTCGCGCTCGTCGCGTTCGGCAGCCGCGCGTTCCTCGCAGTGCCGCCGACGACCGACCGCGACCTCGTCCGCAAGGGGCTCAGCGAGCTGACGCCGGGCGAGGGCACGGCGATCGGCGACGCGATCCTGCTCGCCGCACGCATCGGGCAGCGGGAGCGTCCCGTGGAGGGCGTCGTGCCGCCGACGTCCGTGCTCCTCATCTCCGACGGCACGCGCGACGGCGGGCGTACCGCGACGCTGACCGCCGCGCGCCGGGCGAAGGCCCTCCACGTCGCCGTCTCGACGGTGCTCGTCGGCACGCCCGACGGCGTCGTCACGGCGAAGCTCGTCGGCGGCTACACCGAGCGGATCCGCGTCCCGCCGAGCCCGGGGACGCTGCAGCAGGTGGCGCTGACGACCGGGGGCCAGTTCTTCCGCGCGCGCACGAGCATCGCACTCGCCGACGTCTACCGGAGGCTCGCGACGCGCATCGGCCACCGGACGGTCAACCGCGAGATCACCGACCTGTTCGCGGGCGGAGCGATCGTCGTGCTGCTCGCCGCCGGCGCGCTCTCCGCCCTCTGGTTCCGGAGAGTCGCGTGAGACGCGCAGCCGTCCTCGTGGCGGTCGTCGCGGCATTCGCAGCGTGGACGTCGGCGGCCGGCGCGACGAACGAGTGCAAGGGGTTGCAGGTCTGCGTCCCCGTCGTCGGCCCGTGGGTGGTCGCGCCGGCCGCAGGCGCCGAGTTCCAGCTCGACTGCCCGAAGCGGTTCGTCGTCGGCGGCCTCGACGCCGAGCTCAGCGCGCGCGCGATCGACGTGGGCTTCTCCGGCGGCCTCGGAAGCCCGGTCAACCCGGGGATCACGACGTCCGGGTCGGCGGTGTTCCTCGGACGCTTCGTCGGGCGCGGGGCCGGCGGGAGCTTCCGGCCGCACATCGGCTGCATCCCCGCGTCGGGCGGCGGCCGGCGCACGCCGACCGCGCTCCACGTCTTCAAGCCCGGACATCCGACCGTGCGCGTGGTCGAGGAGCTGCCCGTCAGCCCCGGCACACGACGCCTCACGGTGTCGTGCGGCCCCGGGCGGCGGCTCGTGCGCGCGACGAACGCCGTCGGGTTCTACACGTTCACTCCGCCACCGGCCCCGCTCGTCGCCGACCTTCAGGTGCGGCAGGTGGTGCACGCGGGCGTCGTACGCGTGACCGCGCACGCAGGGGCGATGTTCCGCAGCCTGCCCGCGGTCGCCGCGATCGTCCAGGTCGACCTCACCTGCGCGGTGGCGACGTGAGCTTCGGCCACCCGCTGCTGCTCCTGACGCTGCTCGCCGTGCTGCTCGCCGCGGCGGCGTACCGGCTGGTCGAACGGCGGCGCATGCGCTACGCGGTCCGCTACACGAACGTCGACGTGCTCGCACTCGTCGCAGGCGGGCGCCCATGGCGGCGCTACGCGACGGTCGCGATCTTCCTCCTGTCGATCGCGCTGCTGTGCGTCGCCGTCGCGCGGCCGCGCGTGCACTCGCTCGTCACGAGCGACAAGGCGACGATCGTGCTCGTGCTCGACGTCTCCGGCTCGATGCAGGCGGTCGACGTGAAGCCGACGCGCCTCGTCGCGGCGCAGCAGGCGATCCACACGTTCCTCTCGAAGGTGCCGAGCCGCGTACGCGTCGGCCTCATCCTGTTCGCGGGCGAGGCGCAGGTCGCGACGCCGCCGACACGCGACCATGCACTCGTGGGCGAAGCGGTCGACGCCGCCGGCGAGTTCCGGGGCTTCGGCGGCACCGCGATCGGCGACGCGATCGCCGCCGCGGTGAAGCTCGGTCTCGAGACGATCGGCGGCGACTCGGGCCGCACGCTGGCGTCGTATGTGTCCTCGCCGCACGTCGCGAGCTCGCTCGTCTCGATCCTCTTCCTCTCGGACGGCCACCAGACGCAGGGCTTCCTGCAGCCGCTCCAGGGTGCCGCTCGGGCGCGCGCGGCCGGGATCCCGATCTACTCGATCGCGCTCGGAACCACGGGCGCGACGACGCTGAAGGGGTTCACGGGCGCGTTCGGCGGCGGGCCGTTCGGGGGGCCGGGCTTCGGGACGCGCGGGCTGAGCCCCGATCCGGTGACGCTGAAGGCGATCGCGACCGCGACGGGCGGGCAGTTCTTCCGTGCGCGCTCGGCGGGGGCGGCCGACGCGGCGTACCGCAAGCTCGGCTCGAGCCTCGGCCGCACACCGGGAACCACCGAGATCACCGACACGTTCATCGGCATCGCCGCCGCGCTGCTCGTGCTCGCGGGCGTGCTGTCGGCGATCTGGGCGCCGCGGCTGCCGTAGCGGCTACGTGCGGACGAGCGGCTTGTACTTGATGCGGTGCGGCTCGAGGGCCTCGGCGCCGCGGGTCTCCTTGACCCACTCGACGTAGTCGCCCCACGTCCCCTCGAACCACGTCGTCTGGCTGTCGCCGTCGAAGGAGAGGATGTGCGTCGCCACCCGGTCGAGGAACCAGCGATCGTGGGTGATCACCACGGCGCAGCCGGCGAAGTCGAGCAGCGCGTCCTCGAGCGCGCGCAGCGTGTCGACGTCGAGGTCGTTCGTCGGCTCGTCGAGGAGCAGCACGTTGCCGCCGCTGCGCAGCAGCTTCGCGAGGTGGACGCGGTTGCGCTCTCCGCCGGAGAGGTCGCCGACGCGCTTCTGCTGGTCGCTCCCCCTGAAGTTGAACTGGGAGACGTACTGCCGCGAGTTGATCTCCTTCTTGCCGAGCTCGATGATGTCGTGCCCGCCGCTGATCTCCTTCCAGACGTTGTTCGCCGGATCGAGCTCGCCGCGCGACTGGTCGACGTACGCGAGCTGAACCGTGTCGCCGATCTTCAGCGAGCCGGCGTCCGGCGTCTCCTGCCCGGCGATCATCCGGAAGAGCGTCGTCTTGCCGGCCCCGTTCGGGCCGATGACGCCGACGATGCCGGCCGGCGGCAGCGAGAACGTCAGGTCCTCGACGAGGAGGCGGTCGCCGAACCCCTTCTGCAGGCCCTCCGCCTCGATCACGAGGTCGCCGAGCCGCGGGCCGGGCGGAATGTGCATCTCGACCTTGTCGAGCTTCACGTTCTGCTCCTCGGCGAGCATCTTCTCGTAGGCGCCGAGACGCGCCTTCGACTTCGCGTGCCGCGCCTTGGGGCTCATGCGCACCCACTCGAGCTCGCGCGCGAGCGTGCGGCGGCGCGCCGACTCCGTCTTCTCCTCGACGGCGAGGCGCTGCTGCTTCTGGTCGAGCCAGGAGCTGTAGTTGCCCTCGAACGGGATGCCCTTCCCGCGGTCGAGCTCGAGGATCCACCCGGCGACGTTGTCGAGGAAGTACCGGTCGTGCGTGACGGCGACGATCGTGCCCTTGTAGTCGGCGAGGAAGCGCTCGAGCCACGCGACCGACTCCGCGTCGAGGTGGTTCGTCGGCTCGTCGAGGAGCAGCAGGCTCGGCGAGGAGAGCAGCAGCCTGCAGAGCGCGACGCGTCGCCGCTCGCCGCCCGAGAGCGTCGTGACGTCGCGGTCGCCGTCGGGCAGGCGCAGCGCGTCCATCGCGTGGTCGAGATGCTCCTCGAGCTGCCACGCGTCGGCGCGGTCGATCGCGTCCTGCACCTTCGCCTGGTCGGCGAGCAGCGCGTCGAAGTCTGCATCCGGCTCTGCGAACGCGGCCGAGATCTGGTTGAAGCGGTCGAGCAGGTCGCGGAGCTCGCGCACGCCGTCCTCGACGTTGCCGCGCACGTCCTTGGCCGGGTCGAGGTACGGCTCCTGCTCGAGGAAGCCGACGGTCGCGCCGGGCGCGAGCTCGGCGACGCCGGACGACGGCTCCTCCTTCCCCGCCATGATCCGCAACAGCGTCGACTTGCCGGCGCCGTTCGGGCCGAGCACGCCGATCTTCGCTCCCGGGAAGAACGAGAGGGAGATGTTCGCCAGCACCTGGCGGTCCGGGCCGTAGAACTTGTCGGCCCGGTACATCGTGTAGATGTATTCGCTGCTCATCGGGGCGCCACTGTAGTCGGAGTACGCTCTGCGTCGTGGCGGGCTGCTGCGCCCAGTCGGAGTACCGGCGCCTCTTCAATCGAAGGGTCGCCGACAAGGACGCGCGGCGCTACCGCCGCAAAGGCCTCACGGGCACGGCGCGAACGCTGACGAAGCTCGCGGGCGACGTCGGCGGCGCGAGCGTGCTCGACGTCGGCGGCGGCATCGGCGCGATCGAGCTGGAGCTGCTCGACGCAGGCGCCGAACGCGCGACGAGCGTCGAGCTCTCCGGCGCATACGAGGACGCCGCCGCGGCGCTGCTGGCCGAGCGCGGCGTCACGGACCGGGTCGACCGCCGCGTCGCGGACTTCGTCGCCGAAGCGGACAGCGTCGGGACGCACGACGTCGTCGTGCTGCATCGCGTCGTCTGCTGCTACCCGGACGCCGGCGCGCTCGTCGGCGCAGCCGCGGAGCTCGCACGCAGGCGACTGCTGCTCACGTATCCGCAGAACCGCGCCGTGATCCGAATCGGCGTTCGCGCGGTGAACGCGTTCCTCCGGCTCTCGCGCTGCGGGTTCCGGACGTACGCACATCCGGTGGAGCGAATCCACGCAGAGGCGGCGCGTCACGGCCTCTCGCTGGAGGCGCGCGAGCGCGGCGGCTTCATCTGGGAGTCGGCCGTGTTCGCGCGGCGCTAGCGCTTCAACGCTGCGAGCGCCCTGCCGAGGCTCGCCGTCCGGCTGCCGGTGAACCCCGTTGTGACGACGACGACGTTCGCCCGCATCGCGTGCGTCTCCGACCCGCCGCCGACGTTCCACCGGTCGAGCGGGAGCTCCTTGACGGCCGCTGCCGCCTCCGCGTTCGTGTCGAACACCCAGGCGATCCAGCCGGCGTGCGTCGCGAGATCGAGGCCGCTGAGCATCGCGAGCACGTGCGTCGGGACGTCGCCGGTGTTCAGCTTCCCGGGGAGGTAGACCTTCTGCCCCGCGATGTACGGGTTCGAGGTGACCTCGGTCGTGAACGGCAGGCCGGCATCCGAGAACGCCTTCGAGACGTCGAGCACCGAGCTCGTGCTCGCAGCGCCGCTGCCGCCGCCGCCGCAACCGGCCGCGGCAAAGGCGACGACGAGTCCGAGGAGGGCGAGCATCCGCACGCCGTCGAGGGTAGCGGCGCGGGCCGCCGCGTCAGCGGAGGATGCCGGTGTGCCCGAGCGAGTAGCGGCCGGGCTGCGGCCAGACGCAGACCCCGTGAGGGCCGCTCCCGACGGGGATCTTCGCGAGCAGCCTGCCCGTCCTCGTGTCGATCGCGTAGACGACGCCGTTCCAGCGGCCGGAGAGCCACAGCACCTTCCCGTCTGCGGAGACGTTACCCATGTCGGGGCTGCCGCCGCCCGGGATGTGCCAGGTCTTCACGATGCGCCGAGTGCGGAACGAGACGACGGAGATCGACCCGGCCGCGCGGTTCGTGACATAGAGGTAGCGCGCGTCGCGGCTCGGGTAGAGCCCGTGCGCGCCGGCGCCCGTCGGCATGAAGCGCAGCACGCGCATGTTGACGCCGTCGATCAGCCAGACGCCGTTCGAGTTCATGTCGGCGACGTAGAAGACCTTGCCGTCGGGTGAGAGCTTCACGTCCTGCGGCGCGGCGCCGGAGCGGAGCTGCAGCGTGCCGAGGATCCGTTCGTTCTGGATGTCGACCTTGATCATCATTCCCGAGAACTCGCAGCTCACGAGCGCGTAGCTTCCGTCGGCGGAGAAGTCCATGTGATCGGCGCCCGAGCACGGGACGCTCAGCGAATGGTGCAGCGCAAACGTGTGCGCGTCGCGGAAGTCGAGGCGATGCAGACGCTCCGCGACGACGACGGCGTACTTGCCGTCGGGCGTGAAGTACATGTTGTACGGATCCGCGACGGGGATCGTCGTCGCAGAAGGCTTCCCGGTGTTCGGGTCGATCGGCGTCAGGCTGTTGCCGTTGTCGTTCGTCACGTAGAGGGTCTTGAGGTCGTACGCGGGGACGATGTGCTGAGGCAGCGCGCCGACGGCGAAGTGGCGGACGATCTTGAACGTGCGCTGGTCGATCACGTCGACGGTGTTGCTGTCGCTGTTCGGCACGTAGACGTACGGCTTCGCGTTGCGAACGACGGGGCTGAGGTTCCCGACCCGGTCGGCTGCGTAGACGTTGTTCTTGTCGAGCAGCGGCGGCACGCCGGAAGCGGTCGCCGTGACCGAGCGGGGCACCGCGCCGCGCGGCTGCAACTCGACGATGCTCGCGACGGTCCCTGCGGTTGCGCGGCCGCCGGCGACGAGGATGCCGTGCGCGCCGCCGACCGCGGCGAGATCGGAGAGGGGCTGACCGAGCGTGCCGGCCTGCACGATCTTGCGCGTCGCGATGTCGACGGCGACGATCCTGTCGGTCGGCGTCCCGGTCGCCGCACCGCGGCCGCCGATCACGTAGGCGACCGATCCGAGCGTCGCCGCCGCTGCATGCGTCGTCGGCGCCGGCAGGCGGCCGAGCTTGAACACGCGTCCGGCGGCGGGCGCGTACTCGTAGACCGCGTCGCTCGCGGTGCCGTTCGGGAGCGACCCGCCGGCGACGATCAGCCGTCCGCCGACCGCGGTCACCGCGGCATAGCGCACCGCGCTCGGAAGGTGCGCGACGACGCGCGCCTTGCCGCCCGGCTTCCACGCGACGATGGTGTCGAGCCACCGCACCCCGTCGTAGCCGCCGACGACGTACGCGGTGCCGCCGATCGCCGCGGCCGCCTGGTCGGAGCTGACCGAGGGCAGGTGCCCGATCGCCTCCGCCGCACCGGTGCTCGGGTCGACGCGCACGATCGTGTCGATCTGCGTCGTCGCGGTGCCGCCGCCGAAGAGGTAGACGAGACGCCCAAGCGTGACCGCGGCGGAGTCGTGGAACTGCGTGGGCGTGTGCCCGACGCGGCGCGATCCGGCACGCGTCACGGTGACGATGTCGCTCCGCGACGTGTCGGCGGCGGTGAGGCCGCCGAGCAGCACCGCACCGGCGCCGAATGCACTGGCAGCGGCGTCCTGCACCGGAGCGTCGAGCGTGCCGGCGGGAACGGGAACGAGGCGCTGCACCAAGGCATGGCGCACGGCGGTGGTGTGGGTCTTCGCCGAGACCTCCGCTGTGGCGGCGGCGTGGCGCGCTCCGCCGCAGCCTGCCGCGAGCGCAACGAGGGCGAGCAGGAGCAGGGCCGGCCGGAACCTCACGGCGCCAGTATCGCGACATCGGGATGAAGGCTGCATGAACCACGCGCAGTTGCGACCCGGCCGCCTGCATGGCACCTTTGACGCATGCTCCGGGCCGCCGTCCTCGCAGCCATTGCCGCGCTCGCCGCCGCGCCCGCCGCCGGCGCCTGGACGACCCTGGCCGGCGGCGTCCAGAAGACCGTGATCCCGTCCCTCCTCACGACCCAGGCGGGCACCGAGCTCATGTCGTTCGAATCGCAGACCGCCGGCACGATCTCCGTGTCGCGAGACCACGGCGCACCGAAGCTCCTCGTCGCGAACGATCCCATCGCCGGGCGCACGCAGCTCGTCCAGCAGCCGAGCGGCGCGATCCAGCTCTACTTCCCGAACGCGCAGGGCGTCGGGCGCATGACGTCGACCGACGACGGCGCCACCTGGACGGGGCCCGTGCAGACGCAGTCGCACACGACCGGGCCGGTCGAGAGCGCCGCGATGCTCCCCGACGGGACAGCGCTCTTCGCACAGGACGGCACCGGCTACGTGAACGTCTTCCGCGGCCTCAACGGCGAGACCGTGAAGAACGTGTACACGCGCTGCTGCGCCGCCCACGAGTCGCTCGCCGTCGACAGCACCGGGCTCGTGCAGATCGCCTTCTTCTCGAACGCCGATCCCGACTATGCGACGGTCTACGAGCCGCTCGGCGCCGACCTCACACCGGCGTCGACGACGCCGCTGAAGCCCGTCTCCGAGCACGAGGCGCCGCTCGCCGCCGACCACTCCGGGTACACGTTCCTCGCGTGGGCGCCTGGCTACCCGCTCGCGACGGGGGTCTCCGTCGTGCCGTTCCGCAACGGCTCGCCGGCAGGCGACGGCGTGACCTTCGGCGGGGCGTTCGGCGGCGCCGACCCGCACATGGCGCTGAGCGTCGACGCGCAGGACCGCGTGTGGGCCGTCTGGACGCAGCAGGGCTCACTCGAGGCGGCGCGCTCGCGCAGCCACGGCATGGACTTCGGCGCAACCGTCACGGTGCCGCTGCCCGGCACGGCGTACGAGCTCGCCGCGCTCGGCCAGGGCGGCACGCCCGGGACGGTCGACGTCGTCGTCAACGCCGGCTCGACCCTCGTCGAGCAGGAGGTGCAGCCGGGTCTCTCGGTCCGCGTCTACAAGACGACGAAGAAGGTCGGCAAGAGGAAGGTCACGCTCTGGTGGGCGCAGGCGCTCGACGACGGGTTCGGCGTCCCCGGCGCGACGTTCTCGGCCGCCGGGCACCGGGCGCACGGAAACGCCTCCGGCAAGGCCCAGCTCACGGGCGCCGGATTCAAGCCCGGCAAGGCGAAAGCAGCCGCTCCCGGCTATGTGGGCGCCGCTTTCAGGATCCCCTAGCGGGCTACCATGACTCCCGTGGCTGTGACCGCGGGAACGAAGAGGCTCGACGCGCATGCCCTGCGCGCGGACTTCCCGATCTTCGAACAGGAGATCCACGGCAAGCCGCTCGCCTTCCTCGACTCGGCCGCGAGCGCGCAGAAGCCGCGCCAGATGATGGAGGCGATGACGGCGTTCTACTCGACGTCGTACGCGAACGTGCATCGCGGCGTCTACGTCCTGGCCGAGCGCGCGACGGCGGCGCTCGAGCTGGCACGCGAGAAGGTGCGCGCGCTGCTCAACGCGCCCGACGTGCGCGAGATCGTCTTCCTACGCAATGCGACGGAGGCGATCAACCTCGTCGCGTACGCGTGGGGCATGAACAACCTCGGCCCCGGCGACGTCGTCGTCGTCACCGAGCTCGAGCACCATTCGAACTTCGTACCGTGGCAGTACGTCGCGGGGCGCACCGGCGCGACGATGGCGATGATCCCGCTCGACGAGCACGGCGAGCTCGACCTCTCGTCGCTCGACACGATCGCCGCGCAGGGGAACGTGAAGGTCGTCGCGACGAATCAGGTGTCGAATTCGCTCGGCACGATCAACCCGGTCGAGCGGCTGGTCGCGTGGGCGCATGCGCAGGGTGCGATCTTCGTCGTCGACGCAGCGCAGTCGGCACCGCACATGACGGTGGACGTGCAGGCGCTCGGCGCGGACTTCGTCGCGATCTCCGGCCACAAGCTCTGCGGCCCGAGCGGCATCGGCGCGCTCTGGGGCCGCGCGGAGCTGCTGCAGGCGATGGAGCCGTTCCTCACGGGCGGGCACATGATCAGCTCCGTCCGGTTCGACCGGACGACGTGGGGCGAGCTGCCGCACAAGTTCGAGGCGGGCACCGCGCCGATGGCGGAGGCCGTCGGGCTCGGCGCCGCGATCGACTACCTGCAGGCGGCCGGCTTCGACGCGATCCACGAGCACGAGCTCGAGCTGACGCGGTACGCGCTCGGCCGCATGAGCGAGATCCCCGGCATCACGCTGTACGGCCCACCCGCGGAGCGGCGCGCCGGCATCGTCTCGTTCAACATCGAGGGCATCCATCCACATGACGTCGCGCAGATCCTCGACATGAGCGGTGTCGCGATCCGCGCGGGCCATCACTGCTGCCAGCCGCTGATGCACAAGCTCGGCGTCGCGGCGACGAACCGCGCGAGCTTCTACCTCTACACCGTGCAGGAGGAGATCGACCAGCTCGTCGACGGCCTCGCGACGGTGCGTAAGGTGTTTGCGTAGATGAATGAATTCGATCAGATGTACAGAGAGGTGATCCTCGACCACTACAAGAACCCGCGCGGGCACGGGCACATGGAGGACGCCGACGCGGAGGCCGAGGGCCAGAACCCGCTCTGCGGCGACGAGGTCTCGATCTACGTCGCGTTCAACGAGGACGGCGAGACGATCGACGAGGTGAAGTTCTCCGGCCGCGGCTGCGCGATCTCGCAGGCCGCGACGTCGATGCTGACGGAGATGGTCCAGGGCCGGAAGGCCGCGGACGTCGCCACGCTCGACAAGGAGGAGCTGCTCGAGGAGATCGGCATCCCGCTCACGCCCGTCCGGCTCAAGTGCGCGATGCTCGGGCTCACGACGCTGAAGGTCGCGCTGCACAAGGCGAAGGGCACGCCGCTTCCCGACGGCCTCGCCGGGTTCGACGAGCTCGAGCTCAGCTGAGCATGGCTTCGATCGAGGTCGCGCAGGCGGACGAGTTCCCGCCCGGCTCCGTGAAGCTCGTCGTCGCCGGCCCGGGCGCTTTCATCGGCGTCTACAACTGCGCGGGCTCGCTCTACGCGATCGAGGACCGCTGCTCGCACGACGACGGCCCGCTCTGCGAGGGCACGTGGGACGAGGACGAGTGCACCGTCGTCTGCCCGCGCCACGGCTCGGCGTTCGACCTTGCGACGGGGATCCCGCGCTCGCTGCCGGCGTACGAGCCGGTGCAGACGTATCCGGTGTCGATCGTCGACGGCGTCGTTCGTGTCGACATCGGCTGAGGACGGCCGCCCGCGCTGCTGGCCGGCGAGCGACCCGCTCTACGTCGCCTACCACGACGAGGAATGGGGACGGCCCGTCGCCGACGAGCACGGGCTCTACGAACGGCTGTGCCTCGAGGGCTTCCAGTCGGGCCTCTCGTGGCTGACGATCCTGCGCAAGCGCGAGAACTTCCGCCGGGCGTTCGCCGAGTTCGACCCGGACGCGGTCGCGCGGTTCGGCGACCGCGACGTCGAACGGCTGCTCGGCGACGCGGGCATCGTGCGCCATCGCGGCAAGATCGAGGCGGCGATCGCGAACGCGCGCGGCACGATCGCGCTGCGCGATGCTGGCACGCCGCTGCAGGAGCTGGTCTGGTCGTACGCGCCGGACGGCTACGCGCCGCCGCGGACGATGGGCGACTGGCAGGCGCAGACGGCGGAGTCGAAGGAGCTGTCGAAGCGGCTCAAGGCTGCGGGCTTCCGTTTCGTCGGCCCGACGACGCTGTGGGCCGCGATGCAGGCGTGCGGCGTCGTCAACGACCACCTGGCGACCTGCTGGGTGCGGGACGAGGTCGAGAAGCTCAGAAGCTCTAGGACTCGAGCAGCTTCTTCAGCCGCTCGAAGTCCTTCCTGAACTGCTTCTGCGCGCGGCGCTCCATGATCCCCGAGGCGAAGCCCGGGAGGAACGCGGCGTCGCCCTCCGCGATCACGGTCAGCGTCGTCCCGTCACCGTTCGCCGCGAGCTCGTGACGCACGCTGAACGGCACCGGGCTGTTGAGCGCGCGCAGCACGAAGACGCGCGGCGGGTCGTAGCCGGTGATCTCGAGCGTCGTGTTCAGCTCGCGCCCGAGCATGTGCCGCGACTCGCGGATGCGCGCGCCCGTGCGCGGCGGCCCGGCATCCTCGATCTGCGCGCTGTGCACGCCCGACTGCCACGCCGGCAGGTTCGCGACGTCGGTGAGGTACGCGAAGACGTCTTCCGGCGTCCGCGCGACCTCGATGGTCAGCTCCGCCCGCACCGCAGGAGCATAAGCGGCAGGGGTACGCTGCCGCGGTGCTGGACGACCGGGTACGCGCGGTGCTGGAGCGCCTCGAGCGCGAGGACGCCGAGGAGCGCGCACAGGGGCTGCCGCAGGCGGTGCGCGCCCGAGCGGTCGCCCCGACGACCGGCCGCTTCCTCTTCTCGCTCGTCGCGCCGCAGGCCGATTGCGAGGTGCTCGAGATCGGCGGCTCGCGCGGCTACTCGACGATCTGGCTCGCGGCGGGCGTCCGCTTCCTCGGCGGCCGCGTCCTCTCGCTCGAGCAGGACCCGCTGAAGATCGACGCGTGGAGGCGGAACGTCGCCGAGGCCGGCCTCGAGGAGTGGGCGGAGCTCGTCGAGGGCGACGCGCACGAGACGCTGCGCGCGATCGACGACGTGTTCGACGTCGTCTTCATCGACGCGGAGAAGGAGGACTACGAGCAGTACTTTGCGCTCGCGCGCGACAAGGTCGAGCCGGGCGGGCTCTTCGTCGCCGACAACGTGCTCTCGCATCCGGAGACGCTCGGCGCCTATTCGGCCGCCCGGCAGGCGGACCCGAGCCTCGAGAGCGTCACCGTCACGCTCGACCGCGGCCTCGAGCTGAGCGTCGTCTTGCGGTAGCCGAAGCTTTCGCTATGGTCTCGTCTTACCGCGGAAAGGAGGTGGTCCGGTAGTGATTTCAGACAGTACGGGCAGTGGAGGTACCAGCGGGTAGAGGCGCAGTCCCCGGGACCTACGGGGAATCGCCTAGCCAGCGTAGGGGACGACGCGACACGCGCCGCCCGGCCTTAGCCGGAGCAGGACGCGCCTCTGCCGAATCCAACCTGGTATCCGGAACGAGGGCCGCGAAAGCGGCCCTCGTTCTTTTCTCTAGGCGGCGACCGGGGCCGGCCGCGCCTCGAGTGCGAGCCCTTCGAGCACGAGCCGCAGCCGTTCGAAGAGCTCGCCGTCGAGCAGGCGGCCCTCCGCGTCGAAGCGCTCGTGCGCACGCGTCACGGGCAGCTCGTCGCCGACGACGCGGGCGCCGGCGACGCCGAGCACCTTGCGGAGGTCGGCCTGCGCCCACATGGCGCCGAACTGGCCCGTGCTCGCGCCGATCACCGCGACGGTCTTGTTGCGCAGCGCCGCCTCCTCCTTCGGCCGCGAGGCCCAGTCGACGGCGTTCTTCAGGACGCCCGGCACGGAGCCGTTGTACTCGGGCGTCGCGAAGAGGATCGCGTCCGCCGCCGACCAGGCGCTGCGCAGCCGGCGGACGGACGCGGGCACCTCTCCGAGCTCGAGATCCTGGTCGTACAGCGGCAGGTCGCCGATGCCCTCCCAGACCTCGACCTCGACGCCCTCGGGCGCCGCCTCGGTCGCGGCGTGGAGCAGCTGCGTGTTGTGCGACGCGGCGCGCAGGCTGCCGGAGACGGCCAGGATCCTCATGACTAGCTCTCCTGCTTCACGAACGCGAGCTCGGCGATGAGCTTCACGTCGTCGGCGACGTAGTTCCCGCCGCCCGACTGGTTCGGGGCGTTCCAGCTGACGCCGTACTCGTTGCGGTCGATCGACGTCTCGAGCCGGAGGCCGAGACGCTCGCGGCCCATCGGGTCGGTGACGGGAGCCGCGGCGATCGTGCCCGCGAGCTCGATCGGCTTCGTGACGCCCTTGATCGTCAGCTCGCCCTTGCCCTCGACCCGGTCGCCGTCGAGCCGGTGCAGCTCGGTGGCGCGGAACGCGAGCTCGGGGAAGCGCTCGGCGTCGAAGAAGTCGGGTGTCTGGAGATGGCCGTTCAGCTGCTCGTCGCGGACGTCGACGCTCGCGACCTTGGCCGAGCCCTCGAGGCTCGTCTCGTCGCCGGCGGCGAGGACGGCGGTGAACTCCTTGAAGCCGCCGCGGAACGTGTTCACGCCGGCGTACTCGACCTCGAACGCGACCGAGGAGTGGACGGGATCTGCGGCCCACGTACCGGCCGGGGCAAACTGCTTCGTGGTCTCGGTGACGGACATATCGGGGACTTCCTTCCTGTCGGGGCTTGCGGTATACTTGCGACGTCAACCATCTTAGCGAGAGAAACTTGTCTAGTCAAATATTGAGTGATCAAGCGCAGCACGAGGCCCGGCTCGGCCCGTGGCTCCGCTTCCTCCGCGCCCACGCCGCGGTCACCCGTCAGCTCTCCGCCCGGCTCGAAAGTCATGCCGGGCTGACGCTCAGCGACTTCGACGTGCTCGCCCAGCTCTTCCACGCGCCCGACCGGCGGCTCCGCCGGGTCGACCTCGCGCGCACGGTCCTGCTGAGCGCGTCCGGGATCACGCGGCTCCTCGACGGCCTGGAGCGGGCCGGCTGGGTCGAGAAGGCCAGCTGCGCGAGCGACGCGCGCGTGACCTACGCCGTGCTCACGGCGGCCGGCGAGGCGAAGTTCTCCGAGGCGCGGGCGTCGCACCACGCCGACATCGACGAGCTCTTCGGCTCGCGCTTCTCCGACGACGAGCGCGCAGCGCTCTCCGAGCTCCTCGGACGCCTGCCGATGACCGAGCCCGTCTGCGAGAGCGAGAAGACATGAGCCACACCCTCTCCTCGCTCGACGAGCTCGGCGACGGCCCCGGCTTCCGCAAGATCCGCGGCCCGCTCGGCGTCACCGCGTTCGGCGTCAACGCGATCGTGTACCCGCCCGGCTTCGACGGCTTCGGGCACTACCACGACACACAGGACGAGCTCTACTTCGTGCATCGCGGCCGCGTCCGCGTCGAGGTCGACGGCGAGACGCACGATCTCGGCGAGGGCGGCCTGCTCCACGTGCCCTCGACGACGCCGCGCACGATCTCGAACCCGTTCGACGAGGAAGCCGTGATCTTCGTCGTCGGCGGCAAGGACGGTTACGTCGAGCGGGACGGCCATCTCGTCGATCCCGAGCGCGACGCCGAGCGCCGCGCGTCGTTCGGCCGGTAGCCCGTCCCCGAACGGGGGAGCGCACTCGCCCGCGGCTGGGCCGATACCCGGTAGGTGACGCGCCGCGCCTGGATCACGATCGCCCTGGGAGCCGCGATCGCGGTCGCGGTCGGCGCAGGCTTCGCCCGTGCGGGCAGGCCGCAGTGCTGCGACAAGCCGCTCGCGTCCTGGGGCATGTTCACGCCCGCGGAATGGACGTCGGTGACCGGCGCGATCGCACGACGCGGCTTCGACGGCGCAAGCATCCGCATCGTCAGCGCGACCGAGCTCGCGGATCGTCGCCCATTCGCCCTGATCGCGGCGGCGTCGCGGACGGGAACGACCTGTGTCGTGCCGGTAAGAGGCATCACCGTCGACGCGGCCACGTGCAGCCTCCGGAAGCCGCTCGTCCTCTTCACAGCGCGTACCGCACGGGAGACGGAGGTGCTCGGCATCGCGCGTTCTGACGTCGCCGGCGTCACCGCAACGGACACCCTCGGCCACCGCACGGGGCTTTTCCTCATCCCGGCGGGCCGACTACAGGCTTTCGCCGGCGGCTTCCGCGACGTCACGAGCATCGAGGCCCACGACGCGTACGGACACACGCTCGTACGCGTCGCCGCCCCGTCGAGCTAGAGCTTCACGACGGTGCGCACGCCGGTCGCGGCGTGCATCGCCTCGAGCGCGTCCGGCACCTCGTCGAGCGAGATCGTCCTCGTCACGAAGCGGTCGAGGTCGAGCCTGCCGTCGAGCGCGGCCTGCGCGAGGA
>DASYGK010000055.1:0-29947 GCA_035999905.1 Gaiellaceae bacterium | reverse complement strand
GCATCCGCTCCGCGAGCATCTTCGGGCCCAGCTCATGCTCGCGCTCTACCGCGCCGGACGGCAGGCCGAGGCGCTCGAGGCCTACCAGGCCGCACGGGCGGCGCTCGTCGGCGAGCTGGGGATCGAGCCCGGCTCGCGGTTGCGCGAGCTCCAGCAGCGGATCCTCGTCCAGGACCCCGCGCTCGACCTCGCCGTGCCGCAGGCCGTGCGCGCGCCCGAGCCGGCTCTTGCCACGGCGCCCGTGCGGACGGCCGCGACGCGGAAGACCGTCACCGTGCTCTTCTGCGACCTCGCCGGCTCGACGGGTCTCGCCGAGCGGCTCGATCCGGAGCCGCTGCGCGACCTCATGGCGCGGTGGTTCGCCGCGATGCGCGAGCCGGTCGAACGGCACGGCGGCACCGTCGAGAAGTTCATCGGCGACGCCGTGATGGCCGTCTTCGGCGTGCCGTACGTGCACGAGGACGACGCGCTTCGCGCCGTCCGGGCGGCCGTCGAGATGCGCGAGCGGCTCTCCCGGCTCAACGACGAGCTCGCGTCCGAGCGGCGACCGCAGCTGCAGATCCGGATCGGCGTGACGACGGGCGAGGTCTTCACGAGCGACGACACGACGACGCTCGTGACCGGCGACGCGGTGAGCACGGCGAAGCGCCTCGAGGAAGCCGCGCCGTCCGGCGAGATCCTGATCGGCTCGACGACGCGCGCGCTCGTCGCGAACGCGACGGAGCTCGAGCCGGCCGAGCCGATCGCCGCGAAGGGCAAGCACGACCCGGTCGAAGCGTGGCGCGTGCTCGCGACGATCGCCGGCGCCGCGCCGTTCGCTCGCCGTCTCGACGCGCCGCTCGTGGGACGAACGCGTGAGCTCGCGCTGCTCCGCGACGAGCTCGCGGCCGCCGAACGCGACCGGTCGTGCCGTCTCGCGACGGTGTACGGCCCGGCGGGGATCGGCAAGTCGCGGCTCGCCGCGGAGTTCCTCGCCGGCGCAGCGGCGAGCGCGCGCGTGCTGACCGCGCGCTGCCTCCCCTACGGCGACGGGATCACGTTCCTGCCGCTCGCGGAGCTCGTCCGCTCTGCCGGCGGCGAAGACGCGGTCGCCGGCGCGGTCGCAGGCGAGCCCGACGGCGCGCTGATCGCCGAGCGCGTTCGCGGCGCCCTCGGCTCCGACGTCGCTCCGGCTTCGAGCGAGGAGACGTTCTGGGCGATCCGCCGCCTGCTCGAGGCGCTCGCGCGCGAGCGGCCGCTCGTCGTCTGCGTCGAGGACGTGCACTGGGCGCAGCCGATGTTCCTCGACCTGCTCGAATACGCCGCCGCGTGGAGCAGCGACGCGCCGATCGTGCTGCTCTGCCTCTCGCGTCCCGATCTGCTCGACGAGCGGCCGCGCTGGGGCGGCGCCGCGTTCACGCTCGAGCCGCTGACGGACGGGGAGTCGCAGACGCTGCTCGACGAGCTCGCGTCGGAGTGGCCGATGACGCCGGCGGCGCGCGCCCGGATCGCCGACGGCGCCGAGGGCAATCCGTTGTTCCTCGAGCAGATGGTCGCGATGCTCTCCGACCGCGGCACGCTGCCGAGCGACGTGCCTCCGACGATCCAGGCGCTGCTCGCGGCCCGACTCGACCGGCTCGAGCCGCTCGAGCGCTCGGTGCTCGAGCGCGCGGCGATCGTGGGCAAGGAGTTCTGGCGCGGCGCCGTGCTCGAGCTGTCACCCGACGCCGAGCGCGGAGACGTCTCGGCGGTGCTCCTGTCGCTCGTGCGCAAGGAGCTCGTGCGGCCGCAGGCCTCGCCGGTCGCCGGTGAGGACGGCTTCCGCTTCCGTCACGCGTTGATTCGCGACGCGGCGCACGCCGCGATGCCGAAGAGCATGCGTGCGACGCTGCACGAGCAGTTCGGCACGTGGCTCTCGACGCGCGCCGGCGAGGACGAGATCGTCGGCTATCACCTCGAGCAGGCGGCGCGATACCGAGCAGAGCTCGGCGTCGCCGACGCAGCGCTCGCGGAACGTGCAGGCGAGTTGCTCGGCACAGCCGGTGCCCGCGCGTCGGCGCGCGGCGACGCGGCTGCAGCGTTGACGCTCGTGCGACGCAGCCTCGCGCTGATCCCGCAGCAGCATGGATCGCGCGTCGAGTTGTTGCGGGAGCTGAGCAGAGCGCTGTGGCTCACCGGCGACGCCGACGCCTCCGAGCTTGCACTGTCGGAGTCGATCGAGCTCGCACGGTCGCGCGGCGACCGGCGCTTCGAGTGGTACGGACGGCTCGAGCAGGTCGCACGCAACGCGACCACCCGCGGCGAAGCGGACGCACTCGTCTCGACCGCGCAGCAGGCAATCGAGGTCTTCGAAGAGTTGAACGACGATCTCGGCCTTGCCCGCGCGTGGCGCCGCCTCGGCCTCGTCGCACACACCGAACGGCGCTTCTCGGATGCCGCGGAGGCATGCGAGCGCGCACTCGCGCATGCGGCCGAGAGCGGCGACGAGCAGGAGCGAGCCCAGGTGGCCGACCTCCTGTGCACCGCGCTTCTGTTCGGGCCGACCCGCGTCGACGAGGCGATCGACCGAGTTGACGCCGTATTGGCGTCCGCGAGCCGGAATGTCGTCCTCCGCGCCCACGTGTCGACGTCGCTCGCGGGCCTGGTCGCGATGCGCGGCGATTTCGCCCACGCACGCGCGCTCTACGCAGATGCCGGCGCCGTGTACGACGAGCTCGGGCTGCGACTGCCGCGGATCGGCTGGACCGAGGTCGTCGCGGGCGTCGAGCTCCTCGCAGGAGATCCCGTCGAGGCGATCCGCATCCTGCGCCACGGTTACGAGATCCTCGACATCGGAGGCCTCGAAGGGCTGCGCCTGTACCACGCCGCGTTCCTCGCGTTCGTGCTCGCGGGCGAGGGGGAGCGCGGCGCTGCCGTTCTGATGACCCGCGCCTGCGAGAGCTGCCTCGGGGCGCCCGACCCGGTCGCGACGGCGAGACTGCGGGGCGCACAGGCTCGGATCGCGTCAAGCGAATCCGAGAGAGAGCGGCTCGCGCGCGACGCAATCGACGCGGCCGAGTGCACCGACGACCTCAACCTGAGGGCGGAGATGCGCCTGCTGCTTGCCCAGGTGCTCGGCGAGCCGGCCGAAGCGGCGACCGCAAGGCGCCTCTTCGAGGCAAAGGGGAATGTTGCCGGGGCGGCGTCGACAGGTCTATGGTCGTTCCAACGCTGACCAACGGAGGGCACATCCATGGCATCCGAACGTCCGTCATTCCCGCCCGGTACCGGCGCCTTTCGCCCGAGTGAGAACGAGGGCTTCGATCCGAGCGATCACCTGCACGGCTGGAACGTCGCGATCCAGAACGCGCTCGACAACTTCGGCCGTGCGCCCGGGCGCTACGACGCTCAGCTCACATTGAGTGCAACCGTCGACGTCAAGAATCCGGGGAACGTCGTCGAGTACATCGCGAAGTTCATCTAGCCGGAGACGAGCGCGCGCGCGAAGTCCTGCGGGTCGAACGGCCGCAGGTCGTCGAGCTGCTCGCCGACGCCCATCAGCTTGACCGGGAGGCCGAGCTCGTACGCGATCGGGATCGCGACGCCGCCTTTCGCCGAGCCGTCGAGCTTCGTCAGCGCGACGCCCGTCACGCCGGCGGTCTCCGCGAAGAGGCGTGCCTGCTGTAAGCCGTTCTGCCCCGTCGTCGCGTCGACGACGAGCAAGGTCTCGTGCGGTGCGCCGTCGAGCTTCGCCGCGATCACGCGGCGGACCTTCGCGAGCTCTTCCATCAGGTTCGTCTGCGTGTGCAGACGGCCGGCGGTGTCGACGATCACGACGTCCCGCCCGCGCGCCTGTGCCGCCTCGATCGCGTCGTAGGCGACCGCCGCAGGGTCGCCGCCCTTCGACGAGCCGACGAAGTCGGCGCCCGCGCGCTGCGCCCAGATCTCGAGCTGCTCCTCCGCCGCGGCGCGGAACGTGTCCGCCGCCGCGACGACGACGGAGAGCCCGTGCTCCGAGAGCTTCGCCGCGAGCTTGCCGATCGTCGTCGTCTTCCCCGTGCCGTTGACGCCGACGACGAGGATCACGCTCGGCCGCGCCTGCACGTGCAACACGCCCGGGTCGCCGAGGAGCTGCGCCGCCTCCTGCGCGAGCGCCTCGCCGAGGTCGCCGAGCTCGCCGCGCGCCTCGAGCCGGCGCACGAGCTCGGCGGTCGCGGTGACGCCGACGTCCGCCTGGATCAGCGCTTCCTCGAGCCGCTCCCACGCGAGGTCGTCCGTCGGGTCGAACGCGGCAGCTGCGATCTGCTCGGTGAGCGCGCGCCGCGACTTCGAGAGCGAGTCGCGCAGGCGCGCGAAGCGCCCCGCGCGTTCCGTCTCCGGCTCGGGCGCGGGATTCGCCTCGCCGAGAAGCTCTGACCAGCTGCGCGCCACGACGGCACCCTAGCCGGGCGTGGCGCCGCCTCAGGGAGCGAGCGCGAGCAGCTCGGCGGCGAGCACCGGCGTCGCGGAGAGAAACGGCGAATGGTCGGCCTCGAGCGTCACGACCTTGGAGCACGGCCGCGCAGCCCACATCTCGCGCTGCTTGTCGATGCCGATCGCGTGGTCGTGCACGCACTCGAGATACACGCGCGGCACGGAGCCTGCGCGCTCCTCCGTGATGCTCACGGGCGCTCCCGTCGCGGCGAGGCTCTCCGGCACGAGCTGCGCCGACGCCCACGCCGCGTCCTCAGCCGTGCACGTGTTGTAGAAGACATCGCGCAGCGCGGGCTCCGCGACGGTGCACAGGCCGGCCGCCTCGTCGACGATGAGGTTCGGCAGGACGAGACCGATGGGGTCGCCGTCGGCGAGTTGCGGGAGCGACTGCCCGTCGCCCGGCAGGAAGGCGCAGACGTACGCGAGCGTCGAGATCCGCTCGGGCACGCGCTCGGCCGCCTGCGTGATCGAGATCCCGCCCATGCTGTGACCGACGAGCACGACCGGGCCGTCCGCCGCCGAGACGCGATCTGCGACGGTCGCCGCGTTCGCATCGAGCGTCATCTCGGACGCCGGCGCGGGGTTGTCGCCGTGGCCGGGCAGGTCGACCGTCTCGACGCGATGGCCTGCCGCCTCGAGCAGCGGCGTCACGCGCTGCCAGCACCACGCGCCGTGCCACGCGCCGTGAACGAGGACGTAGGTCGCCACCGGCGGAACCTACACGTCCGGAGCGCGCGCGCCTAGAATCGCGCGATTCCCGTCGATGTCGTCACCGAGACCACGATCGACCGGCCGCGCGAGGAGGTCGCCGCGTTCGCGTGCAACCCCGACAACGCGACCCGCTGGTACGAGAACATCGAGACGGTCGAGTGGGCGACGCCGAGGCCGCTCGCCGTCGGGTCGAAGCTGGCGTTCGTCGCGCGCTTCCTGGGACGCAGGCTCGCCTACACCTACGAGGTGCGCGAGCTCGTCCCGGGCGAGCGCTTCGTGATGAGCACCGCCGAAGGCCCGTTCCCGATGGAGACGACCTACGCGTGGTCGGACGCGCCGGACGGCGCAACGACGATGACGCTGCGCAACCGCGGTGAGCCGTCCGGCTTCGCGAAGATCGGCGCACCGATGATGGCGGGCGCGATGCGACGCGCGAACCGCAAGGATCTCGAACGGTTGAAGGCGCTCCTCGAGAGCGGCTAGGCCGCGGAGACGGCCTGCGCCTCTTCGCGAGGCAGCCTGCGCGAGACGACCTGCGAGACGCCGTCGCCGCCCATCGTCACGCCGTAGAGCACGTCGGCGGCTTCCATCGTGCGCTTCTGGTGCGTGATCACGACGAACTGTGCACGGTCGGAGTAGCCGCGCAGCAGCTCGACGAAGCGGCCGATGTTCGTGTCGTCGAGCGCGGCCTCGACCTCGTCGAGGAGGTAGAACGGGCACGGGCGCGCAAGGAAGAGCGCGAAGAGGAACGAGATCGCGCCGAGCGACTTCTCACCGCCGGAGAGGAGCGACAGCCGCTGGATGCGCTTGCCGACCGGGCGGAGATGTACCTCGATGCCCGGCTGGCTCTCGTCGTCCTCCGGGATCGTCAGCTGCAGCGAGCCCTCGCCGCCGGGGAAGAGCGTGCCGGCGACCTCGTGGAAGTTGCTCTGCACCGCGTCGAAGGTCTCGTTGAACCGCCGCTCCACCGTCTCCTTCAGCTCGGCGCTCAGCTTCTCGAGCTCGGCGAGACTCGCCTCGAGGTCGGCGCGCTGCGTCGCGAGCTCGTCGAGGCGCAGCTTCTCGGCGTCGTACTCCTCCTTCGCGAGCGGGTTCACCTGTCCGAGCTGCTCGCGCCTGCGCTCGAGGCGTTCCGCGCGCTCGTGCAGCTCGTCGCGGTCGTCGCCCTCGGCGCGCTCGTCGGTGCCGGTGTGCTCGAGCCGGCGGCGCGCCTCGTCGGCCTCCGCCTCGATGCGCGCGACCTCGACGTCGATTCCCGACGCAGCCTCCGACGCAGCCGTCAACGCCTGGCGCAGCTCGACCTCCGCAGCGCCGAGCCGGCGCAGCTCCTCGCCGAGCCCGCCCGTACGCGCGCCGCCGGCGTCGACCTGCGCACGCAGCGGTGTCTCGAATCGCGCCGCCGCCTCGACCGCGGCCGCGAGCGTCTCGTCGAGGCGCTCCGACGCGGCGAGCACGCGTGCAAGCTGATGCGGACGTGCGCGGCGGCGTCCTGCGCGAACCGCCGCGTCGACGCGCGCCGCCTCCGCGGTGCGCGCTCGCTCCGCTGCGGCCGTCGCCTCGGTCGCGGCTGCGTCGGCCGCGGCGACGAGGCTTCGCGCCTCGACGCGCAGCTGCTCCGCGTCGCCGGGCTCCGCGCCGTCGACGACACCGCCGCCGAGCCGCACGAGATTGCGCTCGGCACCCGCTGCGCCTTCCGCTGCGGCCGCGAGCTCGCGGCGCAATGTGCTCTCGCGCTCGCCGAGCGTGCGCAGCGTCGCGCCGAGCGCGGCCGTGCGCTCGGCACCGGCCTCGCCGCGCGCACGCAGCGGCGCCTCGACGACGTCGACGGCGCGGTCGAGCGCCTCGAGCGCGCGCTCGAGGCGATTCGCTGCCGCGAGGAGCGACTTCAGCGTGCGGGCGTCCGCGCGGCGCATGCGCAGCCGCGGCGCGGCCTCGGCAAACGCGGCCTCCGCTGCGGCGGCCTCCTCGTCCTTCACGGCCGCGGCGCGCTCCGCCATCTGCGCCTGGTCCGAGAGGAGCCTCGACTCCTCGGCAAGCGCGCGCCGACGCGCGTCGAGCTCGAGGAGCACGGCTTCCGCCGTCTCGCCGGCGAACCAGAGCTCGCCGCGCTGCGGGTCGTATCCATACCCGTCGCTCGTCACGGACGGGACCGTCGCGCGCAGCAGCTCGTCCTTCGGCACGACCGGCAGCTCGGCGACGAGTGCGCTCACGTCACGGCCGGCAAGCACGCGCAGCGAGCCGAGCCCGCCCGACGCCGCACGCTCGAGCAGTTCGAGCGCAGCCTGCGGATCCTTCGCGACGAGCGCCGACGCGCGCGGGCCGAGCGCCGCGGCGACGGCGCGCTCCGATCCCGGCTCGACCGAGAGCTGCGACAGCACGAGCTTCTCTCCCTGCTCTGCGAGCGCACGCGCCGCGGGTGGGATCCCCTCGCGCTCTGCGAGCGAGCGCTCGAGTGTCGCGAGCCGTTCCTGCGCGGTGAGCGCGCGCTCGGCGAGCGTGTCGCGCTCGTGCGCCGCCTCGCGTGCCGCAGCGCGCGCATAGAGCGCCTGCCGCTCGAGCTCCTCCGGCGACGGGCCGCCGCGCGCGGCGTCGGCTTCGGCCTCGGCGAGCTCCGAGCTCAACCGCGCGATCAACCGCGTCGCCGACTCGCGCTGCACCGCGAGCCGCGCCGCGCGGCTGCGCAGCTCGTACGAGACCGACAGCGCCGCTTCGCGCTCGCCGGCCGCGCCGGTCAATTCCTCCTCGATCCCGCCGCGCTCGACGAGCAGCTCGTCGAGCTGCGCCTGCGCCGCGGCCTGCAGCGCACGCTCGGCGCCGAGCAGGCGCGAGAGCACCTGCCGGGCGCGCTCGGCGCGCGACTCGCGCTCCACCGCCGCGACCCGTGCCGCCTCGGCGACTTCCAGTGCGACGCGCTCGAGCTCGGACGTCTCGACGCCCGGGTCCCCGGCATCGGACGACGCGTCGGCGAGCTCCGTGCGCACGCCTTCGAGGAACGACGAGGACGACTCCCGCCGGATGCCGAGCCGCTCGGCCGCGCTGCGCAGCCGGTAGAGCACCTGCATCGCCTGCTCGCGCTTGCCGGCCGCGTCGGCGAGCTCTTCCTCTGCACGGCCGCGCTCCGCGAGCACGGCCTCGAGGCGCTCCTCCGCAGCGCGCCGCGCGATCAGCGCGGCAGCGCGACGGCCGCCCGCCTCGTCGAGGCGCTCGTCGAGCGTCTCGAGGTCGAGCTCCGCAATCCGCGCGCGCAGCTTCGCGATCTCGCCGCGCAGCTTCTCCGCGCGCTCGGCCGCGGTCGCCTGCAGAGCGAGCGGGCGCAGACGCTTCTTCACCTCGTCCTCGAGGTCGCGTGCGCGCTCGACCTGCACCGCGACGCGCGAGAGCTTCAGCTCCGCGCGATGGCGCCGCGCCTTGAAGCGGCCGAGGCCTGCGGCCTCCTCGATCAGCGCGCGGCGCTCCTCCGGCTTCGACGCGAGGATCGCCTCGACCTTGCCCTGCCCGATGATCGAGTGCATGCCTTGGCCGAGGCCGAGGTCGGCGAGCAGCTCGATCAGGTCGAGCCGGCGCACCGGCGTGCGGTTCAGGAGGTACTGGCCCTCGCCGCCGCGATGGAGGCGCCGCGCGACCGAGAGCTCGGAGTACTCGAAGTCTCCCTGGCCGTCCTGGTTGTCGAAGAGCAGCTCGACCTCGCAGAAGTCGGCGGCGCCGCGGTTCGCCGCGCCGGCGAAGAGCACGTCGTCCGGTTTCTCGGCGCGCAGCTCGTTCGGGCTGAGCGAGCCGGCGGCCCAGCGGATCGCATCCGCGACGTTCGACTTGCCGGAGCCGTTCGGGCCGACGATGACGCCGACGCCCGGCTCGAGACGGACCTCGACCGGGTCGGGAAACGACTTGAAGCCACGGATCTTCACCGCACGAAGGTGCACGTGCTGCGCAGGCTATCGGGACGAACGGACGGTCAGCTCTCGGGGTCGCGACGCAGCGGCGCGTCCTCGTCGGCGGCCTCTTCGGGCTCGTCGAAGAGCTCGAGGATCCCCCGTTCCTCGCCGTCGGGCGGGGGATCCTCGTCCACGAGCCGGTTGAGCCGCCGCTCGGAGTTCGTCGTCCGTTTCTCGGTCACCTCCGTCGGCGTACCCCGATCTCGCCGGGTCTACCCCTGCTTCGTCGCCCCGGCGACGAGCAGCTCGCACGGGCCGACGAATCCGTCGGGGCCCTCGAACTGCGCCAGCGCCGATTCCACCTCGTCCCAGGCCGACGCCCGCTCGTCCTCCGGAAGCCCGGCGAGCATCTGGTGCAGCGCGCCGAACGACTCGCGTTCGAAGCGGGCGCACTCCGCGGCGGACGCGAGCCGCACCGGCGCCGCGACGGCCCGCACGACGACGTCCGCGAAGCCTGCCGCCTCCAGCTCCGCCTCGAGAATGCCGGGCGACCCGAGGCTGAACGGGCCCGGCAGGCCCGGCGCGGGTGCGGGCAGCCCGGCGCGGCGGCGGATGATGCCCACGGGCACGGAGAAGAAGCCGTTCCGCTCGGGCGTCGAGTAGACGATCGTGGCGAAGCGGCCGCCCGGGCGCAGCGCGGCGCGGAGACCTGCGAGCGCCGCGGCGCGATCCGGGAAGTAGATGAGCCCGACGCGGGAGATCGCCGCGTCGAACGACCCGGGCTCGACGTCGAGGGACTCGCCGTCCACGGTGTGGACGGCGACGTTCGCGAGCCCGGCGCGCCGCGCCTCGGCGGCGGCGAACTCGAGGATGTTCGATGAGATGTCGGTCGCAAGCACGGCACCGGCCGGCCCGACACGGCGCGCCGCTGCGAGAGTCTGCCCGCCCGCCCCTGCTGCGATGTCGAGCACGCGGCCGCCGGGCTCGATCCCGGCGAGGTCGAGCATCGTCTCGGTCGCATCGCCGAGCCACTCCTCGAGCACTGCGCCCCAGCGATGCCACGCCTCGGCGGTGTCCTGCCACTGCTGCCGGGTCGTCTCCTTGTAAGCCTGCGGGTCGAATGTCGTAGCGGTCATCTCGCGCCTCCTAGGTCTCCTCGATCCAGCCCAGCAGATCGTCGCGTGTGATCGTCTCGAGCAGCTGCGGATGGTCGCTCGCCATATGTCCGCGGATGAGCTCGACCACCTCGTCGTCGGTGTCGCCGCCGGCGACGTACCCGCACTCGCACGTGATCTGCTTGGCCATGACAGCTCCTTTGTAGAAGACGAGCCTTGGGATTATCTTGGAGCAAGGTTGACGCCGATCAAGATCCAGCTCTGCGGAGCCCTCGCGATCGTCGTCGACGGCACGCGGGTCGAGGATCGCCTGCCGGGACGCCAGGGACGCCTGCTTGCCGCCTACCTGACCCTGAACCGCCTGCGCGCGGTCACGCGCGACGAGCTCGTCGAGGCGCTCTGGCCCGACGGGCGCGACGGTGGCCTCGCGCCGCTCCTCTCGAAGCTGCGGCGCGTGCTTCCGATCGACGGTGCGCGCCTCACGCTGCCGGGCCGGAGCTGGGTCGACGTCGAGGCGGTAGCGGACGCCGTTCATCGCGCGGAGTCGGCGATCGCGCAGGGTGCATTCGCGCGCGCGTGGGGACCGGCGCAGGTCGCGCTCTTCGCGGCGTCACGCCCGCTGCTGCCGGGCGAGGACACGACGTGGCTCGGGGACGAACGGCGCCGGCTCGCGGAGTTGCGCCTCCGGGCGCTCGAGGCGTACGGCGCCGCGACACTCGGCGTGGGCGGCACGGAGCTCGCCGCCGCGGTTCGCGCCGGGCGCAAGCTGTGCGCGCAGGAGCCGTATCGCGAGTCGGGCTGGCGCATCCTGATCTCCGCGCTCGCGGCGGAGGGCAACGTGGCCGAGGCGTTGCGCGAGTACGAGCGCCTGCGCGTGCTCCTCCGGGAGGAGCTCGGGATCGCGCCGAGCAGCCCGACGCAGGAGCTCCACCGGGCGCTACTCGGCTGAGGGCTCCGCAGCGATCTGCTCGAGCGCACCGCGGGCGGCTTCCTGCTCGGCCGCCTTCTTCGAGCGGCCGGAGCCGGTGCCGAGCTCCTCGCCGTCCACGACCGCCGCGCAGGTGAAGTGGCGCTCGTGCGGCGGCCCCTCGGCCGAGAGCACGACGTAGGCGACCTGCCGCCCGGTGCGCGCGAGCGCCTCCTGCAGCTCCGTCTTGTGGTCGACGTGTGTGTTGAGTGCGTAGTCGATGCGAGCCGCAAAGGCGCCGACCACGGCGTCCTCGATCGGCGCGAAGCCGTGCTCGAGGAAGAGCGCGCCGAGCGCCGCTTCGAGCAGCGCGGCGAGCACATTCTTGTTCTTCGCAAGCCGTTCGAGCTCCTCGGCCTGGAGGCCGTCGTTGTGCTCGACGAGTCGCGGGCCGAGCTCGAGCTCACGGGCGACGACGGCGCAGCTCGCACGTGAGACGACGTGCGAGCGGATCTTCGCGAGCCGTCCCTCCGAGAAGTCGGGGTAGCGCGCGTAGAGCTCGTGTGCGACGGCCAGCTCGAGGACGCTGTCGCCGAGAAACTCCAGCCGCTCGTACGACTGGATCCGCTCGGCCGCCCACGAGGCGTGCGTGAACGCGGTCGCCGCCCGCTCGGGCGGCAGCGCGTCGATCAGCGCCGCGAGCTGTCGACCGTCCGTCTCGCCGCTACTGGTGCGACGAGACGTAGTCGACAGCCTGGCCGACAGTCGTGATCTTCTGGGCGTCCTCGTCCGAGATCTTGATCCCGAACTGATCCTCGAGCTCCATGATCAGCTCGACGAGGTCGAGCGAATCTGCGTCGAGGTCCTCCTGGAACGAGGCCTCTTCCGTGATGTCGGCCTCTTCGATCCCGAGCTGTTCCGTCAGGACTTCCTTCACACGCTCGAAGACTTCCTCGCGCGACGCTGCCATGTCACCTCATTTGTTCATTGGGGGGTTGAAAATCCGGCCGATCATACAGCCTGGGCCCGCTGGGGCATCCGGGCTGCGAGCCGGCCGACGACGTCGTGGTCGACGCCGCGGGCCGCGAGGCGGATCGCGTTCGCGATCGCCGTGCGGGACGAGTTGCCGTGCGCGATCACCGCGAGGCCGCGCAGGCCCAGCAGGTAGGCGCCGCCGTAGGTGTCCGGATCGAGCCGGTGGCGCAGCCGGCGGGATGCGGGGCGGATCAGCAGGCCGCCGATCTTCCCTGTCGTCGTCGCGGTGATCTCCTCGCGCAGCGCCTCGAGCAGCGTCCGGATCGTGCCCTCGACGGTCTTCAGCGCGACGTTCCCGGTGAAGCCGTCGGTGACGAGGACGTCGGCCGCGCCGACGAGGATGTCGCGCCCTTCCGCGTTGCCGGCGAAGTCGAGGTCGCTCGCGGCGAGCAGCGCATGCGCGTCGAGCGCGAGCTGATTGCCCTTCTCCGCTTCCTCGCCGATCGAGAGGAGACGCACCTGCGGGCTCGCGATCCCGAGGATCTCCTGCGCGAAGACCGCGCCCATCGTCGCGAACTGGAGCAGGTGCTCGGGTCGCGCGTCGGCGTTCGCGCCGGCGTCGATGAGAACCGAGGGGCCGCGCTTGCTCGGGATCGGCACGGCGATCGCAGGCCGCATCACGCCCGGGAGCCTCCGCAGCTCGAGCAGGCCGGCGGCGAGCATCGCGCCGGTGTTCCCGGCGGAGACGACGGCGTCGGCCTCCCCCGCTGCGACGGCGCGGACGGAGGCGACGAGCGAGCTGTCCGGCTTCGAGCGAACGGCTTCGGCCGGCTTCTCGTGCATGCCGATCTCCTCCGTCGTCTCGCGCAGCTCGAGGCCGTGCGTCTCGAGGCCCGGGCTGCCGAAGAGGACCGGCTCGATGCCGTCGGCGCGCGCCTCGAGGGCTCCGGCGACGATCTCGGCTGCGCCGCGGTCGCCACCCATCGCGTCGACCGCGATCCTCGCCACGGCGAAAGGCCCCTACGGTGCGTCGATGCGCAGCGGCTCGACCTCGCGACCCTTGTACGTTCCGCAGGTCGGGCAGAGGTGATGCGGGCGCTTCGGCTGTCCGCACGTGGCGCAGACGTTGACCTTCGCGGCCGTGATCGCATGCGTCGCGCGGCGCTTGTCGCGGCGCGCTTTGGAGGTTTTCCGCTTGGGGACAGCCATGATCGGCGGCCAGTATAGCCATGCCGCATGGAAGTCCCGTCTGCGGGTACGGTCGGGGCCGTGGACACGCGCACGCTCGGACAGGGGCTCGAGGTCTCGGCGCAGGGCCTCGGCTGCATGGGGATGTCGGCCTGGTACGGCGAGACCGATCTCGAGGAGTCGGTCGCGGCGATCCACCGGGCGCTCGACCTCGGCGTCACGTTCCTCGACACCGCCGACGTCTACGGCGCCGGAGAGAACGAGAAGCTCGTCGGCGGCGCGATCGCCGGCCGGCGGGACGAGGTCGTCCTCGCGACGAAGTTCGGCAACGTCTTCAAGGATGGGCAACGCAGCATCAGCGGGCGGCCCGAGTACGTGCGCGAGGCGATCGAGGCCTCGCTCGCACGGCTCGGCGTCGACCACGTCGACCTCTACTACCAGCACCGCGTCGACAAGACCGTGCCGATCGAGGAGACGGTCGGCGCGATGGCGGAGCTCGTCGCGGAGGGCAAGGTGCGGCACCTCGGGCTGTCGGAGGCTGCGCCGGACACGATCCGGCGCGCGCACGCGGTGCATCCGATCACCGCCCTGCAGAGCGAGTACTCGCTCTGGTCGCGCGACCCGGAGGACGGGATCCTCGCCGCGACGCGTGAGCTCGGGATCGGGTTCGTCGCGTACAGCCCGCTCGGGCGCGGCTTCCTCACCGGGCGCTTCCGCTCGCCGGACGACTTCGACGACGACGATTTCCGCAAGCACCATCCTCGCTTCCAGGGCGAGAGCTTCCAGCGGAATCTCGAGCTCGTCGCGCGCGTGGAGGAGCTCGCCGCGGAGAAGGACGTCACGGCGGGGCAGCTCGCGCTCGCGTGGGTGCTCTCCCGGGGCGACGACGTCGTACCGATCCCGGGCACGAAGCGCCGGAGCTATCTCGAGGAGAACGTCGCGGCGTCGGAGATCGAGCTGACGGCGGACGAGCTCGAGCAGCTCGACACGTTCTTCCCGCGCGGCGCCGCCTCCGGCGACCGTTACGCCGACATGTCGGCGATCGATACGGGTTAGTCCTCGCGAAGCGCCTCGAGCGCGGACCAGCGCGAGTCCGCGACGGTCTCCTCGTGGGCGTGCGGCTCGACGTTCAGATCCTTGCCGCAGGTCGGGCAGAGGCCGGCGCAGTCGTGGCGGCAGAGGATCTTGTCGGGCAACGCGAGCGCGATCGCGTCGCGCGCCCACGCCGACAGGTCGAGCGCCTCGTCGCCGACGTACGGCGACCGCAGCTCCTCGTCGCCTGCCTTCGTCGCGTGGTACTCGCGCGCCCGGATCGACGGCGCGAGCTTCGCGTCCGCGAGGCAGCGGAAGCACGGCCCGTGCAGCTCGACGCGGAACGCGAGCTCGTACATGCTTCCCGTCGCGGCCTTCGTCACCGTCAGGCGCGCCGGCGCCGCCGGCGGCACCGGCTCGTACTCCTGGCCGCCGAGCAGCAGCGGCTCGAGGTCGATCTCGACCTCGTCCTCGAACTGCTCGCCGGTGCGGAGCTTGAGCTGCCGGAGCGCGAACGTGGTCATGTGACCACCGTAGCGCGGGCGTCCAGCTCGGTCAGGCGGCCATGCGGGGAAGCTCGGAGAGCCGCGGCACCGCGCGCGGGAACTGCGTGATCTGTGCGTCCTTGCGCCGGATGTAGGGCGCGAGCGACTCGGCGATCGGCTCGGCGGCGGCGCGCGGCCCGCGCCCGAAGACGAGGAGCGCGACCGAGGAGAGGATCACGACGCCCGCCGCGATCTCCTTGCCCCCGACGTGCTCGCCGGCGAACGCCCAGCCGAGGAAGACCGCGACCGCAGGATTCACGTAGGCGTAGGTCGAGAGGAGCGACGACGACGCGTTCTTCAGCAGCCACGCGTACGCGGTGAACGCGACGAGCGAGCCGAAGACGACGAGGAACGCGACCGCGCCGAGCGACGCGGCCGAGATCCGCCCGGGGTGCACGCGGGAGAGCTCGCCGGTCGCGGCGCCGACCACCGCGAGCATCGCGCCCGCAGTGAGCATCTGCAGCGAGGCGCTGACGAGCGGCGCCTTCGGGAGAGGCGCGACGCGCGCGTACACGGAGCCTCCCGCCCAGGCGAGCGAGGCGAGCAGGATCACGGTGGAGCCGAGCACGTCGAGGGAGCCGCTCGGCCCGACGAGCAGCGCGACGCCGACGAGCCCGATCGAGATCCCCGCGACGGCGCCGAAGCCGAGGCGGATCCCGAAGCAGAGGCGGTCGAGCACGGCGATGAAGACGGGCACGGTCGCGACGAGGAGCGCAGCGCTCCCGGAGGGGACGCGCAGCTCGGCCCACGCGACGCCGCCGGTGTCGACGACGAGCAGGAGCCCTCCGACCGTCGCCGCGGCGCGCCACTGGCTGCGGCCCGGACGCTCGGCCGCGAGGTCGCCGCGCCACGCCGTCCAGCCGTACAGGAGCGCGCCCGCGATGAGGAAGCGGACGGAGAGCATGAGGAACGGCGGCAGCGTCCGGTTCGCGACCGCGATCGCGAGATACGTCGAGCCCCAGACGAGATAGACGGTGACGAGTGACAGCGCGAGCCTCATGTCTCCAGAGTGCCTCGCCCCTTTGATTAGGACAAATCGAGTTAAGATTCGTATCGATCATGGAACCTGATAGATGGAGAGGCGTCGAGCTGCGCCATCTGGCCGCCCTCGAGGCGGTCGGGCGCCACCGCTCGTTCAACGCGGCGGCCCGCGAGCTCGGCTACACGCAGTCGGCCGTGAGCCAGCAGATCGCGCAGCTCGAGAAGGTCGTCGGCCAGCGGCTCGTCGACCGCCCGGGCGGGCCGCGGAAGATCGACCTCACCGACGCCGGCCGCCTGCTCCTGCGCCACGCGGACGCGATCGTCGCTCAGATCGACGCGGCGAAGGCCGACATGGCGGCGCTCGCCGAGGGAGCCGCAGGCCCGCTGCGCGTCGGGATCTACCAGAGCGTCGGCGCGCGCATCCTGCCCGCGCTCCTTCGCCGCTTCCGCGAGGCGTGGCCGCGCGTCGAGATCCAGGTCGACGAGGAGACGGACGCTGCCGACCTGCTGCGGATGCTCGAGCACGGCGCGCTCGACCTCACGTTCGCCGACCTTCCGCTGCCCGAGGGCCCGTTCGAGTCGGAGGAGGTCCTGCGCGATCCGTACGTGCTCCTCGTCGCCGCCGGCTCCGAGCTCGCGTCACGCGAGTCGGCGCCGCCGCTCCGCGAGCTCGCCGGCGTGCCGCTGATCGGCTGGCGCAGCACCGGCGAGCCGGAGACGTACCTGCGCGGACGCGTGCCCGACCTCAACGTCGTCTTCCGGACCGACGACAACGGCACGCTGCTCGGCCTCGTCGCGGAAGGCCTCGGCGTCGCGGTCGTCCCGCGGCTCGTCGTCAACCCGCGCAATCCGTCGTTCGTCGCGCTGCCGTTCGGCACGCGCATCCCGCCGCGCGACATCGCGATCGTCTGGCACCGCGACCGCTACCGGTCGGCGGCGGCGCAGGCGTTCGCCGAGCTCGCGCACGACATGGGCGTCGAGTACGCGATCGCTAGCGAATCGTCCAGCGCGTCGGCGGCCAGTACGTCGCGACGACCGGGCCGATGAAGGCCGAGCGCAACACCGGCCCCCACGCGCGCGAGTCGCACGAGCCGATCCGGTTGTCGCCCATCATGAAGTACTGGTTCGGGCCGAGCTTCGGCCACGCGTGCGTGACCGCGTCGCGGCTGAGGAACGGGACATACGGCTCGGAGAGCTTGCGGCCGTTGAGATAGAAGAAGCCGTCCTTCTCCGAGACGACGTCCCCGGGGATGCCGATCACGCGCTTCAGATACGTGCCGCCCTCGGTGCACTTGACCTTCGCCTCGGGCGGCGCGGTGAAGACGGCGATCTCGCCGCGCTGCGGATTGCGGAACCGGTAGACGATCTTCGCGACGAGCACGCGGTCGTTGAATCGTGCGGTGCAGCCTTCGCCCGGCCGCGCGCAGAGGAGCGTCGGCTCCATCGACGCCGTCGGCACGCGAAACGGCTGCGCGACCTCGACTTCGACGCCGAGCACGACGATGCCCGCAACGGCGAGCGTCACCACCCAGTCGACGATCTTGCGGCGGCGCGAGTGCGGCGTCGTTCTAGTACCCGAGGTCGTCGCCGGAGCCGTCGCTCGGGCCGATGCCCGCAACGACCGTCTCCTGCGAGCGCTCGTGCAACCGCTCACGGCCGCGCTTCACCGCGGAGAGGAACTTGTCGAGATTGACCTCGAGCGTCGAGAGGATGCCGTCGGCCCAGTCCTCCATCTCGAGCCGCGTCTCGCGCGCCTGCCGGCGTGCGTCGTCGACGATGTCCTGCGCCTGATGCTCCGCGATCTTCACGATCTCGGTCTGCGACGCCTCGCGCACCGCCTGCTCGCGTGCTTCCGCGAGGAGCCGGTCGACTTCGCGCTTCGCCTCGGCGAGCATCTCCTGCCGCTCCTTCACGATCCAGCGCGCCTGCTTGATCTCTTCCGGGATCGTCGCGCGCATCTGGTCGAGGATGTCGTAGATCTCCTCGCGGTCGATCCGCACCTGATCGGTGAGGGGGACGGCCTTCGCGTTGTGCACGAGGTCGTCGAGCTTGTCGATGAGTACGAGGACGTCCATGCGGGAAGTCTAGCCTCGGCTTCTTCGCCGGTGGCCGGAGAGGTCCTCCATCAGGCCCCGGCCCGGTCGAGGAGCCAGCGGTGCACCTCGGGGATCCGGCGTACCTCGAGGGTCAGGTGCCCGTCCTCGTCGCTCAGGCGCACGTCGGCCCCGGGAATGCGATCGGCGAGCCAGCGGCCGTGCGCGAGCGGCACGAAGCGGTCGTGCGCGCCGTGCCACAGGAGCAGCGGCGCGCGGACGTCGGCCGGGTCGAATCCCCACGGCGCGAGAAACGCGAAGTCGTCCTCGAGCCAGCCCTCGATGCCGGGGGCGAGCGCCGTCGCCGTCGAGGAGACGAAGTACTCGGCTAGCTCGCCCGTCAGCGCAGCCGCGTCGACCGGCGTCAGCAGCGACGCGAGCACGGCCTGCATCTCCACCGCATCCGCGCCGCGCATCGCGGCCGCTTCGGCCTCGAGAAACGGAACGAGCGCTTCGCGGCCGGCGAGCGTCGCGTCGAACTCGGCGACGTTCCCTTCTCCCATTCCCTCCGTCCAGTCGAGCCCGTCGGCGTCGTACGGCGCGACCGCGGCCAGGCTGGCGGCCGCCGCGATCCGGTCGGGAAGGAGCGCGGCGCATGCGAGCACGTGCGGTCCACCGCCGGAGATGCCCCAGCTCGCGCACCGCTCGATGTCGAGCGCGTCGAGGATCGTCTCGACGTCGCGCACCGCGGCCGCGACGTTCCGTCCGGGCGCGGGGCTCGAGCCGCCGTATCCCGGGCGGTCGTAGCCGAGCAACCGGATGCCGTGCGCGCGCGCATCGACGACGTGCGGCGCATACAGCGAGCCGTCCGACGGCGAGCCGTGGTGCATCAACACGGGGAAGCCGTCCAGGTCGCCGCCCTCGTGCACGTGCAGCGTCCGCCCGTCCGGCGTCGTGACGTTCATTCGCCCGGATTCTCGGGTGTGCCCGGGCGGCCGTCCGGAAAGAGCTCCTTGAACCGGCGCGCGACCGGCTCCGGGACGAGCGCGGACACGTCGCCGCCGAACGCGGCGATCTCCTTCACGCCGCTCGAGGAGACGAAGCTGACCTGGGGGCTCGCCATCACGTACATCGTCTCGATGTCGGGCGCGAGGTGGCGGTTGAGCTGGTTCATCTGGAACTCCCACTCGAAGTCGGAGATCACGCGCAGCCCTTTGACGATCGCCTTCGCGTCCCACTTGTGCGCGAAGTCGACGACGAGCTCGCGGAAGACGTCGATCTCGACGTTCGAGAGATTCGCCAGCGCATCGTGCAGGAACGCGACGCGCTCCTCGATCGTGAACATCGGCTGCTTGTGGTGCGGGCTGCCGACGACGCCGACGACGACGCGGTCGAAGATGCCCGCCGCACGTCCGATCACGTCGAGGTGCCCGTTCGTCACGGGGTCGTACGAGCCGGGGCAGATCGCGGTGATCATCGTGCGGCCTCGAACACCGTCACGCGCGCTTGGCCGTACTTGCGGCTCGTGCGCTGCGGCAGCGGCAGCTCCGGCTCGACGCGCGCGTCGGTCTCCACGACGAGCACGCCGTCGCCGGCGAGCACGGCCGGGAGATAGCGGGCGAGCTGGGGCTGGAGGTCGGTGTACATGCCGTAGGGCGGGTCGACGAGGACGAGATCGTACTTCCTGCCGGAGCTCGCCTCCTGCGCGAGCGCGCTGACGGCGTCGCGGCGGAGCACCGTTCCGGTGAGGCGCAGCTTGTCGAGGTTCTGCTCGATCGCCCGGACGGCGGCGCCGTCGAGCTCGACGAAGACCGCGCGCGCGGCACCGCGGGAGAGGGCCTCGAGACCGAGCGCACCGGAGCCGGCGTAGAGGTCGAGCACGTGAGCGCCGTCGATCGGGCCGAGGATGTTGAAGACGTTCTCGCGCACGCGGTCGGAGGTCGGGCGGGTCTCGAGCCCGCGCGGCGCGTGGATCGTGTGGCCCCGCTTCGAGCCGGCGATGATCCGCATGGCCGAGAGGTTACGCGCGGGCGAGGCAGGCGTCGTGCGACGCCGAGCCGACGTGCACGCGCAGGCGCAGGCCGCCGGCCGCGTCGAGGACGCAGAGCGTTCCCGTGTTGATCGACGGCGTGAGCACCCGGCCCACCGCGAACTGCACGTTGTAGGAGCCCACGGGGATCGCAGTCGTGTGCAGCAGCCGCGCGGTGGGCTCGTCGTAAACGCGGAGCGTCCCGGCCGCGCCGCTCGTCACGTACGCGCGACCGTGGAGGAACGTGACGTGCTGCGGAGCGCCGTCCGCCGGCAGCCGATGGAGCAGCGTCCCGCGCGTCGAGTAGATCCCGACGGTGCCGGCGTCGCCCGAGGTGACCCAGACGCGGCCGCCGCCCGGCGCGAACCCGACGTCGTGCACGAGGTACGGCGGACGCACGCGCCCGTGGAGGCGCGGCCGGAGCGGATCGGAGACATCGACGACCGCGAGCTCGCGCGACGCCGTGCCGAGCCCGACCCAGAGCGTCCTTCCGTCCGGTGCGAGCGAGACGTGCCGCGGCCACTGCCACAGCTTCAGGCGCGCGACGACGACACCACGAACGACGTCGACGGTCGCGACGTCGACGCGGCCCGAGTCGGTGACGAACGCATGGCGCCCGTTCGGCGAGGCCGCGGTGTAGCGCGGCTGATCGAAGCCGGCGACCACGTGCCGCACTGCGAGCTTCCGTGCGTCGAGGACGGTCAGCTCGCCGAGGTCCCAGTGCGCCACGACCGCCGCGTCGCCCGTGCTCTCGATGCTGCGCGGCCCCGGCCGCGTCGCGATGCGCGAATGGATCGCACCGCTCGTCATGTCGACGACGGCGATGTGCGCCTCGTCGTCCATGGTCGTGAACGCGAGCGCGGGCAGCGGAGAACGCAGCGCGAACGGCGCCGCGGCGGCGACAAGGAGGAACTCGGCGCGATTCATGCTCCTAGTACGCACCGACGTGCGTGCGGGGTCCGAGAGAAGCGCTCATGCGATTTTCATGGAGGTGCCAGTAGATTGGCGTACGCGCGGCGCGCTTCGCGTGCGCCTGCACTCTGATCCCGACGAAAGGACCTCTCTTGAGGAAGTCGTTGCATGCCCTGATCGCACTCGCCGCCCTCTCGGCGGTGGCCGCCACGCTCGCGACCGGCGCGCTCGCGTCGAACCGCACGAGCATGAGCATCGTCCATCTCACCGCCGTGAAGACCGGGCTCGCGTACAACACGAAGAAGCTGTCCGCGAAGGCAGGCAGGATCAAGCTCGTCTTCACGAACCTCTCCCCGCTCAAGCACAACGTGCGCCTCGAGATCGGAGAGAAGGAGTTCGGCGGCACGAAGACGATCGCAGCCGGCACGACGAGCGTGACCGTGACCCTCAAGAAGGGCCGCTACCACTACTACTGCTCCGTCCCCGGGCACGAGGACGCGGGCATGTCGGGCTACCTCACCGTCTCGTAGCCCGCCCTCGGCGGGTCGAGCCGTCCGGTACGGCACCGAAAATAGCGCCGTGCTCGACTGGCTCGACCCGCTGAAAGGCAACGGCTACCAGTTCTGGAGCGGAATCGGCTCCGGCAGCCCGATCCTCGCCGCGGGGCTCGTCTGGTGGCATCACCACAACTGCCACGTCCAGCGCTGCTGGCGCCTCTCCTGGCATCCGCACCCCGACCACGGCCACCCGGTCTGCCGCCGCCATCATCCGGACGGCGATTCCTCGCAGGTCAGACGGCCGGCCGCGCACGGCGGCGCCGAATCGCAGGCACACTGAGGGGATGCAGGCCCTCTCGCGTCAGAACCAGGTGCTCGGCCTGATCGGCGCGGTCGAGACCGGCATCGGCCTCTGGTACTTCACGAGCGGTCACTGGCTCAACGGGATCTTCTACGCGCTCGCGGTCGCCTTCCTCGTCTCCGTGTACATCCGCCGCATGCGGAAGTCCAAGGGGACGGACGGCGGACGGCGCTACTAAGCCGCGACGTCGGCGCCGGCGAACAGCGCGTCGACCGCATCGAGCAGCGGCCCAGGCGTGACGTCGAGCTCGCGTGACACGGTGCGTGCGCGCTCGAGCAGCTGGCGGTCGCGGCGGATGTGGGCGAAGCGCAGGTCGGAGATCCCCGACTGCCGCGTGCCGAGGAACGCGCCGCCGCCGCGCAGGTCGAGGTCCACCTCCGCGAGCTCGAAGCCGTCCGTCGACGCGACGAGCGCCTCGAGCCGCTTCTGCGCCGTCTCGGTCAGCTCGTCCTTCGCGCGCGACACGAGCAGGCAATAGGACTGCTCCGCGCCGCGCCCGACGCGGCCGCGCAGCTGGTGCAGCTGCGCGAGGCCGAACCGGTCGGCCTCCTGCACGATCATCACCGTCGCGTTCGGCACGTCGACGCCGACCTCGATCACCGTCGTCGCGACGAGCACGTCGAGCTCACCCGACTTGAAGCGCGCCATCAGCTCGCGGCGCTCCGGCGGCTTCATGCGGCCGTGCATGCATCCGACCGCGAAGTCGCGCAGCTCCGCGCGGCGCAGCCGGTCGGCCTCCTCTTCTGCGGCGCGCGCGAGGGTCGTCTCGGATGCCTCGACGAGCGGGCAGACGACGTACGCCTGGCGGCCGTCGCGCAGCAGGCGCGTCAGCCGCGTGTACGCCTCGGATGCCTTGTCCTCGGTGATCCAGCTCGTGACGATCGGCTTGCGCGACGCGGGCGGCTTCGCGATCTCCGACACGGCGAGGTCGCCGTAGACGGTGAGCGCGAGCGTGCGAGGGATCGGCGTCGCGGTCATGTGGAGGACGTGCGGCGCGCGTCCCTGCGTGAGCGCCTTCCGCTGCTCGACGCCGAAGCGGTGCTGCTCGTCGACGACGGCGACCGCGAGGTCGCGTAGCTCGACTCCCTCCTGGATGAGCGCGTGCGTGCCGACGACGACGTCGACGTTCTGCGCGAGCTCGCGCTCGCGCTTGCGCGATGCGCTCGTCAGGAGCGCGCAGGTCACCCCGAGCTGCTGGCAGAGGTCGGCGATCGTGAGGAAGTGCTGCTCGGCCAGCGTCTCGGTCGGAGCCATCAGCGCGCCCTGCCGCCCATGCTCGACGGCGCGCAGCAGCGCATAGAGCGCGACGACCGTCTTGCCGGAGCCGACGTCGCCCTGCAACAGCCGTTGCATCGGCGCCGTGCGCGCGAGATCGCCGTCGAGCTCACGGATCGCCTGCTCCTGATACGGCGTCAGCGCGAAGGGCAGCGTCTTGCGATACCGCTCGATCAGCTCGCCGGGCTCGCCGAGCGACGGTGCCAGCGTCCGCTCACGCTCCGCCGCGCGGCGGGCGATCCCGATCTGCAGCAGCAGGAGCTCTTCGAACGCGAGCCTCGTGCGCCCTGTCTCCGCCTCCTCCGGCGACGCGGGATGGTGCACGACCGCGAGCGCGTCCGACTTCAACGGCAGCTGCTCGCGCACGCGCACGTCGGCAGGCAGCGGGTCGAAGTAGTCGTGCGCGTGCGGCAGCGCGGCGGCGACGAGCGCGCGGATCTTCTTCGGCGTCAGCTCCTCGCCGGCGGGATACACCGGCGCGAAGTCGGCGGTCGCCTCACCGCCGCCGAGATCGTGCTCCTTGACGGTGAAGCCGCGCGGCCCGGGCTTGCCGCGCAGGCGGATGTGGACGCCCGGCACGAGCTGCTGCGCAAGCCACGGTTGGTTGAAGAACGTCGCGTTCACCGCGGCGGTCCCGTCGTCGACGCGGACCGTGACGATCGTGAGCCGGCCGCGCCGCCGCGAGCTGACGTTCAGCACGTCGCCGGCGATCGCCACCTCGTCGTCGCCGCGGAGCGCGGCGATCTTCACCTCGGGGACGGCGGGCTCGTAGCGGCGCGGCCTGTGCTCGAGCAGGTCGCGCACGGTCTCGAGCCCCAGCTTCGCGAGCTTGCGCTTCACCGTCGGCCCGACGCCCGGCAGCGTGTCGAGCTGGGCGTCGAGCCGCTGCGGGCGCGGCCGTCGCGGCGTCGCCGGCCACGCGCTCGGCTGGTCCAAGCTTGCGAACCCCGTATGACGGGGCATCGTTGTCATCCGCGCAGACAGGATGTCGCGAGTCTAGGACCCGGACCGGATGACATCGTCGGTGAACCAGAAGAAGCCGACGGTTCCCGGCCCGGCGTGCGCACCGATCACGGCACCGAGGGACGTCACGACCTCGAGCGTCGCCTGCGGCCTCAGATCGCGCACCATCTTCTCGAGCTCGGCCGCGCGCTCCGGCGCGGCCGCGTGCGCGACGCCGACGCGAAGCCCCGGATCGCCGGTCGTCTCCGACTCGAGGGCGTCGACGAACTCCTGAAACGCCTTGCGGGCTCCGCGCACCCGCTTGATCGGAATCACCTCGCCGTTGCGGATCGAGAGGATCGGCTTCACGTGCAGCAGCTCGCCCGCGAACGCCTTCGCTCGCCCGATGCGTCCGCCGCGCGCGAGGAACTCGAGCGTGTCGACGGTGAAGAGGAGGCCGTGCTCGCGCTTGTAGCGCTCGACGAGGGCGTCGACCTCCTCGTCGGTGGTGCCGCGCTCGAGCCGCCGCTGGATCGCGTGCGCGAGCATCGAGATCCCCGCCGACGCGGTTTCCGTGTCGATCGTCCGCACCCGGCCGTCGCCGAGCTCCGCTCCCGCTGTGCTCGCGCTCTGGAACGTGCCCGACAGATTGGCCGCGAGATGCAGCGAGAGTATCCGCTCGTAGCGGGCGAGCTCCTCGTAGCACGCGAGGAAGTCGCCCGGCGTCGGCTGCGACGTCGTCGGAAAGTCGGTCGATGCCTTGAGACGCGCGTAGAACGCGTCGGCCGTGAGGTCGACGCCGTCGCGGAAGCTCTCGGTGCCGAAGTTGACGTACAGCGGAACGACCCGCCAGTTCGGAAAGTGCTGCGCTGCGTCCGGGAAGTCTGCGGTCGAGTCGAGCACGATCGCGGTGTTGGCGGCCGTGAGGTTCACGCGCCGTTCGCGCCGGCCCGGTTCGATGCGTGCTTGATCGCGTCGACGATCTCGTCGAGCTCCTGGTCCTTCGTGAGGCACGCTGCGGCCCCGGCCTCGTAGAGCGCTTCGATCTCGCGCGCGTTCGCGGATGCGGTGAGGCAGACGACCGCGACGTCCGGACACGCTTCGAGCACGGCGGCCGTCGCCTGCACGCCGTCGAGGCCCGGCAGCCGGTAGTCCATCAGCACGACGTCGGGCCGGTGCTCGACGGCCGCTTCGACGGCGTGACCCCCGTCGCCGACGGCCGCGACGATCTCGATGTCGGCGCGCAGCCCGAGCAGCAGCTCGAGGGCCTCTCGGAACACCCTGTTGTCCTCGACGAGCAGGATCCGGATCGGCCGCCCCATAGGCAGCCGACTCTACTCGGCGGAAAGCAGAAGGTGATAGTGCGGCTGGCCGCCCTGCTGCACGTCGACCTCCACGTCGGGGTGGGACGCGGAAACGCGCTCCAGCAGGCCGTCGAGCGGCGGCCGGTCGGCGCCGACGAGCACGGTCAGCAGGTCGCGCCGCTGCGCGAGCAGCCCGTCGACCACGGCGCCGGCGACGTCGTCGAAGCTCTCCCCGCCCGCGACCGGCTCTCCGGCGAGGAGCCCGAGCCAGTCGCCCTTGCGGATCGCAATGCCGTTCATCTGCACGTCGCGCGAGGCGATCGTCACCTCGCCGGTCGTCACCGCGGCGACCGCCTCGCGCATGTCGGCCGCGTTCTCGGCCGCCGTGCGCGTGCCGTCGAACGAGATCATCGCAGCGAGACCGCCGGGGATCGAGTCGACCGCAACGACCTCGACCGGACGCTCGGCGTGTGCCGCCGCATGCTCGGCGGCGAGCACGATGTTCGAGTTGTTCGGGAGGATCACGGCTTCGTCCGCGTCGAGCGCCTGCACGGCTGCGAGCAGGTCGGCGGTCGACGGGTTCATCGTCTGACCGCCCTCGACGAGCTCGATCGGGCCGATGTCGCGCGCAAGCTGCTCGAAGAGCCGGCGGTTCCCTTCGCCGGCGACGACGGCGACGACGCCCGTCTTCGCGCGCGGCGCATCGGGAACGGCGGCAAGCAGACGCTCCTCGCGCTGCTGCGTCTGCTCGTGCATGTTCGCGATCTCGACGCGGTCGATCGTGCCCGCGGCGATGCCGATCGAGAGCGCCGCACCCGGGTCGTCGGTGTGCACGTGCACCTTCATCGCGGTCGCGTCGCCGACGACGAGCAGCGAGTCGCCGATCCGCTCGAGCTGCTGCTCGAGCGCTTCGCGGTCGAGGTTCGTCCCCTCGATCAGGAAGACGGTGCAGTAGCGATAGCGGGAGAGCTCCTGGTGGATCGCCTCGATGCCCGCATGCTGCGACTCGATCTCGGGCGGCTCCGGGATCTCCACACCGGTCACGGCGGCGGCGACGCCGCGCACGAGCTCGAGCAGCCCGGCGCCGCCCGCGTCGACGACGCCTGCGTCGCGCAGCACCTGCAGCTGCTCGGGCGTCCGCGCGACTGCCTCCTCGCCGCGGCGGACGAGGTCGACGAGCAGGTCGCCGAGCTCGGGGCTCTCCGCCGCGCGCGTCTCCGCCTCTTCCGCGAGCTCGCGGATCACCGAGAGCATCGTCCCCTCGACGGGTCGCCGGACGGCGCGGTAGGCCGCGTCGCTCGCGCCGCGCAGCGCACGTGCGGTCGCGGCGGCGTCGATCGTCTCCCCCGCCGTCTCGCCGAGGACGTCGGCGGCGCCGCGCACGATCTGGGAGAAGATCACGCCGGAGTTGCCGCGCGCGCCCATGAGCGCGCCTCGCGCGACGTCGCGCGCGAGCGAGTGCCGGCTCGCCGCGGACGTCTCGTCGACGGCGTCGACGACCGCGCGCACCGTCATCGTCAGATTCGTGCCGGTGTCGCCGTCGGGCACCGGATAGACGTTGAGGTCGTCGATGCGGTCGCGGTTCGCCTCGAGCGACGCGAGCGCGGCCCCGACGACTTTCTGCACGACCTCGAGGTCGCCGTTCAGCGTCACTCGCTCCTCCGAACGTCGTCGATGTGCACCTCGACGGCCTGTACGGGAAGCCCCGTCAGCCGTCCGACCTCGTATGCGACGCGATTGCGAATCGTCGACGCGACCTCCGCCAGGTTCAGACCGTACTCGACCACGACGTGGAGGTCGATCGTGACACCCGCGCCGCCGTTCCCGTCACGCGCGATCTGGATGCCCTGCGTCGACCGCTCGCGCTTGCCGAGCAGCTTGCCGACCGGGCCGCGCGCGGCCATCCCGACGACGCCGTAGCACTCGCGCGCGGTCTCGCCGACGATCTGCGCGATCGCGTCGCTCGAGATCGTGATCCGACCGAGCGGGGACGGGAGCGCATGCTCGGCCTCCACAGTGCGTATTGGACCGCGAAACGCCGGCCCGGGTTGCGCGGGGAGCCTTGCTAGACGGCTTTTTGGACCTTGCCGGCCTTGAGGCACCGCGTGCAGACGTAGGCACGGGTCGCCTTGCCCTTGAGCAAGATCCTGACGCGCTGGAGGTTCGGGTCGAAGCGCCGCTTCGTGGCGACCATCGAGTGGCTCCGGTGATTGCCGAAACCGGGCTTCTTGCCGCAGATGGAGCAGACCTTGGACATCTCGGGTCGGGATGGTAGCGGAAGGGGCTAGTGGGACTTCGCGGTAGCCCGTAGCTGCGAGAAGAGATCCGCCATCTCGAGGGCCGTGCGGACGGCCTCGGCGCCCTTGCCGGCGCGGCTCATCGCCTGCTGGAGGCTGTCGACCGTGAGGACGCCGAACGCGACGGGGACTCCGGTCTCGAGCGCCGCGAGCTGGAGCCCCGAGGCGGCCTCGCCGGCGACGTAGTCGAAGTGGGCGGTCTCGCCGCGGATCACGCAGCCGAGCGCGACGATGCAGGAGTAGCGCCGCGTCTTCGCGAGCGCCATCGCGCCGAGCGGCAGCTCGAACGCGCCGGGAACGGCCATGACGGTGATCGAGTCGCGGCCGACGCCGGCCTTGTCGAGCTCGGCGAACGCCGACTCGAGCAGCTTGTTCGTGACGTCGCCGTTGAAGCGCGAGACGACGATGCCGACGCCGCGGCGCACGCCGCGCGGCTCGCCCTCGAGCACGTCGACGTCGTCGGGGATGTCGAGGTCGCCGGGTGCGTGCCCGGCGAGCCGAAGCTCCGGCTCGCCGGTGTCGTCGTCCCGCTCGTCGTCGTCGTTCTCGTCGGCGTCGTCGTCCTCGAGCTCGCCGGGCTCGTCGTCCTCGTCGGGCTCGACCGCGGCCACGTCCTCGTAGCCGCCGACGGCTTCGTCCTCTGCTCCGGGCTTCTGGCCCGGCCATGACTCGGGTGCGCTCACTCGTCCTCCGGTTCGAACTTCAGCCCCTGGTGGTGGAGCCTGTGCCCGAGCTTATCCCGCTTGGCGGCCAGATACCGGCGGTTCTCGTCGTTCGGCGGCACCTCGATCGGCACCTGCTCGGTGACCCTCAGCCCGAAGGCCTCGAGCCCCGACACCTTCTTCGGGTTGTTCGTGAGCAGGCGGATGGTCGTGAGGCCGAGGTCGGCGAGGATCTGGTTGCCGATCCCCCACTCCCGCTCGTCGGCCGCGAAGCCGAGCGCGAGGTTCGCGTCGACGGTGTCGAGCCCCGACTCCTGCAGCTCGTAGGCCTTGAGCTTGTTGAGCAGGCCGATGCCGCGGCCCTCCTGCGCCATATAGAGGAGCACGCCCTGCGGCTCGGCGCCGATCAGCGTGAGCGCCGAGTCGAGCTGGTCGCCGCAGTCGCAGCGCAGGGAATGGAAGACGTCGCCCGTGAGGCATTCCGAATGGACGCGCACGAGGACGTCCTGCGCGCCGTCGACGTCGCCGTGCACGAGCGCGACGTGCTGCTTGCCGGTGAGCGTCTCGCGGAACAGCGTCGCGGTGAACTCGCCGTACGCGGTCGGCATGCGCACGGACGCCTGCCGCTCGACGAGCTTCTCGTGGCGGCGCCGGTACTCGATCAGGTCGGCGATCGTCACGAGCTTCAGCTCGTGCTTCGCGCAGAAGTCGACGAGATCGGGGACCCGCGCCATCGTGCCGTCGTCCTTCATCACCTCGCAGATCACACCGGCCGTGTTGAGGCCCGCGAGCCGGGCGAGGTCGATCGCCGCCTCCGTCTGTCCTGCGCGCTGCAGCACGCCACCCGGCTTCGCGCGCAGCGGGAACACGTGTCCCGGCTGCACGACGTCGGCCGGGCCTTTCGACGGGTCGATCGCGACCTGCACCGTGCGCGCGCGATCGTGTGCGGAGATGCCGGTCGAGATGCCCTCGCGCGCCTCGATCGACACGGTGAAGGCGGTGCCGTACGGCGTCTCGTTGTGCTCGGTCATCATCCGCAGCCCGAGCTCGTCGCAGCGCTCGCCGGTGAGGCACAGGCAGATGAGCCCGCGTCCCTCCTTCGCCATGAAATTGATCGCGTCGGGCGTGGCGAATTGCGCGGCGATCGTCAGGTCGCCCTCGTTCTCGCGGTCGGCCGCGTCGACGACGACCACCATCTTGCCCTCGCGAATGTCCTCGAGCGCTTCCTCGACGGTGGCGAACTCACGGGCGATCGTGCTCACCTGCTCATGGTAGGCGCGGCACGAGGCGTTCGACGTATTTCGCGAGCACGTCGACCTCGAGATTGACCGGATCGCCTGCGGCGAGCGAGCCGAGCGTCGTCTCCGCGAGCGTGTGCGGGATGAGCGCGACCGCGAAGCCGGCGGTGTCGAGCGCGGCGACGGTGAGCGAGACGCCGTCGACCGCGATCGAGCCCTTCTCGACGCAGTAGCGGACGATCTCGGGCGCGGCGTCGAGCCAGATGCGCCGACCGTCGCCCTCGGGCTCGACCGAGCGGACACGGCCGACGCCGTCCACGTGGCCCTGCATGACATGGCCGCCGAGCGCGTCGCCGACCCGGAGCGCAGGCTCGACGTTGACGTCGTCGCCGGCGGCGAGCCGTCCGAGCGCGGTCCGCGAGAGCGTCTCCGGCACTGCGTCGAAGGAGATCTCGCCGCCGCCGAGCGCGACGACCGTGAGGCAGACGCCCGAGACCGCCACCGAGTCGCCGATCGCGACGCCCTCGGCGGTCTCGGGCGCCGCGACCCGCAGGCGCACGCCGTCGGCGCCGCCGTCGATCCCCGCGACGCGGCCGCGCTCGCGCACGATGCCCGTGAACATGCGCGAAGGCTAGCCGTG